>JAZROQ010000042.1:0-18550 GCA_045648765.1 Acutalibacteraceae bacterium
CTCAAATCAATCGCGAAATTATGCAAAACGGTATTGGGCATCACTGGATGGTCGCTTACGGCGATTTTAGCAAAGAATTAGCACAGTATTGCAAAATCAACAATATTTGCATGTATAGCATTTAAAGAAAAGAGGAACAACTATGAAACGTTCTGAAATCAATGCCGCCATGCGCGGTGCTTTGCAATTATTTGAAGAATATAAGATCACTCTTCCCCATTTTGTTTTGTGGTCGGCTGACGACTGGAAAACAAAGGGTGATGAAGTGGTCGAAATCATCGACAATATGTTAGGTTGGGACATCACCGACTTTGGCGGCGGTGATTTTGACAAAATGGGTTTGTTGCTCATTACGTTGCGCAACGGCAATCAAAAAGACCCGAAAAAATATCCTAAACCGTATGCCGAAAAATTGATGGTGGTTAAAGAAAACCAAATTACCCCTATGCACTTTCACTGGAACAAGATGGAAGATATTATCAACCGTGGCGGCGGTAATTTGATTATCAAATTGTACAACTCCACCAAGGATGAGCAATTAGCCGATACCGATGTGGTTGTCAGCATTGACGGTGTCAAACACACTTTCCCCGCCGGCAGCGAAGTTCGCATTGAACCCGGACAGAGTATCACGCTGACACCCGGTTTGTATCACCGTTTTTGGGGCGAAGAAGGCAAAGGAACGTTGCTGGTTCAAGAGGTTTCCATGTGCAACGACGACACTGCCGACAATCGTTTTTATGACAAAGTCGGCCGTTTCCCCGAAATCGACGAAGACGAATCACCCTTGTATCTTTTGTGCAACGAATATACAAAATAACAATAAAAAAAGGCCGAGCAAAGCTCGGTCTTTTTTTATTGTTCATAACACATGGTTAATGCATACTCGTCTGTTATTTGTTCCTTAAACACCGCTAAAACCGCTTTCCCCTCTTGTTTCATCGTAAGCGTTTCGCCGAATGTTACTTCCAGTTTTTTGAGTGAAAACGAAAGTCCCGTACCCTTATATTTTAAGTAACTTTCTTTTGCTGTCCACAGCCTGAAAAACAATGTCTTTCGTTTTTCTTCATCACAATTCATCAGATAATCGTATTCCGTTTGGGTGGCAACTTTTTTTATGAGCCTTTCTGAAATAGATTGTATTTTTTGAATATCCAATCCGATTTCTTTGTGATAAAACGCACACGCTGCCAAGGTGCCGCTGTGTGAAAGGTTAAAAAAAACAGACCTGTTTTTAGCAAGGTATGGTTTTCCATGTTCACCAAAGGAAAGGGATTTATCGGCGATTTTTAAATCGCGCAAGCCTTGTTCCAACAAAACACCCGCACCCAAAGAAAGAAATTTATCTTTGAAAAGGCGGTAACTATCCACCTTTTTTTGGCGGTACTTGCTGACCGATTGATAAGCTGTTTGAAATGTTTGCTCATCAGCAAAATTCGCCGTATCCAATAAGGTTAACAACGGTTTTGACAACGCGTGAGAATTGGTGTTCATAACAACATCCTATTCCTGTTCTAAAATTGAGGATATCTTTTGCTTTAAGTTTTCATAATAGCACATAAATCCGTTATCGTTGGGATGCAAATAGCCGTCTGCAAAAAAAGATTCGTCGTGCGGGACAAAATCAAACGCCGAAATAAAGTTGGCGTTGTCGTGTCCCGATACGGCGTTTTGAATACACTCGGCAACCTCAAAAAAAGTGCCGCAATCTGTCGGTGCTTGCCATTCTTTTCGCCAAATCGGTGCAAGGGCAATCACCTTTACAGACGGATAGTTTTGGCAAAGTGCGTGATAAAAAGCGCGACAATTATTCTCAAACTCTTGTTTTTTGCACCGCACAAAATCGTTGGTGCCGTATGCCACGGTAATCAGTTTTGGCATAAAATCCTCTTTTGTGTTTGCTAGTTTGGGGAAGAAAATTTCCCCACCGATACCTTTGTTCACTTCTTCCAATCCGAGCCACTGTGCAATTTGCGTCGTGTATTTGTGTGACGGATAAAGTGCATCATACCCTTGCGTAATCGAATCGCCAAAACATAATAATTTGTCGGTGTGTCTTAACGGTTTTAACATTGCACCTTCTGCTATTTCAAAAGTTTTCAGCACGACTTCCGCCGAAAAAGGAAACACAATTCTTATCTCTTTTACCCCTTCTCCCAACAAAAAACGTTTGGAAAAGTATCCGGTAGGAAATTCCACTGTTGTATAATTTTTCGGCAACACGGTTTCGTCAAAATTGCTTATTTGGCCGATACGATTGCCATTTACAAAAACTTCCAAGCAAAAATAGCTTCTGCTGATTCTTCTTATCACGTCAGCACTTAAAAGCAGGTAATTGCTATCGGTTTCAAAATGCATTTGCACACCCGAAGAAGCAAACGTTTTTCCATAAAAATCGTCGTCACGTTGCTTATAAAGTGCTTCTTGTTCTTGTGTGAAGCGATAAAAATGAAACCCTTGTTCGTTTTGAGTAACTCTAACAGCTCCTTCGGTCACGCTTTGGAGCTGTAACAAATTAATATTCAACGCTCGTTCTCCCTTTTGCTTTCTTTTTTCTTTTGAAGTACGTTATAAATAATTTTGGTGAAAGTGGTAGAAACAATAATCCCAAGCGCCAATGCCGATGCCAGTTGTAAGGTGTAAACCGCTTTTTGCAAAAAGGTTTCCATGTTTCCTTGGAATGCGTTTGCCATGGTGTAATAAAGTGAACTACCGGGAATCAGCGGTATTAATGACGGTGTAATAAACGAAGTGGTAGGTGTTTTGAGTACTCTTGCCATAATTTCGGCGTAGGTGGAAATTAAAAACGCTACGATAAAATAACAAATCGGTTCGGACGGAATATGCAGGTTTAACAGAACGAAGATAAGCCACGATAAAAAGCCGCCCAAAGAAGCCAATACCAATCGTTTCCCACGAACGTTAAATAAAATGGCAAAGCCAATGGTGCCTACAAAACCAGACAAAATTTGAATAATTTGCATTTTTGTCATAACACGACACCTCCCAAAACCGTAACCAAGAAGTATCCTGCTGCAATAGCAAGTGCCGTCAGCACCGCTTCTATGGAACGCAAAAGTCCCGCAATGCTGTCACCGGTAAACAAATCACGCAGAGCATTGGTTAAACCAATGCCGGGAATGAGTGACATAATGTTGCCAATAATAACTTTGTCGACATCACCTATCCACCCACATTTAACAGATAGAAATGCCAATGTAGTGGCTATAACTGCCGAAATAAACTTTCCGAAAATCTTGTTAGGAATCATTTTATCACAAAAATAGATTCCCAATCTGACAACCGCTCCAACAGCCAAAGAAATGACCGATTCTATCACGTTACCGCCAAAAAACAACGTGAAAGAACCCGCTATGATAGCATAAGAAACAAATTCTAACCAAAGCGGAAATTTGCGGCAACAAACAGCCTCTTTTATTTTACATTCAATTTCTTCATCGGTAAGTTTGTGGGCACAAATTTCTCTTGACAATTCGTTAAGAAGATGAAGTCTTTCATAATTAATATTAGTAGTGGTAACTCTGCGCGTTTGGGTATGGGTTTGCCCATCGAGTGTATGTACCGTGACAATCATACTGCTGGTGATGATAAAAACATCCACTCTCTCGGCACCAAAAGCATGACACATCCGACTAATGCTTTCTTCCACGCGATGCACTTCCGCGCCGGAAATAAGCATTTGCTCTCCAATATCCATCACATAACCAAAGGTTTTTAGCATGGTATTTCTCCTTTGTTTTCATCTTCGGGGCATATTATATCACACAAACGTTCAAGATTCAACCAATAAGAACAAAGAGGACGCTACAAAAGCGTAGCATCCTCTTGGTTATTTTCATCTGCCGTATCAGGGCAATTACCGCATTTTCCACCGCACTGTTTGGCATAAGGGCAACCGATGCAAGTGTCCCCTCGCTTTTTGGCACGGACAAGAAAACATATAATACTCGCCGCAATAGCAACCAATATTAAAATAATAATTACATTTTCCATAACTCCAAATCCTAACCGGAAACCATTATTTTGCGATTTTCAGAGCGCGCTCTGCATTCGTTTTTTTATTGGTATCGAGAATTAATCCGACCACAAAAGCAACCATAACCGCTATGGTGATAAGACCGGCAACAGCCGTACCAACATTAAGTGTGCCGCCAACAATCAGAGTACCAAGGGTGTAAACAAGGTAAGCTACTGTATAGCCAGCGGCAAGTTGAAGAGCAATACCGCCCCAAAACCACCTACGGTTCTTCATTTCTGCGCTCATTGCGGCAATAGCCGCAAAACAAGGCGGCGAATACAGATTGAACATCAAATATGCCAAAGCTGCCACCTTGGTAATCGCCATAATACCGGCAACTTCGCCCCCTGCTCCTTCCATAAGGGTAAGTTGCTCTGTGTCAATCAGATTTTCCAGACCGACAAAACAAACAGCAAGCGTACCAACGACGTTTTCTTTGGCAATAAAGCCGGTAATAGCCGCCGCTGCCAACTGCCAAGAAAGAACACCGACAATCGGAACCAGCACATACGCAAAAGGTAGTGCAATAGAAGCAAGGATAGAAGCATCGGCGCTTTGGACAACTTGCAAATCCCAAGAAAAAGTCTGCATCAGTTGTACTGCCATATTACACAAAAGAATAACCGTGGTCGCTTTAACAATGTATGCCCAACCGCGACTGCACATGGATTTAAAGGCGCCCCAAACCGACGGCACTCTATATTCCGGCAATTCAATAATAAAAAACGATTTTTTGGTTTTATAACCGGTAATCTTGTTCACCAAAAGTGCGCCAAGGAAAATCAGAACAATACCTGCAAAATACATGAGTGCGCTAACCCACCAAGCATTTTCGAAGAATGCACCGGCAAACAAAGAAATAACAGGAATTTTAGCACCACACGGCATAAACGGTGCCAACATTGCCGTGGCTCGGCGTTCACGTTCGTTGTGAATGGTACGGCTTGCCATAATACCGGGAACAGCACACCCCACCGTAATTACAAACGGAATAACCGATTTGCCGGAAAGACCGACTCTTTTGAAAATCGGGTCAAGCACAACAGCAACGCGGGACATATAGCCGCAATCTTCCAACAAGGCAATAAGAAAATAAAGTATCATAACCAGCGGCAAAAAACCGACAACGGCAACCACACCGCCGATAACACCATCCACAAGAATGGCAGAAAGCAAAGGATTGGCATTTTCAAACATTCCGCCAACCCAGCTTTGAAAGGTTTCCAAAAGCGGAACAAGGCCGGGAATGAACGTGTCGCCAACTTCTACACCTTCGGCAATCCAGGTACCCAAAGTTGTCTGCGAAATGTAGAATACCAAGAACATAACAGCCGCAAAAATCGGTATACCAAGCCATTTGTTGGTAAGAATTGCATCGATCTTATCGCCAAAATTTTTGTCTTTGGTAAAAACCTTACGCGTTTCGACTTCTTTCACAATTGAATTTACAAACTCAAAACGCTTGCGATCTTCCGCCTGTGCTACTGTTTTATCGGTCCAATCCTTTTGTTGTATGTATGGTGCGTGTTGCTCTTTTCCCGCTTGTTCCAAAGCGGTAGACATTAATGTTTTTAATCCGTTTGCCGCAGTGGAAACCGTTTTCACAACCGGGCAACCTAAACGTTGTGATAAGGCATCCGCATCTATTTTGTTACCTTTCTTTTTGCTAAGGTCTGTTTTGTTCAAAGCTACCACAACCGGAATCCCCAGCTCCAAAAGTTGAGTGGTAAAAAAAAGACTGCGACTTAGATTCTCCGCATCCACAATATTGATAATCACGTCGGGATTTTCATTCTTCACATACGAACTGGTAACGCTTTCCTCGCTTGTAAACGGCGACAAAGAATACGCTCCCGGAAGGTCAACCGCGGTAATGGCAGTGCTGCCCGCATAGACTTTTTTGACATGATGTTCTTTTTGTTCCACCGTAACGCCGGCCCAGTTGCCAACGTTTTCATTACAACCGGTCAACGCATTATACATCGTGGTTTTTCCCGAGTTTGGATTGCCGGTTAATGCAATTTTCACGAAAAGTTCCTCCTCAAAAGGTTAGCAACCGCTAACCGCCACGCAAAAAATTAAACAATAATAGCCTGTGCCAACGGATTATCAATACTGTAACGACCATCTTTAATGGAAACGGTACATCCGCTCCTGCGATGAGAGATGACCGTAATTTTCTCCCCTACGTAACACCCAAGAGAAAACAAAAAGGCGTTTAACTCTTCATCGTCAATGTTGATTTGACGAATAACATATTCTTTTCCCTCGATAGCCTCTTTTAAAGTCATGCTCATTTCCTCTTGCTCTCTGCCAATGTTTTTCAATTAGCAATTGCTAACTGCCGCTTTTAAAAAACGAGTTAGTCATTGCTAACCTTGAAACATTATACTCTTTATTCCCCTTATTGTCAAGTAAAACAATGGGATTTTTGAGACTTTTTTCCACATTTTTGTCTTCTGATTTGTTATCGTTGATTTTTAAAAAAATTAGTGCTATACTTTAAAAAGCAGTACCGATTATTTTATCGCTAGGAGATATCATCATGCTGTTAAAACCATCCGGTGAAATGTATTTGGAATCTATCTACGTCTTGTGCAATACAAAAACGTCTGTTCGTTCCATTGACGTTGCCGAACATATGAATTTCAGCAAACCAAGTGTGAGTCGCGGCGTAGGACTTCTCAAAAAGCAAGAATACATTGCTGTTGACGAAAATGGGTATATTACCCTTACTGAAAAAGGCAAACAACATGCGCAAAAAATCTACGACCGCCACACCATTTTGAGCCGTGCCTTGATGTTGCTCGGCGTAGACGAAAAAACCGCATCGGAAGACGCATGCAAGATTGAGCACGTTATCAGCGACCAATCCTTTTTAGCCATCAAAAAACACACGCAAAACAAATAAAAAAAAACGCCAAGTCGCACGACTTGGCGTTTTTTGTCATTCGTGTCAGAAAAAGAACTGGTGAAAACCGAGGATTTACATATTTTAATTATCGTAATCTATTGTTTCGTTAAAAATTTCATTGTCTGTAAGCTCATATAAAGTTTTTAACACGCGATTAAAATCTCCATAACCGGACTTTTTATAGGTCCTTTTAATTCCGTTTCGTGGCTCATACCTAATAATTATAGAATCATCATCTAGCGGATATACATATAAAGTTGCTCTATCAGGACTGTTGATTTCTATAGCAGATTCTTGAGATGGCAACTTACCAAAATACAATGAGCGATTTCCGTCAGACAAATATGCACAAGCATCGGAAGACAGATGGGTTGTTATGCTTTCGTGTTTATATACCACCATTGTACCTAACATCTGATGAGTATTCTTTTCATAACTAGTAAAAAAAGTAAAACACAATATTATAAGTATCGTAACAAATGAACCTAGCATCATCCATAAAAAATTTTTGCGCATATTTATCTCCTAAACTTTTTTGTTAATAGTATTATATCATAAAAGCGGAAACAAATCAATGCGGAGCATTGTATGTAATGAAATATCGCTATGCGATATGAAATAATCCTTCGGATTATGAAATATTTTGCTTTCGCAAAATGTGAAATAAAATTCGCCTCTTAACATTTGCAAAGCAAATATTTCATACGCTTTAGCGTATTTCACAGCGAAGCTATTTCACTCGCCGAAGGCGAATTTCATTGAAAAAGAAAAGACAAGTCTTTCGACTTGTCTTTCTTTTTCTGGGACCGACACTCAAAATGGAACCGGTCGAAAAACCTGATTTTCTTAATCAAATATTCTTTTTAGTATATTGTATGTATCATTAATCATATCATAATATCCTTTTGCAAAAAAGAATAAGACCAAGGATGACACTATAAAACCCGCAACGCCGCCATAAACACATGCAAAAACAAACGCAAACACAAAAAACAAGAGTTCTATAATATTCGGATATATATGCGCGTCAAAAAACAGATCCCCTGTGTCCTCTACAAATTTACCGAAAAAACAAACTCGAATCGGTGCACCTTTAAAGCTACCATCATCTTCCTCAGACTCTTCAAGATAAAACCCTTTAATTATTTCACCGCATTCTTGAAAATGGATACCTGCCTTAAATATATTCTCGCCAAATATAGTTTTCTCACAAGGTAAATCATTTACGATTATTTGATTTATGCGGAATAATATCGTCTCTTTATCTGTGCAAGCGAATCTATATTTAAACATATCATCACCGACCTTTAATAAAAGCGGCGAAGCCGCAATATTTATAGTTTGTGGCGAAGCCACACATTTTCTCTTATCTCTTCTCTCTTATCTTTTATCCGAAAAAGTCACACGTTTTTAGAGAAGAGTGAAAAGTGAAGAAAGAAAAGTGAAAAGTACAAAAAGAAGAAGTCACACGATAGTGTGACTTCTTCTTTTTGGAGCTGGTGGACGGATTCGAACCCCCGACCTGCTGATTACAAATCAGCTGCTCTACCGGCTGAGCTACACCAGCATTTTTGAATGCTCAATTACTATATCATAACTTTTAAAATGTGTCAAGAATAAATTGGGGACTTATGCAACAAAAAAGCAGTATTTATGCAACATATTCTTTAATTTTTTATAAACCTTTGCAAAATCGGTTGATAAAGAAAGTTAAACGCGGTATAATCTGCTTGTACTTTAAGAAAATTGAGAGGAATCCTTATGTTTTTTTATGAAGGTCAATCGTGTCCTGTTTGCCACCAACATTTTGGCGAGCAAGACGACATTGTCACCTGTCCCGAATGTGGTGCGCCGCATCACCGTGATTGTTGGAAAAGCGAGGGGCATTGTCATTTTGCCGCCGACCACGGAACGGAACGTCAATGGGCACAGGGTAACAGTTCTTCTGCCTCTACGGAAAATGATCATCTAAAAACTTGTCCTACTTGCGGAAAACAAAACCCCGAGTTTTCGGAATTTTGTTCTCACTGCGGTAAAGATTTTGAAGCAGAGGATTGGTCCGAGCACAAAGCCCATTCAGAGCAACCACCGGAAAGACAATACACCCCACCAATGCAAGGTGATTTTGTGCGCTTTGGTATGCCGGTTCAAGACCCGTACGGTGGTGTTCCCCGCCACGAATATATTGGTGAATTCACCGTAGATGAAATTGCACAAGTTGTCGGTCCTAATTCGGCATACTATCTCCCCCGTTTTTATAACATGACTCACGGTGGGTCCAAGCTTTCGTGGAACTGGATGTCGTTTTTGTTGCCGTACAATTGGTTTTTATATCGCAAAAACATATTGTGGGGTATTCTTTCCTTTTTGTTTTTCACGGCTACCTCTGTATTTAGCGACGCCTTATTTACTCAATTAAACTTTCCGACAAATGCTGTCACGCCCGACGCGTTGTTTGCCGCCGCAGAGCAATTAATGACAAAACCGAATGCTCAGATTGTCATGATGATTTGTTCATTATTATCCTTATTGGTTTTGGTGGTTCGCATTTTAATTGGGATGTTTGGCAACTATCTTTACTTAAAAACTGTGTTGCGAAAAGCAAAAAAGCTCAAAGAAAACCCCGGTCTTTCCTATGGGCAAACGTCACTTAACAGCGGCGGTGTCTCGTTTATTTTGGCAATATTACCCGAAATGCTGTCATTGCTTGCGCTTTATGTTTTAATGTTATTTTAAGAAAGTGAGTGTGTATTATGTCACAACGTATTACAAAAGCCGTTATTCCTGCTGCGGGTTTGGGGACACGTGTGTTGCCCGCTTCCAAAGCTATGCCAAAAGAAATGCTCCCCATTGTTGACAAACCCGCTATTCAGTACATTGTGGAAGAAGCGGTGGCTTCGGGCATTACCGACATTTTAATTATCACCAATCGTGGGAAAGGGATTATCGAAGATCATTTCGACCACAACATTGAATTGGAGCAACGCTTGGAAGCAGGTGGTCGTCTTGCCGTTTTGGAAGAACTGAACCATATCAATAACATGGCAAACATCACCTTTATTCGTCAAAAAGAAACCAAAGGCTTGGGCCACGCCATCAGTTGTGCACGTTCTTTTGTGGGCAACGAACCTTTTGCCGTGTTATACGGTGATGACGTTATCATTGGCGAAGATCCCGCTTGTGCGCAATTGTGCCGTGCTTACGAGGAATTTGGCAAAGGTGTAGTCGGCATCAAAGAAGTGACTCCCGAACAAATTGTTAAATATTCAAGCTTGGCCGTTTCGTTGTTACACGATAACTTGTACTCTGTCACCGACATGGTGGAAAAACCCAAGCCAAACGAGTTTTTATCTTTGTTTTCCATTTTGGGACGTTGTGTGTTGCCGCCGGAAATTTTTGATATTTTGGATAATACGCCTCCCGGAGCCGGTGGCGAAATCCAATTAACCGATGCCATGAAAACCTTGTCTCGCTCTGTTGGTATGACAGGCGTGGACTTCACCGGCAAACGTTACGACATGGGGAACAAATTAGGCATTTTACAAGCCACGTGCGAAGTTGCCTTAAAGCACAGTGAGGTCGGCGCAGATTTTGCTGCCTACATAAAAGAACTGGCAAAAACGTTATAAGATTTTTCAAAACGCTGTTATGTTCACCATAACAGCGTTTTATTTTCTCATATTCTTTGGCCTGCGGGAATACTATCTACCAAGGAGATGATGAAATGAACGTCAAAAAAATCGATTGGAAGGTGTTGTTGTTCTTTTTACTATACACCTTTATTTTGGCGGGGTTAGGTACGCTGTTGAGCGGGGGCTTTAATCTGGATGAATTAAACAAACCGCCTTTGACACCACCTGCTTGGCTTTTCCCCGTTGTGTGGTCAATTTTGTATGCTGCCATGTCGTTTGCCGCGTATTTAGTGTTTGTTAGTAACGATATCGACCGTGGGGTGCCTTTGCGTCTATATTTATTGCAAGTCGTTATAAACGTGTTATGGCCGGTGTTCTTTTTTGGTTTAGAATGGCGGTTATTTGCTTTCTTTTGGATTTTGCTGTTAGTAGCAGTTGTAGCGCTTACTATGGCAGAGTTTCGTAAAATTTCTGTTCCCGCGTTTTATTTGATGATTCCTTATTTGCTTTGGATTTTATTTGCCACCTATTTGAACATCGGGTTTTATTTATTAAATAAGTAATTTTTGTCAAATAACGATGGTTTTTGCAAAAAAGACTTGATTAAGCTTAAAAAATATAGTATAATTTTGAGAAAGAATTTAATGACGTTTAGCGAAAGCACAGTAGTTTTATAAAACGTATCCTCAGAGAGCCGTTGGGTGGTGCAAAACGGCGGACGGTATAAAACGAATTACCCTTTCGTTAGTTGCGGCTTGGTGGTCCAAACGGATAAAAAGCCGCCGTATCAAAGGCACGTTATAGCCTTTAAGTGAATTCGTTTCACTTGCAAGGTCTTTTTCGCGAGGAAAAGATAAATTGAGGTGGTACCGCGGTTTCCCCGCCCTCTGACAGTCGTTCAGGGGGCTTTTTTTTGTTCCCTGAAAAAGAAAGGATTTGTCTCGTATGCCTATTACCGAAATTCTGACCAAAAACGCCGATTTTTATCCCAACGACGTTAGTTTGGTAGAAATCAACCCCAAACTGGAAGACAACAGAAATATGACGTGGCGTGAGTTTTCACTTATGCAAGCTACTGCTGCCGAAACATATCGTCACGAAATCACGTGGGGAGAATTTGAAAAACGCTCCAACCGTTTTGCGAACCTGCTTTTATCGCGTGGTATTAAAAAAGGTGAAAAAGTTGCCATTCTGCTTATGAACTGTTTGGAATGGTTGCCGATTTATTTTGGTATTCTTAAATGCGGTGCAATTGCTGTTCCTCTTAATTTCCGATATACGTCGGATGAAATCAAATATTGCTTGGAAAAAGCCGATGCCGAATACATTGTGTTTGGTCCGGAATTTGTTGGCCGCGTGGAAGAAATTTGCCACAAAGTCAAAAAAATTAAAATGTGGATATACGTTGGTGAAGATTGTCCTGCATACGCGGAAAGTTACGATAAATTAGTCACCTATTGCAGTTCCAAAAACCCCAAAATCAACATTCAAGACAGCGATGATGCCGCTATCTATTTTTCGTCAGGCACTACGGGCTTCCCCAAAGCTATCTTGCACACGCACAAAGCGCTGATGCATTCTGCTCAAACCGAACAAAATCACCATGGGCAAACCAAAGATGATGTGTTTTTGTGCATCCCGCCGCTGTACCATACCGGCGCAAAAATGCACTGGTTTGGCAGTTTGATGGTAGGCGCCAAAGCCGTTTTGCTTAAAGGCACGGAACCAAAGTGGATTTTGGATGCTGCTTCGGAAGAAAAATGCACTATTGTTTGGTTGTTGGTGCCGTGGGCACAAGATATTTTGGATGCCATTGACCGCGGAGATATCGACATTTCTGATTACGAGCTTTCGCAGTGGCGGTTGATGCACATTGGTGCTCAACCGGTCCCGCCCAGCCTTATCAAGCGCTGGAAAAGTGTTTTCCCCCATCATCAATACGATACCAACTACGGGTTAAGTGAGTCTATCGGTCCCGGTTGTGTGCATTTGGGAATTGAAAACATTGACCGTGTCGGTGCTATCGGCAAGGCAGGCTTTGGTTGGCGAACTATGATTGTAGACGAGCACCGCAAACCGCTTGGAAAAAACGAAGTGGGAGAACTTGCCGTTAAAGGCGACGGCGTTATGAAGTGCTATTACAAAGATGAAGAAGCCACCAACGAAGTGTTGGAAAACGGTTGGCTTTTCACCGGTGACATGGCAATGGAAGACGATGATGGTTTTATTTACCTTGTTGACCGCAAAAAAGACGTTATCATCTCGGGCGGTGAAAACATTTATCCCGTTCAGATTGAAGATTTTTTGCGTAAACACGACAGTATCAGCGACGCGGCAGTCATTGGACTGGCTGACCGTCGATTAGGTGAAATTGCCGCAGCAGTTATTCAAGTGAAAGACGGTATCACCTTGACGGAAGAAGACATTGTTGATTTTTGTTTAGATCTCCCCCGCTACAAACGTCCGCGAAAAATTATTTTTGCCGATGTCCCGAGAAACCCCACCGGCAAAATCGAAAAACCAAAGCTGCGCAAATTATACAGCGCCGAAGGACTTGTGGCAAAAGAAAACGAATTATAAAAAGCGAGGCTACCTATGATGAAAAAATTAATGCTTGGCAACGACGCCGTTGCCCGCGGCGCTTACGAGGCGGGGGTACATGTTGTTTCCTCATACCCCGGCACTCCCAGCACCGAGATCACCGAAGCTATGGTGCAATACAAAGATGTTTATGTGGAATGGGCACCCAATGAAAAAGTGGCAGCAGAGGCGGCTATCGGCGCTTCTATTGCCGGTGGACGTGCCATGAGTTGTATGAAGCACGTGGGTCTTAATGTTATGGCAGACCCTGTGTTTACCGTAAGTTACATAGGCGTAAACGGTGGTTTGGTATTGTGCGTAGCAGATGATCCCGGTATGCATTCTTCACAAAACGAACAAGATTCGCGTCATTATGCAAAAGCATCTAAAATCCCGATGCTCGAACCTTCGGATTCGGCTGAATGCAAAGAGTTTACCAAACTTGCTTTTGAATTGAGCGAACAGTTCGATGTTCCGTTTTTCGTGCGTCTTTCCACCCGTGTTTCGCACTCGCAGAGCATGGTGGATTTGTGCGAACCGCAAACGGCAGAAGTAAAACCCTATGAAAAAAACATTCGAAAAAATGTAATGATGCCCGCCAACGCGGTACTAAAACACGTTGAGGTTGAAAAACGCGAAACAGCGTTGGCAGAATTTGCCGAAACGTGTCAACTCAACCGCGTGGAAGATAACGGTAGCAAGATTGGTGTTATCACTTCCGGTATTTCTTACATGTATGCCAAAGAAGCTTTGGGTGACACTGTTAACTACTTAAAGTTGGGCATGGTTTATCCCTTGCCGAAAAAACTCATTGCGGATTTTGCTGACAACGTAGATGAACTGTACGTTTTGGAAGAACTCGACCCGTTTATCGAAGAATTTGTCAAGGGGCTTGGTATTACAGTCAAAGGCAAGGACACGTTCTCGTTGTTGGGTGAATACAGCCAAAACCAAATTCGAAACGCTATACTCAACGAAACCGTTGACGTTTTCTCTTTGGACGAACAAGTACCCGTGCGTCCGCCTGTTATGTGCGCCGGGTGTCCTCACCGTGGAACTTTCTACGTTCTTTCCAAACTTGGCGTTACCGTTTCGGGGGATATCGGTTGTTATACGCTTGGCGCTGTTGCTCCCCTTTCCAGCGTTGATACCACCATTTGCATGGGGGCTTCGGTCAGCGCTGCACACGGTATGGTCAAAGCCAGAGGAAAAGAGTTTTCAGAAAAACTGGTTTCGGTAATCGGTGACTCAACATTTATTCACTCCGGTATCACAGGTTTAATTGATATTGTCTACAACAAAGGTAATAACACGGTTATTATTTTGGACAACTCCATCACCGGTATGACCGGTCACCAAGACAACCCCACCACGGGACTTACCATTCGCAAAGAACCAACCCGCCAAGTGGATTTGGAAGCTTTGTGCCATGCTGTCGGCGTTGACCGTGTACGCGTGGAAGATCCGTTTGATTTGGTCGGTTTTGAAAAAGCAGTTAGAGAAGAATTGCAAGCCGATGAGCCCTCGGTTATTATTGCCTCGCGTCCTTGTGCATTGCTGAAAACCGTTAAATACAGCGGTCATTGCACCGTTTCTCACGACGCTTGTCGCGGATGCAAAAAATGTATGAAGCTTGGTTGCCCTGCCATTGTTTTTGAAAACGGCAAAGCAACCATTGATCCCACACAATGTAACGGATGTGGCCTTTGTATCGGCGTTTGCCCCTTTAAAGCCATTGGCAAGGAGGAAGAATAATGACTACTAAAAATATTATGATTGTCGGTGTCGGCGGTCAAGGAACACTTTTAGCCAGTCGCATTCTCGGCAATGCCGTCATCCGCGCAGGGTACGATGTTAAAGTTTCGGAAGTACACGGTATGAGCCAGCGTGGCGGCAGTGTGGTGACGTATGTCAAATACGGCGAAACGGTATATTCCCCCATCATTGACAAGGGCGAAGCAGACATCATTTTGGCCTTCGAACGTTTGGAAGCCCTGCGTGCTCTCCCCTTTCTAAAAAAAGGCGGAAAGATCATTTTGAACGACAGAGCTATCGCTCCTATGCCGGTGATTACCGGTGCTGCCACTTATCCGCAAGAAATTGTGGATAAATTATCAAAAGTAACGGACGTTACTGCCGTAGATGCATTGGCACTGAGTTTGCAAGCCGGTTCCCCCAAAGCGGTAAACGTAGTATTGATTGGCATTTTGGCGCAAAGCACAAACATCGACAAAGAAACATGGATTGAGGTTATTAAGCAAACGGTTCCTGAAAAGTTTTTAGAATTGAACCTTAAAGCCTTTGAACTTGGTTACACGTATAAGGGATGATAGCATGAAACAATCTGCAAAAAATCTGTTTACTATCTTATATATTGTTTTTGCCATTGGCGTTTTTGCGGCGGTGCTGATTGTTGAACCAAGCAGAGAAATTTTTAAAAGCCTTTCATCTGCACACCCCTACGGTATGGGATTTGTCAAGTTTGCTTTACTTGCTACAGCAGGCGAATTACTTGCCGCGACCATTGCAAACAAAGCTCCGACAGTTCCCGTAAAAGTTGTTTGGCGATTTATTATTTGGGGATTTATCGGCATTTGGATAACCTTTATGATGAAAGTGTATTCCTTTGCCGCCCTCTCTTTGATGGAACAATCGCTCTTACCGGGTGGGAACAGCGTGTTTTTAAAAGCGTTATACACCAGCGTTATGATGAACACAACATTTGGCCCCACCTTTATGGCGGTCCACAAATGCACCGACAAATTGCTCGAACTAAAATCCGCCAACCAACCGGCTCCTTTGTCTGCGGTAATTTCCGGTATTGATTGGACAACATTTGTACGGTTCACTCTTTTTAAAACCGTTCCGCTGTTTTGGATTCCCGCACACACCATCACCTTTTTGTTACCGACCGAGTATCAGGTGATGATGGCAGCGGCATTGTCCGTAGCACTTGGTATTATTTTAAGTTTAGGAAAGCATCAAAAATAAGAAAGGACGAAACCCGATGCCCTATTTACGCCCTGAAATAGAAACCCTGTCACGTGATGACATTAAAAAATTACAAAGTGAACGTTTGGTTTGGCAAGTAAAACGAATGTATGAGCGCGTTGAATGTTTTCGCAATCGTATGGACGAAAAAGGGCTAAAACCCGAGGACATCCATGGTGTAGAAGACCTTTCCAAATTGCCGTTTTCGTACAAACAAGATTTAAGGGATTACTACCCTTATGGCTTATTTGCCGAACCGCTCGAAAACATCCGCCGTGTTCACGCTTCCAGCGGCACCACGGGCAAACGAATTGTCGTGGGATATACCGACAACGATTTGGATATGTGGAGTGACTGCGTTGCACGAATGCTTAAAGGAATTGGCTTGACAGAAAAAGATATTTTCCAAGTGGCGTTCGGTTACGGGTTGTTTACCGGTGGTTTTGGGTTACATGCCGGTATTGAAAAAATCGGTGCTACCGTTATTCCCATTTCTTCGGGCAACACCAATTTGCAAATTCAAACCATGGTAGACTTTAAAGCAACCGCTATTTGCTGCACCCCATCGTATGCCATGTATTTAGCAGAAGAGGTTGAAAAAGCCGGCGTAAAAGATCAACTTTCCCTCAAAGTAGGCGTGTTTGGTGCCGAACCGTGGAGCGAAAGTATGCGCCACGAAATTGAAGAAAAATTGGGCATTAAAGCCTATGACATTTACGGGCTTTCTGAAATTCTCGGTCCCGGTGTTTCTTGTGAGTGTGAATACCAATGCGGTATGCATATTTGGGAAGATAATTTTATTGCCGAAATTATTGACCCTGATACCGGCGAAGTGCTTCCCGAAGGAAGCACAGGAGAACTGGTGTTTACCACCATTTCCAAAGAAGGGTTCCCGGTGATTCGATATCGCACTCGTGATATTTGTTCGTTGGAATATGCTCCTTGCAAATGCGGAAGAACACACATCCGTATGAACAAACCCAGCGGCAGAAGCGATGATATGTTGATTATTCGCGGTGTAAACGTCTTCCCCTCGCAAATCGAAGAGGTCTTGTTGGATTTTGGCGGTGACGAAATCACGCCAAACTACATTATTAAAATCGACCGCGTAAACAATACCGACACGTTTGATTTGGACGTAGAAATGAGCGAAAGCATGTTTACGGACGATTTGAAGAGCATTACGAAAACCGAAAAAGCCATTACTGAAAAACTTCGTTCCACATTGGGACTTGGTGTTCGTGTGCACTTGGTTAATCCAAAAACCATTGCGCGCAGCGAAGGAAAAGCCAAGCGCGTGATTGATTTGCGTAAATTATAAGGAGGGTTCGTACCATGTTAGTAGAACAAATTTCTGTTTTTATTGAAAACAAAAAAGGGCGCCTTTCTGAAATTGCCGAGGTTTTGGCACAAAACGACATTGATATTTCGGCTTTGTCACTTGCCGACACAGATGAGTACGGCGTTTTACGAATGATTGTCACAGACCCTCACAAAGCAAAAAAAGCGTTAGCCGAGCACGGCGTTATCGGCAAGGTTACCACGGTGTTGGCTGTTGCCATTGAAGACCGTCCCGGTGGCTTCTGCGAAGCGCTTTCCACGCTTACTGACAACCATGTAGAAATCAAGTATATGTACGCCTGCGTTTCACATGAAAAAGGAAAAGCACTCATGATTTTGAGCGTAGAAAACCCCGCAGAAGCGGAAGAACACATTGCCAAATCAAAAGAAAATATTACGAACCCATCCAGCATTTATCGAATTTAACAAACTAAACCAAACGCACCGAACAAGGAAACTTGTTCGGTGCGTTTTTTATTGGGTGACCAATTGTATTTTTTCGTCTTTAATGTGCAAGTTTACCTCTGTAAGCGGTTCGTCACAATGATTGACAATATACATGGTAACGACATCTTCTACTTCACGGCGAATGGCGTTTCTTAAATCACGGGCGCCGCGTTTTCCACCAAAGGCTTTATCTGCCAAATAAGCGGGAACGTCTGCCGACCATGTAAACGTAACACCTCGTTCAGCCAGCGGTGCCACCAACTCTTGCAACATCAGCTCAGCAATGGATTGATAGTTCTCTTTTGACAAAGGTGCAAAATACACCACTTCGTCTACTCGACTGATAAATTCAGGGCGTAAAAACTCTGTCAGCGCTTTGGTTGCTTTATCGCGCGAAGCCTGCGCATCGCTTTTGCCAAACCCCATTAAATTTTCTTGGAACTGACTACCCGCGTTGGAAGTCATCACAATTACCGTGTTTTCAAAATTAACCACACGACCGTGCGCGTCTGTCACACGCCCTTCGTCCAATATTTGCAACAAAATATTCAAAACGTCGGGGTGCGCTTTTTCGATTTCGTCCAACAAGATAACCGAATACGGTTT
>JAZROQ010000043.1:0-1942 GCA_045648765.1 Acutalibacteraceae bacterium
TTTGCACACCCTTGCCTTTAAAAACCCCGACGGCAGCATCGTTTTGGTGGTAATGAACACCGACGATAAAGAACTGCCCGTCATCATCCGCCACCAAGACGTATGCACCAAACTCCCCCTCGAACCCCACTCCATCATGACCGTTATTTTATAAATAGGAGATTAAATTATGGCACCACTTCTTAAAATCATCCCCGAATTGATCAAAAGCATTTCCAATTTGACAACAAAAGTGATTGATGCATGCGATCCCGAAAAACATGCGCGAAGCGTTGAACAACTGCACCAAGGAGTAAGTGATACATACGACACGATGCGCAAGGTGATTATGGAAAGCAAAACCTTTTCAGATGAAGAAAAACTTCAAAAGCTTGCCGAAATTTCCAAGCAGGAAGAAAACTCAAAAGAAAGATGCGCCGAAGTCTTGAAAGGACACCGCGAACACGTTTCAAAAATTGCAATGGAAGTATTTGCAGGTCTTGTTACCTGTGGCATCAGTTGCATACCCGGTGTAACAAAAAGTTTTCACGCGCTGATGAAAAAGCAAAACATCGAGCTTTCGGCAGAAGACCAAAAATTGCTCGAAGCATCTTCCGTTGAATCATAACGAAATTCAAACAAACAAAAAAGAGAAGTCTCGTTTATTACAACGAGTCTTCTCTTTTTTATCGATTAAAATTTTCTGTTTTTGGAATTTTTCAAAATATTTTTGGAATAATATTGAATTTTTTTGGAATTGTGGTACAATAATATTGGAAACGAGGTGTAAGTAATGGAAAATACAAGTCGCGAACAAATATTGCAATATATGCTCCGGCAAATTGATAACCAAGATGGAAGTATTGTCCAAAAAACCGTAGAAAATTTTAATATTTCCAAGTCAACTGCATATAATTATCTAAAAACTATGTGTGAGGACGGAATGATCAAAAAAAGTAACAACTCCGCCACAGGCTATCAGTTGGCTACCAAAGAATATAAATTTCAATATAAAAATGACGGGACTCTGGACGAAGCGAGGGTTTTTGATCGGGATATTTCAAAATTCTTTGTAAGTTTTGAAAAAAATGTTTTTTCTGCTTGGCGGTACGCCTTCACCGAAATGATGAACAACGCCATAGAACACTCGGAGGCACCTGCTATTTCCGTCGTTGTTTTGCAAAACGCACTAAAGACTGCCGTTAGGATTTGCGATAACGGTATCGGCATTTTCAAAAACATTCAACGTTATATGAAAAACGAAAAAAACGAAGATCTGGCACTGGACGAATGCGTCGCTTTGCTGTTTGCCGGAAAGTTTACAACAGCAAGACACCTGCATTCCGGGGAAGGAATTTTCTTTACCTCTCATTTGATGGACACTTTTATCATTTTATCTTACGGCGTCTGCTTTACCAGAAACATCTTCCGCGATGCTCAAATCAGTGGTTTGTCGCAGGCAACCGGTACCGGCGTTTATATGGAGCTGGATAATCACAGTAAAAAGACCACAACTCAGGTTTTTGATCGCTTTTCGGATGTAGAGGCAGGCTTTATTCGTACGCAGATCCCGATTGCTTATGTTTTTCCAAACGGAAGTCCGGTTTCACGCTCTGAGGCAAGACGGTTGGGCGAGTTGCTCTTACGCTTCAAAGAGGTCGAATTGGACTTTACCGGAGTGGAAGAGGTGGGTCAAGCATTTGTACACGAATTGTTTATTGTGTGGCAGGGGCATCATCCCGAGATCCGGTTTACTCTCAGCAACACCAACAACATAGTCGAAAATATGATAAAGCGCGTAATGAATACCAAATAAATCCATAATTTTCCAAGACAAACAAAAAATCGTGTCCGAGTTTTCGGACACGATTTTTATTTAGTAAATTTTTACTTTTCTTCGTTTGCTTGCATTTCAAGCAGAGCGTCTTTACGGGAGAGGTTGTATCTGCCCTTGGAGTCAACT
>JAZROQ010000044.1:0-8826 GCA_045648765.1 Acutalibacteraceae bacterium
GGAAGCTTCGGCATATACGGGGGCATTATTCGCCCACCAATCAATGTCTAACGTTTGGGCATAATCCTCCGCCATTTCATCAAAAATGACAGATGCGGAAAAACCATTTGGTTGCGCGTATTGGCATTTGTAAATTTCAAACCAAACTAACGATTCAAATTCATCGTGGATGTTGGCGGCAGCGCTTGTCGGGAAAACGCCGAGAGAGAATACCAACACGAGGCACAAACAAAGGGCAACGAGCTTTTTCATAATAATTCCTCCTCAAACAATCTCTGTTTACAATATATCACGGTTTTCATTTCTTTTCAAGGGTTAACAAATTTTTAAAAAACTCTTGACAAACACATTGTACAGAGAGTAAAATGTAAAAAATAATAATCAAAGGCTGTGACGAAGAATGGTCACGGAGAAAAACAGTTCAGAGAGCTGATGGTTGGTGCGAATCAGTGTGTGAAGTATCCTTGTCCTCTCGCTTCCGAGCCGGGAACTTGAAGCGCTTGTGTGTAGGGTGCCCCGTGTTTGCTACGTCAGTGCATAGGAGTTTTTCGACTTCGAAGAGTGGTGGGCGTTTTGTCCGCAATTTGAGTGGTACCGCGAGTGAAACTGTTTGTTTACACCCGTCTCAAAGCAAGTAAACGTTTTGAGGCGGGTTTTGTTTTTCCTAACCGAGCAAAACTAACGCCTTTGAAAGGGGCTTTTAACATGAAAAGAATTAACATTACCGACATCACGCTCAAAAAACTTTCGGAAGACAGGGCAGTATCGTTGCTTTTCCGCGAAAAATCGGCCATTGCCAATTGTGCCGATGCCATTGGCGTGGATGCTGTGGAATTACCGATGATAAAATCGCTTCGCGAAGATACGATTATTTATAAAACCATTTCGCAAAATGTTCAAAACGCGGTGGTGGCAATTCCGGTTGGCTTTACTGCCGACGAGCTTGCCTCTGCTTGGGAATGTGTGAAAGATGCTAAACGTTCTCGTTTGCAAATCGAGCTTCCCGTTTCTACCATCCAAATGGAATATACGTATCACGTAAAGCAAGAAAAAATGCTCGGAAAAATTGCCGAACTCACCAAAGCGGCAAAAGCGGTTTGCGCCGATGTGGAGTTTTCGGCGTTGGATGCCACACGAGCAGATGTGGATTTTTTGGTTGCGGCGGCGAAAGAAGCGGCAACAAACGGCGCAGAAATGATTACTCTTTGCGATGATGCAGGTGTTTCCACTCCGGACGACATTGCCGCATTGGTTGCTAAGGTGAAAGAAGCTGTTTCGGTTCCGGTTTACGTTCAAGTTTCTGACCGCATCAGTATGGCAGTGGCAGCAGCTTTTGCCGCTGTTAAAAACGGTGCCGACGGTCTTAAGTGCGCTATGGTAGGCAAAAACGTGTTACTCACGGGTGAAATTTGCGATGCCGTTAACGCTTGTGGTGCGCAAATTGATGCCGAAATCAAATTGGATAACACCAAAATTCATGCCTCGATTGAGGATATGTCTGCCAATATTCACCACGAAGCCTATGAATCGCAAGACACCGTGAGCGAAAAAACCAAAATCTTGTTAGATAGCGATTCTACAGTGGCGCAAGTTGCCGCAGCAGCCACTTTGCTCGGCTACGAATTGTCGGATTCCGATGTCGGTAACGTGTACAAAGCGCTTATGCAGGTGTGTGATAAAAAAGGCGCTGTCGGCGTTAAAGAATTTGAAGCGGTGATTGCCGGTTCTGCCATGCAAGCACCCTCTACCTATCATTTCGAAAGCTATACCACCACCAGCAGCAATGTCGCCAGCTCCATGTCGCAAGTGACGCTCAAATGCAACGACGAAATCATTTGTGGCGTCAGCAACGGTGACGGTCCCATTGACTCTGCTTTTCGCGCCATCGAGCAATGTGTTGGTCATCATTATGAATTGGATGATTTCCAAGTGCAATCCGTCACCGAGGGTAAGGAAGCGTTGGGCTCGGCACTTGTTCGGTTGCGCAATAACGGAAAATTGTATTCCGGCAACGGCACATCCACCGATATTGTGGCAGCAAGTATCCGCGCATATATCAATGCGCTGAACAAAATCGTATTCGAGGAGGCATAATATGAAAATCGCATTTTCGACGAAAAACGTCAGTCGCGCTTCGTTTCGTGACGTTTGTCGTTATGCTTATGATTACGGTTTTGAAGGCTTTGAGATATACGATGCCGTCAAAGAACGCAGCATTCATCACGACAGCATTTTGCGCCGTGACCGCCTTGCCGATGCCAAACGAAAACTGGTAAACCGCAATCTTTCGGTTTGTGCATTGCGTATGCCCGGCTCGTTGGAAAACGAAGAAATAACAGCAGAACTGGTTCAAAAATATGTCGATATGGCGGCAACGTCGGGGATCCAAAACGTGATTGTTCGGTTGGAACAACAGGTTTCCTTGGATACGTTGGACAAAAAACTTGCTGTTGCCATAAAAAATGCCGAAGCAGCAGACGTTAACTTGTTGTTTGAAACGGTGGGGCATCTTTCCAACACAGAAAACGTGTTGGGTATTATCAACCATTTTGCCTCGGCAGCGATTGGTGCTTCGTGGAACGTTCGCGGAACGTATTTTGCCGCGGGCGAAACGGCGGAAACCACTATCAAAAACTTGGGCGCGTATATCAAATATGTGCGCTTGGGTGACATGAAAGACGGCAAAACCGTTTTGATTGGCGAAGGCGATTTAGACGTTGAAAAACTGCTTAACGCCCTTTCTTCGCTGAACTACGAAGGCTTTATTTGCGCTTCGTGGAACGAAGAAATCAGCGATGCCGATATTGTTCTTACCCATTTTACCAACTATATTTCGGCACTTAACCGCGAAAAAAAGACATTTGACCATGCCTATTATAACCGTGCCAAAACCGGCACCTTTGTGTGGAAAAAATACGATGTTGTGGATGCCACTTTTTCGCAAGTGTTGGACACCATGGCCGAAACGTATCCCGACCAGTATGCGTTCAAATATCCCACCTTGGATTATACCCGCACATACGAACAATTCCGCCGTGATGTGGATGAATGTGCCGCAGCGCTCATTTCGCTTGGTGTCAAAGCGGGTGACCACGTAGCAGTGTGGGCAACCAACGTTCCGCAATGGTTCGTTACATTTTGGGCAACCACCAAAATCGGTGCGGTGCTCGTGACCGTAAACACTGCTTATAAAATCCACGAAATCGAATATCTGCTTCGACAATCCGATACTCACACGTTGGTAATGATTGAAGATTGCAAAGATATCAATTACAAAGAAATCATCGAGGAACTTTGCCCCGAACTCAAAACCCTTCAACCGGGGGCACCGTTGTATTCCAAAAACTTGCCGTTTTTACGTAACGTGGTAACGGTTGGCTTCTCCATGGATGGGTGCTTAACGTGGGAGCAAATGCTTTCTCGTTCGGTGCTTGTTCCTCGCGAAGAAGTGCGCCGTCGAGCTTCGCTTGTTAAACCCGACGACGTGTGTAACATGCAATACACTTCGGGAACCACGGGTTTCCCCAAAGGCGTTATGCTTACGCACCGCAACATTGTCAACAACGGAAAAGTCATTGGTGACAGAATGGATTTGTCCACTGCCGACCGTATGATGATTCAAGTGCCAATGTTCCATTGCTTTGGAATGGTGCTTTCGATGACCTCTATGATGACTCACGGCGGTACGTTGTGCCCGATTCCGTATTTTTCACCCAAATCTTCTCTTTCGTGCGTAAACGACGAGCGCATCACGTGCTTTAACGGTGTTCCCACCATGTTTATTGCCATGTTTAACCACCCTGATTTTGCCAAAACCGATTTTTCGTATATGCGCACAGGCATTATGGCGGGTGCCAACTGCCCGGCGGATTTGATGCGCCGTGCAAGTGTCGAAATGAACATGCGCGAAATCATTTCGGTTTACGGTCAAACCGAAGCTTCGCCCGGTTGCACCATGGGTGAAGTGAACGAAGACCTCGACCACCGTGTGGAAACGGTGGGCAGCGCGTTCCCGGGCGTGGAATGCAAAATCATCGACCCCGAAACGGGCGATGAGCTTCCCGACGGCGAAAGCGGCGAATTTGTTGCCCGCGGATTTAACATTATGAAAGGGTATTACAAAATGCCCGAAGCGACCGCCCAAGCCATCGACGCCGACGGTTGGTTGCATTCGGGGGATATTTGTATGCGCACCCCCGATGGATATTACAAAGTGACAGGTCGTTTAAAAGATATGATCATCCGTGGCGGCGAAAACTTGTACCCCCGCGAAATTGAAGAATTCTATTTAACCAACCCTAAAGTACGCGACGTGCAAGTGGTGGGTGTTCCCGACGAAAAATACGGTGAGGAATGCTGCGCGTGGATCATTCTCCACAAAGGCACCAACGCCGACGAAGCGGAGATGCGCGAGTTTGGCAACGCTTCCATTGCTCGCCACAAAGTTCCCAAATATTTCTTGTTTGTCGACGAATTCCCGATGAACGCTGCGGGTAAAATTCTCAAATACAAAATGCGCGACGAATCGGCAGAAAAATTAGGACTCAAAAAATAAAAAAACCGAGGGCACGGAACGAAAGTTCCGTGCCCTTAGTTTATTCTTTTAAGCGTATTGATTAAAGATATCGTGATAGGGGCGAATTTCGAAATCCTTGTCCAAAAAGCCCATATACAAACCTTTGCCTTCACCGTATTCGTCTACGGGGTGCAAGTCTGCCACCGGGCTGGTACACAATGCGTGAACAAAATAGCCCACACCGTATTTGTTATAAGTGGCAAGTTCGGTTTCCAAGAAATATTTTCGAGTTTCAGCGGTGGGAGTGCCCCAAACACACTCGGTGATAACATAGGGTTTTTTGAATTCTTCAATATAATCAATACGTGCCTTGAACGCTTTGTCAAATTCTTCCAACGGCATGTGCGTTTCGTTATACGGATGAATGCTGAAAACGTCCACATACGGTGCAAGCAAGGTGACGTCACAAATCTCAGGGTTGTTCCGGTTCGGATAAGCTTGTGTACCCACGGTGATTTTACGGTCGTCAATTTCGCGCACGGCAAAAATCATTTCCTTTAAGAATTCGGTAACTTTGGCATAACCCTCCGGGCCGCCGCGACGACCAAACACAAGGTTGTATGGCTCGTTGGAAATATCGTGCATCAAAATTTTGTCCGAATGGGCAATTGCTTTAACCGAAGCTTGAATAAATTTTTTGTAAATCGGCATAAATTGAGGAGTAAGGCTGGCGGGAACAAAGCCGCCAAAAGAGGGAACACCAAACCAACCGTTAAAGTAGGTGGGGATAAACCAAAGGCCTTCTTCGGTTAAAATGTCGACTGCTTGTGCAATCGCTTCTAAATAACGTTTTCTGTCGGCAAGGTAAGCATCCAGCGAAAACCAAATGCGAATCGCGTTCATGCCGGGGAATTTTTCTTTCCCTTTTTTTAGCATCATACGATACCGTTCGGGGTCAAAGTTTATCCATTCCGTCAAACCGGTGGTACACCAGTCGCCGTGCAGGTTAAAGCCACGAATATGAGCATACTCTTTGTTGTATTCCATGTAAATCCACTCCTTTTTTGTCAACGGGGTAAAGTGCCCTTTTTTCAATTTATACCACAAAAAGCGCAACAAGTCAATCGTTTCACCAAATTTTATAGACTGTTTGTTTCAAAAAAAGAAAGCACGGATAAAATCCGTGCTTTCTTGGGCTTAATTTATAAAACAAGACTGGGTGCAGAGTATACTCGTGCGGCCAATTCTTGGTCTAACAAATACAAACTCTTGGGGTCGTCACCAAACAGTTGATATTTGTTTACCAATTTGTCGGCATTTTCTTCTTCTTCCAACTGTTCTTTGACAAACCAGTCCAAAAATTGCATCGTGCGAAAATCTTTTACGTCGTAAGCGGCTTCGTAGATGTTGTGAATAAGCGACGTAACGTAGCGTTCGTGCTTTGCACCGGCAAGCAACGGATCCAAATGTTTTTCGAACACTTCGGCAGGTTTTTCAATGGCTTCCAACGTGACTTTCACGCCGTTGCTTTGCAGATAGCGCAAGAATAACAAAGCGTGGTCACGTTCCTCTTGGGCTTGAATGGTGTACCAGTTGCCAAAACCGTCCAAATCGTTGTCGATATAGTAATTGGCAATATCCAAATACAAATATGCACTGTAAAACTCTTTGTTAATTTGGTCATTAAGCAGGGCGATTACTTTTTCGTTTAACATATAAAGTTCCTCCTGTTATCATCATATAAAAATGGGGAGCCGTTTGGCGGCTCCCCATCGAATGTGCTTATTTGAAGTATCTGTTAAGCAGTCCTTCAAAGGCTTTGACGTGACGAGCCTCATCACGAAAAATGCTCAAAAACCCAGTATTTAAGCCACTTTTTGAAAATTACACACCTTGACGCACACTAAAAGGTGGTGTATAATGTGTAAAAAAATGATATGAGGAAAACCGAAAAAACCGCAACAAACTGCGAAAAGCAGCAAAAAATCCACCGCCTCCGGAATTGTTGCATTTTCGTCATTTCCATTATACCGAAACCACACTTTTATGTCAAGGAGCAATCACAATGAGCAAAAAGTACACAGGTGTTACACCCCTAAACAAAGGAAAGACCGCTTGGCAGTATCGAATTAAAATCACACTACCCAACGGCGACAAGGTAGATACCACAGGTCGCCGTGATGCACAGGGAAAACCATTCCTAACCGCAGAGGCGGCCTATACCGCTAAATTAGAACACGAAAACCGCCTTAGAAACAATTTAGATGGTAAACATACACGTACATCCAAAACATCGTTAAAAGCGATTTACGAGCATTATATGGCATCTGGTGAGGCATTAAACAAAGCACCAGCCACCCTTGCCAAACAAAACAGTATGTGGAAAAACCACATATCCAAAAAGTTTGGTGATAAGGAACTGAAAAACATCACTCTTGCAGATTTACAAAACTACCTGCACGAACTTTATTCCATAGGTGATGAATACAACGAATACAAAGGCGGTTATGAACATGCTTATGTTGAGGGATTTTTGCGGTTCTTCTACCTGCTATTTGGTTATGCCTACCGCCTTGATAAAATTGAATATGAGAGATACATCAAAATGTTTGTGGATAGAGGAACTCGTTTAACGATGCCCGAAATGACACAGGCAGATTTTGAAGAATCCGAAGTTCCTATTGAAACATACACCGATTACCAGATATACCAGATGGAAGAACTGTTCAAAAGCGAAGATGGAAACCTGCTGACCGCTTTCTATTTAGGTCTGTATTGCGGTTTGCGAATCAGCGAGGTTTTCGCAGTTAGATGGCGGTCAATAGACTGGGTAAACAGTACCATCACCATCAACCGCCAAATGCACTATGAGGGCGGTATGCTCAAATTATGCCCTGTAAAGACCTTAACGAGTGTTCGCACGGTTTATATGCCAAAGGTAATGCACAACTACCTTTATGAACTATACACCGCCCAGAGCGAACAGAAAAAGACAATGGGCAGAGCATACAGGAACACCGAGAGAGTATTTGACACAATGCTCAATACGGAAATCACCGAGGGCGATTTTATCAACCGCAAGAGCAATGGCGAAATACTGACCGTAAATTCTATGAAATACTGGTCTAAAAAAATCAAAACCGAGTTAGGTATTGAATTTAAGTTCCACAAACTCCGCCACACCTATGCATCGAATTGTGCTGCTAACAATATGAACCTGCAAATGCTGATGGAAATGATGGGACACAAGAAACTGGAAACCACCAAAAAGTATTACATCAGCACCAACAATCCCGACCTTATAAGGCGAACTGTTGAACTCCTCGACACCATATACCAACCCAGAGAAATCACACTCGAAGATGGTACCACGATGGCAACGATGCCAACGAGCGACCGCCAGAGAACAAAACGAATAAACCAGCTCAAGCACACACCTACAAAGAAATAACAAAAGGTATGCAGAAAATTCTCTGCATACCTTTTTCTGTTCAGCAAATTCTAATTTACAACAAACTTTTAACTATCGAACTTATAATATATAGTCCGTTATGCAATCATACCAATGAACATAAGTTTCTCCGTTAATAATTAGTTGTTCGTTGTTGGGGAGTTGTTCGCTCCATTTCCTTTTATAACGTTTTATTGCCCAATCATCACGGTTGAATCTACGCCAAAGAATAGTTCTTCCGTTCTCATCAATATACTGTTCTATTGCAATTGCATTGTTAAAATGTCCCAACTCCATTACACATACTGTATCGAAAGTTTTTTCGCCGATTTCAATCTTGAAACACCCCACAACATCCAATACTTCAGTATCGCTTGTTTTGGTAATGTTTTTTCCATTACGGTTTATGATACCCTTGGGTTTTAATTCAGTTTCGTTGCCACAATTATCTTCACCAAAACCCCAATTGTTCATAAAAATCTCACCATCAAGGAATGTGATGGTCTTTTTTACATCGTTCTCTTGATGAGTTTCAGATAGATATCGACAATGTGTATCGGTCAATTGAGCAACAAATACTCTTTCATTTTTTCGATTGTTTTTTATATCGTGCTGAATGCTCGTTATTTCAACACCTTCAATACCGTGAACTTCCGCTTTGCCTATTACGCTAACCTCAGAATACTCATCACATTTTTTAGTTTCAAAATCATACAAACCCCAAGTTGTTTTTTCTCCGAGTTTTGGTATAATACTCAAACCTTGAAGTTCCTCACATTTTACAGTAAAGGGTGTTTTAGATAACGGTGTAATTTTATAATCAGGTAATCTATCTGGTAGTTTATTCATAACATCATCA
>JAZROQ010000045.1:0-39372 GCA_045648765.1 Acutalibacteraceae bacterium
AATGTTACAGTTTATTCTAGGTCTTATTGTAGGCGGTATATTTGGATTTGCCATTTGCGCTATCTGCAGTATGGCAGGAACCGATGACCGCATAGAAACCCCTAAAGTCAAAGAAACAGGAGATAGCGATGCCACAAGCAAATAATCCCGACACTGCACTTTACGTGCTCATTGGCATAGTTGCCGCATTTTTTCTCTTTTTATTGTTGTTTGGCTTGGTTTCATTCTTCAACGACTTTTCTCACGAACTTAAATACATAAATTGCGAAATTAAAAGAACTGACGGTTCTGAACGACGTTATTGGATACGACAAAGACGAAGATTATGGTTATCCTTAATTCCGTTTGTGAAGTATTAATCTACTTACAACAGAGGTCTTCTCTGTAGTGAGCGTGGTAATAAAATGTGTCTTGTCTTCAAACATTTTTACCTCGCACTGCCCATCCCTCTCAGATGGGCAGTAATCAAAGGGTACAACTTGAAGTAATAAGTAATAGTGAAGAGGTTGTACCTTTTGATTGCTGATGATTCTTTTCCCCTTTTGCAAGGAGGCAAATACATTGCTAAAAAACAAAATATTCAGACGATTAGCGTTGCTTGTTTCTTTGATAGTTCTTCTAACTTCTACAGTAAATACCACCTTTGGTTTTATCGTGACGAAAACAGATAGTTTGATAAACACTTTTGTTCCGTTTGATAACATCATAAGTAATCTTTTGATTAGTAAGAACGTTGAACATCCTTTTGGCGATGAATATGTGATACCGGATAATATTGTCTTTGATTTCAAGGTAGATTTTGGTTCGCTTTATGCCAATACAACAATTAAAACCACAACAGGAGATATTGTCGCCGATAAAAATGGCTCTATTCAAATATCCTTAAAGCCCGGAGAAACTTTTGCCGTTGAAGGGATTGACGCAGGTACGAAAGTAACCGTTACAGAGATACAAAAAGATGGCAGCGGTTTTACCGTTAAAGACAGTGCAGCCACTATGGAAGGAATTGTAGCAGAAGACGGCAGTTTAAAATTCGAGTATGTGAACATCTATACCCCTGCAAGCGTACAGCCTGTTAATGTATCCGTTGTCGGTACAAAGATACTTGAAGGACGCGAGTGGGAAAGTGGAGATACTTTCTCATTTACATTAGAACAAAAGCAGAGCGATAGAACTTGGACGGTTATTGGCACAAAAGCCGTTACCTATGATGCGAATAACACCGCCTTTAATCAATTTGATTTTAGTGACTTGATACAGACGCTTACATTTGACAAAGTTGGCACCTACAATTTCCGTATGACAGAGGCTGAAGGTAATCATGAAAATGTTGATTACGATAAGAGTGTAAACACTTTTGCTATTAAAGTTACCGACGTGGATATGGATGGAAAATTAGAAGTGTCCGCCGTAACCGCCGCAAAGAATGCAAAAGTAACCGAGGAAGACGGAAAATATAAGGTTGATGTCACATTTAATAACACCTTTAACCCTGTTGTTTCAGACCCCGATGATATTGCGGTGAATATTGACGTGAATAAGACGGTTAAGAATACCGGTGTTTCGTCAATCGGCCCTGCTGGGTTTGAATTTGTGTTAGAAAACACCGTAAGCGGTGAAAAGATGGCTCTTAAATCGGATGAAAACGGTAAAGCGGTCTTTGTTCTTCCGTTTACCGCGACTGATGTTGGTAAAACCTATACATACAAGCTGTTCGAAACCAATGACGGCATGATAGGTGTTACCTATGATACCAAAGCGTATGATATTTCTATCGCCATTACTTTAAGTGGCGATAATAAGCTTGTTTCAACAATCACAATGGATGGCAAAGCCGTGAATGCTGTCGTTGCAAGGTTTGAAAACACCTATTATATCGATCAGACTACTGCACCACCTACCGGAGACGATAGCAATGTTACGTTCTGGTTCATCATGATGATTATCAGCGGTACAACCTGTATAGTTCTCGTTCTTCTCGATAAGAGATATACACGTTCAAAAAGCTAAGCCAAATAAAGAGCGAGGAAACGAAATGAAAAATAAAATATTCAATAAAATCTTGAGTTTTTTTAGAAAGGATGTCACGCATCAACAGTCAAAAAAAGATGTAGGAAGTACTGAAAAATCTCCCGTTACAGAAGAGTTTGAACATTGTGTGATATGTGGAAATTTGACCTGCATTCCTATTTCAATGCCGGTTGATTGGCGTGAGAACTATGAAATTGGACTAGGACAGATATGTGCCGAGTGTGCTAAAAAAGAGCGAGAATCAAAAACATGGGGAAACACGCTAACCACAGCACAAATTCTGCAAGCTGTAGAACAATGCAGGAAAGAAAATAAATAATAAAGCTATATATCATACGAAAAAAACACAGTTCTTTATAAAAAAGAGCTGTGTTTTTCTATATTCCCTCTAAAAAGTGTTCCAATAGAGTGATTTTTCGCTGTTTTTTATGTTTTTGTCCCTCCATTTAAGGTTTCTTGAAACGCAAATAAAACCTTTATTACATTTATATCAAAGAGTCGCGGTGGTCGCGGCTCTTATTTTTTATGTATTATAGACCGAGTATCTAATGACAAAAACAAGGCAAGGAGAATTTCCTCCTTGCCCTGTCAACTTATGCGTAAATTAATTCACTATTCACGATTTCTGTTGCTCTTTGGCGGATGTTATTCATCCGACCAACCCACTCCATTTGATTTTCTGCTTTGAGTTGTTTGGTTACGCCTTCTCGTTCTGCCATTTGTTTAACTAAAAAATTGAAAGTTTCTTCTGCGTTACTGTCGAGTTGGATCAGATAATCATGTAACGCATGTTTGCTTAGCATTTTGTTGTAAAAGAGCTTACAGTGCTTTTTGATATAGCTCAAATGCCGTTGCCCCCACACACCGATTGGCTCACGTTCAGGCTCATCTTCACCGGCAATAATATAATAATCACCGCATAATTCATACCGGAGTCCCGTTCTTTCGTCCGTAATAAATTTCGCTAATTTTTCCATTGTGTTTTCCTCCTTGGTTTGTATATACGTCCTTGGGTGTATTATACATTTTAGTTTATTGTTTTAGAAAACACCAATGTGCCGATTGGGTACGGTAGAAATATATGTGTGATTGTCGGTTGTTTTATGTTTATTTTCTCGAATCCGTTAAGAACACCCGCACCAAATCCCGTTCACATAAGTGAACGGGATTTGGTGCTTGTTTGCCACAACACCTTGTGCTATAATAATTAAAACTGTGCGTTGGAGCGTGAAAAACATGAAAAAAGTATTTGCTGTTTTGTTGGCACTTTTAATGTTGCTGATGGTTTGTTTGCCGGTATCGGCAGCGGGGCTGAACATTCCCACCATCGAATATGAGGGGAAAACCTATTATAACTTGGGTGGCAAAGACGATTATTTCAAAGCCGCCCGCTACGGCATCGATAACGGCTTGACCGCTGTGCCGGTGCATATCGACTACAAAAAATTCCCCGATTATGAATCCAATAACATTTGGTACTGCAACGTCAGTAATTTTGACTATACACAGGAAGGCTTGTACTTTACCTATCAGCAATATGCGACCAGCACGGTGTGCATGACAGGGTATCATCACGATTTTGAAAACGATTTGGTTTACGGCGATATCGAAATTTCGTATATCGATTCCAAAGAAGAACTAAAAAAAGCCGATGCCATGTTAGATGCTGTGCTTTCCAAAGTTTCCACTTACAGCAAAGTTGATAAAATCCGTTATATTGCGTCATACATTTGCGAAAAAGTGGATGCCGGTTTTCAAAAAATGCCCGGTGGCGGATACGATATCATCAACGGTGTGCACGATTTGATGACAGGTGTGCGCACCAACGTGGTTTGCTCGTCGTTTGCGTTTTTGTTCCAACGCTTTATGGAACGTGCGGGCTACAAAAGTTACATTGCCACCGGTTGCAATCACGCGTGGAACGTGGTGGAACTGGACGGCAAATGGTACGGTGTCGATTGCACATACGCCGATGACGGCAAAAACATAGACAGCGCGTACGTGCTGATGGGCATGGACAAACTGAAAGGCTATATCACCGACACAGAAAACGTGTTTGCCGAACTGCAAAAAGAAAAGGGTTGTCAGTTTGCCGCTGCTGCGTACGGCGCCAAACCCACCACAACCACCATGAATCTACCGCTCAAAACAACAATCCAAAAACCCATTGCCACCACGTCGAAAAAACCGTCTGAGGGTATTTCTTCTTCGACCAACACGATAACCACCACCGAACACCAGTCAACGGCACTCGATATCGAAACCACCACTCAACCGTTGACAGAGGATACGACAACCGCCGCACCCACCAATGCCACCACCGCGCAACCAACAGTCACGGTCGATATTTCGCAGCAAGTAACCGTGGAGGCGCAAGTGTTTCACGATGCTGTCCAAAACGGCGAAACGCTGGTGTTGCAAGCCCAAGATTATCAATGGAGTTTTGCAGCAGATAAACTGACCAACGTCGATAACGCTGCCGCTTTGGATACGACCATTCATTTGGGTGATCAAGTCGATTCCAAAGACGTGGAAGTGCTCAAAGAAATCAACAACGAACAAGCCTTTTTCCCGTTCAGCTTTGAGCATCACGGCGATTTACCGGGCGAAGTCGAAATTTCCATCCGTGTGAACGATGAAACCTTTGCCAACAAAACGGTGGATATCTACACCATCAACGCGGCGGGCAAAGCCGTCAAAGAGGGAAGCGGCACCGTAACGGCAGATGGCGAACTGGTATTTCGCACCAACCACTGTTCGTTGTGGTTCATCAAAGAAGCCCCCGCAAATGCAACTTCACTGTCGTTTGTGTGGATTATCGTTGCCGCCGCAGTGGTTGCGGTAGCAGCAATTGTCACTGCTGTTCTCTTCTTAAAACGCAAAAAGAACGTGTAAAATCAATCCACCCCGCACACAAACCGTGTGCGGGGCGTGTTTTTAATGTGGTAATCGGTTGCATTTGCGCAAAAAAAGTGATATACTGATTTTTTAATAACAACAGCATCACCTTTTTCGAACGGAGAGGGAACAATGTACACAATTGTCGATAAAAAAGTGCTCAACCCCACGGTTGTCCAACTGCAAATCAAAGCGCCTTTGGTGGCAAACAAAGCCAAACCGGGGCAGTTTATCATTTTGCGCGTGGATGAAAAAGGCGAGCGTATTCCGCTTACCGTTTCCGGTGTGGATAAAGAAAACGGCACGGTCAAAATTATTTTTCAAGTCGTCGGCGCCACCACCAAAAAACTTTCGGTAAAACAAGTCGGCGACCAAATTGAAGATTTTGTCGGTCCGCTCGGTGTGGCAACGCATCTTGACGGGCTTAAAAACGTGTGCATTGTCGGTGGCGGCGTTGGTTGTGCCATTGCTCTGCCCATTGCCGAAGCGCTGCACGCCATGGGCGCCAACGTGACTTCCATTATCGGATTTCGCAACAAAGATTTGCTTATTTTGGAAGAAGAATTTAAAGCGTGTTCCGACACGTTAAAAATCATGACCGACGACGGCTCGTACGGCGAACACGGCAACGTTACCCTGCCGCTTAAAACGATGCTCGAAAATGGCGAACAATTCGATGCAATTATCACCATCGGTCCGTTGATTATGATGAAATTTGTGGTCGAAACGGCACGTCCGTTCGGCACTCCGGTTACCGTGTCCATGAACCCCATTATGATCGACGGCACAGGCATGTGCGGCGGTTGCCGCCTGACACTGAACGTCGACGGCAAAAAGGTAACCAAATTCGCGTGTGTTGACGGCCCCGATTTTAATGGCTACGAAATCGATTTTGACGAAGCCATGTCAAGGGGCAGAATGTATGCGAACTTTGAACGCCACGCGTATGAAGAAACGTGCAACCTTTTCAAAGGGGAGGTGCGCTGATATGGCAAAACCAAACATGTCACTCACCCGCAACGTTATGCCCACGCAAGATGCGGCGGTTCGCGCGCACAATTTTGACGAAGTGGCGTTGGGGTACAGCGAAGCGGTAGCCATTGACGAAGCCATGCGTTGCCTTGATTGCAAAAATATGCCGTGTGTTTCGGGTTGCCCTGTCAAAATTCATATTCCCGCCTTTATTGCCAAAATCAAAGAAGGCGATTTTGAAGGCGCCTACCAAATCATTACTAGGTCCTCGTCACTGCCCGCCGTTTGCGGTCGTGTTTGTCCGCAAGAGGTGCAGTGCGAATCCAAGTGTGTGCGCGGCATCAAAGGCGAATCGGTCGGCATTGGCAGGCTCGAACGTTTTGTTGCCGATTGGCACAACACCTTTTGCACCGAAGAACCGTTGCGCCCGAAAAGCAACGGTCACAAAGTGGCGGTGGTTGGTTCGGGTCCTTCGGGGCTTACCTGCGCGGGTGACCTTGCCAAAAAAGGGTACGATGTCACCGTGTTCGAAGCACTGCACACCGCGGGCGGGGTGTTGGTATACGGCATTCCCGAATTCCGTCTTCCCAAAGCCATTGTGGCAAAAGAAGTCCAAACACTTCAAAAACTCGGTGTCAAAATCGAAACCAATGTGGTTATCGGCAAAACGCTGACGGTCGACGAACTGTTTGAAACAGGTTTCGAAGCGGTGTTTATCGGTTCGGGTGCGGGGCTTCCCAACTTTATGGGCATCCCCGGCGAAGCACTTTGCGGCGTGTATTCCGCCAACGAATTTTTAACGCGCAGCAATTTGATGAAATCTTATCTTGCCACCCCCGAAACACCCATTATGAAAGGCGGCAAAGTCGCTGTTGTCGGTGGCGGTAACGTGGCAATGGATGCCGCCAGAACGGCGCTTCGTTTGGGTGCCGAAAAGGTATATGTTGTGTATCGTCGCTCCATGGAAGAACTCCCCGCCCGAAAAGAAGAGGTGGAACACGCCATGGAAGAAGGCATCGAATTCAAACTTCTTTGCAACCCCACCGAAATTCTCGGCTATCATAACCCCGACGACGTGCGCGACCCCAAAAACGGATTTGTTGTGGGTATGACGTGTGTGAACATGGAACTCGGCGAACCGGACGAACGCGGCAGACGCCGCCCCCACGTGGTGGAAGGCAGCGAATTTACGCTGGATGTCGATACCGTGATTATGTCCATCGGCACGTCGCCTAACCCTCTTATCAAATCCACCACCGACGGATTAGAAGTCAATTCCCGCGGCGGCATTGTGGTTAACGAAGAGGGCTTAACCTCGCGGTGCGCCGTATATGCCGGCGGCGATGCTGTCACCGGCGCCGCAACGGTTATCTCGGCCATGGGCGCGGGCAAAACCGCCGCCAAAGCCATTGATGACTACTTAAAAAAATAATCAAACGCTATTTTAAAAAAGGGGTGATACGATTGAATTTGTTGCATATGAAGCATGCTCTCGCGGTGGCAAAAGCGGGTTCGCTCAGCAAAGCGTCGGAAGTGTTGCTGATTGCTGTGCCCAATTTAAGCCGTTCTATCAAAGAACTCGAAACCGATTTGGGCATCACCATTTTTGATCGTACACAAAACGGCATGAAAATGACGCCCGAAGGGGAGGAGTTTCTCAACTTTGCCAACGGGATACTCGGTCAAATTGACGAAGTTGAAAAATTTTACAAAGAGGGCAATCCTCAAAAACAAAAATTCTCGATTTCGGTTCCTCGTGCCTGTTATATTTCGGAAGCATTTGCCAATTTTTCCAAATCTCTTTCCCACGATGCAGCAGAGATTTTCTACAAAGAAACCAATTCCCAACGCACCCTTCGTAATATGCTTCACCACGAATACAAACTGGGCATCATTCGGTATGCCGAACATTACGAAAAATATTTCACTTCCATGTTAGAAGAAAAAGGTTTTCAATACGAACTGATCACCGAGTTTACCTATTCGCTGATTATGAGCAAAGAAAACCCCTTGGCGCAAAAGCCAACGATTACGTTTCAAGATTTAACGTCATATATCGAAATCGCACACGCCGACCCTTACGTGCCGTCCATGCCGCTTTCCAAGGTGGTCAAAGAAGAACTCCCCGAAAACATCGACCGCCGTATTTTTATTTTTGAACGCGCCAGTCAGTTCGATTTGCTCTCCCTCAACCCTCAAACGTTTATGTGGGTATCGCCCGTGCCGAATCGGTTGCTGGAACGCTACGACTTGGTCCAAAGAAAATGCCCCGAAAACAAAAAAGTGTACAAAGACATTTTAATCTACAAAAACGGCTACAAACTTTCGGCGCTCGACCGACAATTCATTGCCGAACTTTCCGAAGCCAAACGAAAATATCTGTAAAAAAACACACCCCCTCTTCGCACGAAGAGGGGACTTTTTTTGCCAAGAAAAAGGGTTATCATTTTTGATAACCCCGATTATCGCAAAAAAGAATTTTCAACCGCCCACAACATTGTTAAAATATTAACAAAACAAACTTGCAACCCAACAAGGAGGAACTACCATGCAAAACCAACCGTATGTTGTTGTAGACAGTGTAGAAAAGCTCGAAGAAGCCATTGCGCGCACCAAAAAAGCGCAAAAAATCTTTGCCACCTACACGCAAGAACAAGTCGATAAAATTTTCTTGGCGGCGGCATCGGCTGCCAACAAAGCCCGAATTCCTCTTGCCAAAATGGCGGTAGAGGAAACCGGCATGGGCATTGTGGAAGATAAGGTTATCAAAAACAACTATGCCTCCGAATATATTTATAACGCCTATAAAAACATCAAAACGTGCGGTGTGATCGAAGAAGATAAAGCGTTTGGTATCAAAAAAATTGCCGAACCGATCGGTGTGATTGCGGCCGTTATCCCGACCACCAACCCCACTTCCACCGCTATCTTCAAATGCTTGTTGGCGCTCAAAACGCGCAACGCCATCATCATCAGCCCCCATCCGCGGGCAAAAGAAAGCACCATCGCGGCGGCAAAACTGGTGTTGGAAGCAGCGGTGGCGGCGGGCGCCCCCCAAGGCATTATCGATTGGATCGACATCCCCTCGCTCGAAATGACCAACACGGTCATGAAAGAAGCCGACATCATTCTTGCCACGGGTGGTCCCGGCATGGTCAAAGCCGCGTATTCCAGTGGTAAACCCGCCTTGGGTGTCGGCGCGGGTAACACCCCCGCCATCATCGACGACAGCGCCGATCTTTTACTTGCCGTCAACTCCATTATCCACTCCAAAACGTTCGATAACGGCATGATTTGCGCTTCGGAACAATCGGTGATCGTGCTCGAAAGCATTTACGATGCCGTCAAGCAAGAATTTGCGACCCGCGGTTGCTATTTCCTTTCGCCCGACGAAACCGAAAAAGTGCGCAAAACCATCATTATCAACGGTGCGCTCAACGCCAAAATCGTGGGTCAGCCCGCCGCTAAAATTGCGGCACTTTCGGGCATTTCTGTTCCCGAAGGTACCAAAATCCTCATCGGCGAAGTGGAAAGTGTGGATTTGTCCGAAGAATTCGCGCACGAAAAACTGTCGCCCGTGTTGGCAATGTATAAAGCCAAAGATTTTGCCGAAGCACTTGATAAAGCAGAAAAATTGGTGGAAGACGGCGGCTTTGGTCATACCTCGTCCGTCTATCTCAACGAAATAACCGAACACGAAAAACTCAACGCGTTTACCTCCCGCATGAAAACGTGCCGTATTTTGGTGAATACACCGTCTTCACACGGCGGTATCGGCGATTTGTATAACTTCAAATTAGCACCGTCGCTGACGTTGGGTTGCGGTTCTTGGGGCGGCAACTCGGTATCCGAAAACGTGGGTGTCAAACACCTGCTCAACATCAAAACCGTTGCAGAAAGAAGGGAAAACATGTTGTGGTTCCGCGCACCCGAAAAGGTGTATATCAAAAAAGGTTGTTTACCGGTCGCTTTGGATGAACTGCGCAGCGTTCGCGGTGCCAAAAAAGCCTTCATCGTCACCGATACGTTCTTGTATCAAAACGGTTATACCAAACCCATCACCGACAAACTCGACGAAATGGGCATTGCGCACACCACCTTCTTTGATGTACAACCCGACCCGACGCTCAAAAACGCGCAAGACGGCGCCAAACAAATGGCCGCCTTCCAGCCCGATACCATCATCGCTCTCGGCGGCGGTTCCGCCATGGACGCGGCAAAAATCATGTGGGTGCTTTATGAACATCCCGATGCTGATTTTATGGACATGGCAATGCGCTTTATCGATATTCGCAAACGTGTATACACGTTCCCCAAAATGGGCGAAAAAGCCTATTTCATTGCGGTTCCCACTTCGGCGGGTACCGGCTCGGAAGTGACACCCTTTGCCGTTATCACCGACGGTGAAACCGGTGTCAAATACCCCCTTGCCGACTACGAATTGTTGCCGAACATGGCAATCATCGACACCGATTTTCACATGAGCGCTCCCAAAGGTCTGACCGCTGCTTCGGGTATCGACGCTGTCACCCACGCGGTGGAAGCCTACGCCGCTATGCTCGCCACCGACTACACCGACGGTTTGGCGTTGCAAGCGCTCAAAAACATTTTTGCTTATTTGCCCCGCGCTTACGATAACGGCGCTACCGACGTGGAAGCTCGCGAAAAAATGGCAAATGCGGCCACCATGGCAGGTATGGCGTTTGCCAATGCTTTCCTCGGCGTTTGCCACTCCATGGCGCACAAACTCGGCGCTTTCCATCATTTGCCGCACGGTGTTGCCAACGCCTTGATGATCGAAGAAGTTCTTCGCTTTAACGCGTGTGAAGCACCTGCCAAAATGGGTACTTTTTCGCAATACGACCATCCGCACACCTTGGCGCGTTATGCCGAAATTGCCGATTATCTGGGCCTTGGCGGCAACAACGACCAAGAAAAACTCGAAAACCTTATCAAAGCCATTAACGATTTGAAAGTGCGCGTGGGTATCAAAGCCACCATCAAAGACTATGGTGTTGACGAACAAGATTTTCTTGTGCGTTTGGACGACATGGTGGAACAAGCGTTTGACGATCAATGCACCGGCGCTAACCCCCGTTACCCGCTGATGAGCGAAATCAAACAAATGTATCTCAACGCGTACTACGGCAACCACTTTACAGAAACCGAAAAACCCACCGCCGCCCACAACGCGTAACAAGGGAGGAAAAAGACGATGAAATTCGACGAAATCATTGCTGCAAGAAAAGACAAGACGGTTTACCGCAACGGCGACCGCTGTGTCAAAGTGTTCAACGAAGATTTTTCCAAAGCCGATGTCCTCAACGAAGCGCTCAACCAAGCCAGAATTGAAGAAACAGGATTGAACATCCCCAAAATTTTGGAAGTAACGATGGTAGACGGCAAATGGGCGATTGTATCGGAATTTATCAAAGGCAAAACGTTGGAGCAACTCATGCAAGAAAATCCTGACAAAAAGGATGAGTATCTGGAACGGTTTGTAAATTTGCAATTGACCGTACACGCTCAAAAAAGTCCCTTGCTCAACAAACTCAAAGATAAAATGAACCGCAAAATCTCTGCCACCGAACTGGATGCCACCACGCGTTACGAATTGCATACCCGTTTGGAAGGAATGCCCAAGCACAACAAGGTTTGCCACGGTGATTTCAACCCTTCCAACGTCATCATTGCCGACAACGGCACACCGTACGTTCTCGATTGGGCTCATGCAACGCAGGGCAACGCTTCTGCCGATGTGGCGCGCACGTACTTGTTGTTCTGCTTGAACAACGATACCGACACCGCCAAAAAATATCTTGACTTGTTCTGCAAAAAAAGCAACACTGCCAGACAATACGTTCAAAAATGGATGCCCATTGTGGCAGCTTCGCAGTCGGTCAAAGGCAACGCCCACGAACGCGAATTTTTGCTTTCTTGGGTAGACGTGGTAGATTACGAATAAATAAAAAACAGTCAACGCGAAGCGTTGACTGTTTTTTTATTTGCTGTTTATGTTCTGTGCGCATCGTTTTGCTTCACAGCGGATTTTTTCAATATCCAAGGTGGTAAACTGCCCGTTGCGGTACAGCACCTTGCCGTCGACCATGGTCAATACAACGTTGGTGTCACCGCCGTACAAAATATCCGAAAGGGGGCACCCGAGCAACGTGTTGGTATCCCACAACACCAAATCCGCGCGCATACCCACTGCCACGTCACCGCAATCGTCGCGCCCTTGTGACAAAGCACCTGCACGCGTGCCCATATACCATATTTGTTCAGCGGGCAACACCGTGGGGTTTTGGCACACGCCTTTTTGCAACAAAGCCGCCGTGCGCAATTCATCTGCCATGTTCAGCGAATTGTTACTTGCAGCGGAATCCGTACCAATTGCCACCGCAACGCCTGCTTTTTGCAACGAGGGGATATCGGCAATGCCGCTGCCTAGTTTTAGGTTACTTTTGGCGCAGTGCGCCACCGTAACGCCGTGTTCGGCAAGTTGTTCGCGGTCGGAATCCGTCAGCCACACGCCGTGTGCGACGGTCAATGGTTGCGAAAGCACGCCTGCTTGTGCCAACACCGCTGTGGGTGTTTTGCCGTGTCTGCCCACACACGCCAAATGCTCGTCGCGCGTTTCCGAAACGTGCACTTGCATTCTCAAATGGTGCTTTGCGGCAAGGTCTGCCGCATCGTGCAAAACATCGGGGCGCGTGGTGTATTCCGCGTGGGGGGCCACGTCAATGCGCAACCGTCCGTCGTCGGCACCATCAAAAGCGGGTATCATGGCGCACAGGTCGCGGTATGCCGCCAAATCGGCAAACTTTTGCGATTCGTCAAAGCACGAAATTCCGCGCCCGATATTGGCCTTGATGCCGCTTTCCAGCACTGCTTTTACCGTGTCTTCGCAAAAGAAATACATATCGCTAAATGAGGTGGTACCGGTTTTAATCATTTCGGCAATGCCAAGCAAACTGCTCCAAAACACTGCTTCACCGCAAAGCTTATCCTCAAACGGAAAAATGCGGTCAAATAACCAATTGTTAAGCGGCATATCTTCGCCATACCCGCGCATAAGCGACATTCCCACGTGGGTGTGCGCGTTCACAAGCCCCGCTGTCAGCGTTTTGCCGACACCGTCGATCACTTCGTCAAATTCTTGCATAGGGGGGACGTTGTCCACATATACCACGCGAGACCCCTGCACCCCCACAAAGATGTTTTGACATAAAGCGCCGTCGGCGCGAACAACGGTTACGTTACGGAAAAGAAAACTGGTCATACTAATTTTTCACCGCATTGGCTGCAAAATTGTGCCGTGCTCATGTTTGCGGCACCGCATTTGGCACAACGAACGGCGTTTTTGGCAAACATCACTTTTTCTTCCAATTCTTCCAATGCGTGGTGCAATTCATCCAGTTGTTCCACACAAGCGTCGATCATATCGTCGACCGATTCACCGCTTTTGCGGCTGTCATAAACCAAACGGCCCAAGCCCTCGTGAGCGGCGGCAATTTCGCGTTGGTACTCGGAAATTTTGAGTTTCATTTTTCCCAGTTCCACCCATTCGTCGGTTTTTTTGCCCACCGTTTCGGCGGCGCCTTTGGCATACGATACAACCTTTTCCCAAGCTGCCATATTTTCCACTCCTTTTATACTAAAAAATTAGTTACAATTTCATTATAACGGATAGTTGCTCAAAAAACAACTATTTCCCCACAAACTCCCACAGCAACGAATCGGCAGGCAGTTTATCCACCGAAACCGGTGCAAATTTTTCCAGTGCGTCAATCAAATGTTGCACAGTTTTGGCGTGCACACTGTTGGGCGAAACTTCGCGCAAGAGCGGTAACAGTTTCGGGCCGAGCATGGCGGGTTCGTACGCGTGGGTGGTATCAAAAATCACGTCGGCGGTGTCCACAAATGGGAACATATACAAATTTTCACCGCGCACGACTTGTTTCCACATATCCAACGTGTTTTCAATCGAACTGTTGCGGAACTGATAATCGCGCAACAGCCGCCGCACCAACCGCATATCGCGGCGGGCAAGCAGTTTATCCCAACCTTCGTATATCGGCAACATCACGTTAATGAAAATCTTAAACACGTTTTCGGGGGGCAAATGTTGCTCCAAAATCGGGTTTAGCGCGTGTATTCCCTCAAAAATCACCACATCGTTTTCGCGTACGCACAGTTTTTCGGTATACGGTGCGGGTTGGCGGGTATGAAAATCAAAAACCGGCAACTCGGTGCACCCATCGGTTAACAATTGTGTCATACAATGTTGCAAACCGAGCATATCCAGCGCTTCCACCGATTCATAATCGTGACTGCCGTCGGGCAAAACGGGCGCTTGCCCCAGTCCGCGGTAAAAATTATCCAGCGATACAATATGCGCCGTTCGAGAGCGTCGTTTTAAGGCTTCGGTCAAACGCCCCGCCGTGGTGGTTTTTCCCGCCGAGGACGGACCCGATAACAACACCAAACACCGCCCCGGCATGTGCTCGCATAACACGGCGGCAACGTCGTCCACCTCGCTAAAATATCGCGCATTTTCTGCGGCGATAAACGCATCGGCATCGGCTGCCAAAGCCTTGTTAACACCGTCAACCGTTAATGAACGGGGATTGTTGATGGGTTTCATGCTCTCATCCTTTCGTAAAATGATTTTACGTTGTCTTTACGATTCAGCATTTCCTGCAACGAATCGTTATATTCATACGGGAATTTGTAATTGAAAATCCGTTCCAAGTATTCACTGTTCGGTTTTTTCAGTTTAGAAACCGCACCGGCACCGCAAGCCAAAATCGTGTGTGTTTCGTCCATGATATACACGTTGTACAGCCCGTCTTTGCCCAACTTTGCCCAACCGACGTTTTCTTGGTTGCCCACGGTGCGGCTTTGTCGGTACAGATAATATGGGTGATACCCCGCTTTCGGCAAACTTTCGGCGCTGTGTGCCACCATCTGCGCCGCATCATCGGCGGTGCGGTAATCGGCGCGTTTTTGCAAATTAAGATTTGCAGCACGCTTCATAGATAACGTATGCACCGTTACGCTTTCGGGTGACAACTGTAAAATACCGTCCATGGTATGCACAAAACTTTCCACGCTGTCACTTGGTAATCCCGCAATCAAATCGGTGTTAATGTTGTCGTGCCCACAACGGCGCGCCAGCTCAAATGCTTCGTAAAATTGCTCGGCGGTATGCTTGCGTCCGATGTGCTGTAACACTTCGTTGTTTAGTGTTTGGGGGTTAATGCTGATGCGCGAAATCCCTGCCGCTTTGAGCACTCGTAATTTTTCTTCGGTCACTGTGTCGGGGCGCCCCGCTTCCACCGTATATTCGCGCACGTGCGATAAATCAAAATGCTTTTCGATTTCGGTTGTTAAAAGCCCCAATTGTTGGGCCGAAAGCGTGGTCGGCGTACCGCCGCCAAAATACACCGTTTCCAACCGAAGCCCCAGTTCTTTGGCAATGGCGGCGGTATATCGCAACTCTTCGGCAAGGTTTTCGACATAAGCGGGTATCAACGATGCCGCGCGTGTTACGGTTTGCGAAACAAACGAGCAATAATCACACCGCGTCGGGCAAAAAGGAATTGACACGTACAAACTAAACGATTCGGGGCGCGATAACGAAAGCAACTTGTTTTCTGCCTGTAACGTTGTGTAGCACAGATCCAGTTTTTTGTCACTGACCAACAATCGCTCACGCATCCACCGCAAAGCGTTTTCTTCGCCTTGTTCGGCAATTAAACGGCGCAACAACTTAACGGGGCGCACCCCTGTCACCAATCCCCATGCTTGTTTCACACCAAACGCTTGCGAAAGTAACCGGTATAACAATTCGCATAACGTAAGTTCGCATTCGTTTTGATAATCGGTGTGTGTGTTCGGCAACGTGGCGGTGAGTGATTTTTCAAAATCCGCTAACCGCAACCGACAAAAAAGGTCGGTTTGCTCGTTGCCTTTTTCCAAACAAGCGGTGACAACCGCTTGGTCGGTTATGTCGGTTTGCTCGTACACACAAGTCATTTTCTCCTGCGGTAAAAACAACCGACACACGTTTTGTAATTCAAAATGGAAATCGTGTCCCAATAACTCAAAAATCATCGTCTCACCTAAATTCCGCGCCAATCGTGGTTTCTTCGCCGTGACCGGCAACCACACGCGTGTGCGGCGGCAATTTTGAAAGCCGCTCCAAACTGTTCCACATTGCGCGGCTGTCACCGCCCGCAAAATCGGTGCGCCCGATCCCGCAAGCAAACAACGTATCGCCCGAAAACAGCGTATCTCCACACAAAAAACAAACGCTGCCTGCGGTGTGCCCCGGTGTGTGTAACACGGTAAATACAAGGTCACCCACCGTCACTTCTTCGCCGTTGTGCAACACACGGTCGGCAGAAAGCGGGTAGGGGAAAGGCATCATATTTAAGTGGCGGTCTGTCAGTGCCGGCACTTCTGCTTCGTGCACCCACAGTGGTGCACCGGTTGCCGCTTGCAACTGTTTTACGGCGCCGATATGGTCAAAATGTGCATGTGTCAGCAAAATGGCCTTGACAGTCAATTGGCGTTCTTCTATGTTACGCAAAATGCGCGTGGGTTCTTCGCCGGGGTCAATGACCACGGTGTTTTTTTGGTTGTCAAACACCAAAAGGCAGTTAGCCTCATAACTGCCAACAGGCAAGCGCAAATACTCCATACGTTTACTTCCAATCATCGGTGTTCAGCGGAATGGTAATGGGACCGTTTCCCACCATTTCCACCACCATATGTTCTCCAAACATGCCGGTTGCCACTTTGGGCACCCCGCAAGCACGCAATTCTTCTTGCAATTTTTCATACAGCGGAAACGCCACATCAGACCGTGCCGCTTTGCAAAAGTTCGGTCGGCGCCCGTGCGAGCAATCTGCCGCCAACGTAAAGTTCGAAATCACCAATGCTTCGCCGCCCACATTCAAAAGCGACAAATTCAACTTGTCGTTTTCGTCGGTAAACACGCGCAAATTGGCAATTTTTTGTGCCAATAACACGGCGTCGGCTTCGGTATCGCCTTCTACCACGCCTAACATAATCAAAACACCCTCGCCGATTTCGCCCACGGTTTTTCCGTCAACGGAAACTTTGGCAGAATGTACTCTTTGAAAAATCGCTTTCATGGTTTGTTATACTCCTTTTCGGTCCACGGCAATCACGCCGCCCACGCGACTGAGCCGCGTAATCACTTCTTGCACGTGCGCCACGCTGTTTACACCAACGGTAATCAAAATTTCGGAATGTCCGTCGTGCAGTTCGCGCACTTGCATGCCATAAATCATCACGTGCATACCCGCCAGTTGCGAGGTGATGTTGGCAAGCAACTCCACGCGCGGCTTGGCTTCAATGCGCAAATCGGCTTTGAACTCTTCGCGCACCGAAGTTTCCCACTGCACTTTCACCCAACGTTCGGGCTCGGCAGAGGCCTTGATATCGGCGGGCACGTTGGCACAGTCGCGCTTGTGCACCGAAACACCGTATCCGCGGGTGATAAACCCAATTACTTCGTCACCCGGCACAGGGTTGCAGCAACGCGAGAATTTCACAAGACAGTTGTCCATGTTTTCAATAATCACGCCGCCGTTGTGATGACGATGCGGTTTTGCCGCCGCAGAAACCGATTCGGCCGTTACTTCTGCGCGGGCATATTTGGCGGCATCGTCTTTCATGCGCGGAATCAACCGCGAAAGCGAAATACCGCCGTAGCCGATAGCAGCATAAAAATCATCCACCGAGGCGCAATGTTGCCGCTTGGCTTGTGCCAACAAAAATTCTTCTTTGTCGGCATCGGAAAGTCGAATAAAGTTGCGGGCAAGTTCGCGCTCAAGTTCTTCGCGCCCTTGCTCAATGTTTTCTTCGCGCCGTTCTTTTTTGTACCACGCGCGGATTTTGTTGCGCGCTTCACTGGTTTTGACAAGTTGTAACCAGTCACGGCTCGGTCCGTGGTCGGGCGCTGTGGTAGTTAAAATTTCCACCACTTCGCCGGTTTTCAGTTGATAGTCAATCGAAACAATACGTCCATCTACTTTGGCGCCTACCATACGGTTGCCCACGCCCGAGTGAATGGCATAAGCAAAGTCGATCACCGTTGCCCCGCGCGGCAAACTCACCACACGTCCGCGCGGTGAAAACACAAACACGTCATCGGACGACAAGTCGGTTTTGATCGATTGCAAAATATCTTCGGCGTCGTCCACGTCTTTTTGACTTTCAATAAACTGCCGCACCCACGCCACACGTTCTTCCAAACGGTCTTTTTTGTGAATCCCCAGTTTGTATTTCCAGTGCGCCGCGATACCGTATTCCGCCGTGTGGTGCATATCCCACGTGCGAATTTGCACTTCAAATGCAATTTTCTCGTGGCTGATCACCGTGGTGTGCAACGATTGATACAAGTTGGCTTTTGGGGTGGAAATGTAATCTTTAAACCGATTGGGTAGCGGATGGAACATTTCGTGCACCAGACCCAACACGTTGTAACAATCGGTCACGGTGTCCACAATAATGCGCACGGCAAAGACGTCGTAAATTTCGTCAAACGCGTGTCCTTGCATATACATTTTACGGTAAATCCCAGGCACACTCTTAATGCGACCGCAAACATACGATTTTACACCGTATTCGGTCATCCGTTCGCGCAGTTGTTCTTGAATGTTTTCCAAAAACGCGGTACGCTCTTCGGTTTTCATGCTCAAATTGGTTTCGATTTCTTCGCAACCGATGGGGTCAAGCAAATGCCACGAAATATCTTCGAGTTCGTCTTTAATGGCACGAATACCTAAACGGTGCGCAATCGGCGCATAAATATCCAACGTTTCGTGCGCTTTGTCGCGGCTTTTTTGCGGGTCCCAACCCGAAAAAGTTCGCATATTGTGCAAGCGGTCGGCAAGCTTAATGATAATCACGCGAATATCCTTTGCCATGGCAAGCAACATTTTGCGCACGTTTTCGGCTTGCTGTTCTTCCTTGGTACTAAACGGCATTTTGGTAATTTTGGTCACACCGTCGACAAGCAAGGCAATGTTTTCGCCAAATTCACGGGTGATATCGGCAAGTTCCAACGCGGTGTCTTCCACCACATCGTGCAAAATGGCGGCAACAATGGTTTCGTTATCCATGCCGAGCTCAATCAAAATGCACGCGACTCTCAACGGATGGCACACGTAATCCCCACCGGAATAACGGCGTTGACCGTCGTGTGCTTTACACGCTACGTCCACCGCTTTTTCAATGGTCGCAATGTCGTATTTTTTCTCGCTGTCGGCAAGTGCTTTTCGCAATGCCGCAATGGCGGTTTCTTTGTATTCTACATCGTTTTGGATGTGTTGCATATTTCGTTCCCCAAACCTAATAAAAATTGTGCTGTTTCCGTTTGCATCAAATCGGTTTTTTGACTAACCTCACATAAAGCGGCAACCACGCGATGCCCTTCGTTTTTCAAAGTAATCAGCGAAGCTTCGCTCAAAATTTGCAAAGATAATAACGTGCTTTCAGGCGTTACACCCACACGCTCCAAAGCGTGACATAACACGTCAATCGGACCGCAAAAAGCACCGCGCTGTAACAAACGGTAAACATGCACCGTATCTTCTCTGGACGGCATTGTCACCGTTGCTTTTTCTCGCCGTATCACGGCATCGCATTGCCTCAAAGCGGCAATCAACGCTTCTTGGTCGCTGTTTGCGTGTCGCACGTCTTTTATTTGTATGGTCACACTGTCTGCCCCGCGAAACTGACTCGCTTCCAAAGTGACCGCTATGTTCAGTATATCACCAACCGCAAACGGAAATTCTTGCGGCGTGGTAGAAAATTTCATGGCCGTTATACGCGCCGATTCACGCGATAACGTCAGCCGCAAATGTTTGCCGCCGCCCACTGCTTCGATGCGCTCCAACGTCATGTTGCAAAGCGCAAAAGCCGGAACAGGATTTCCCGCACCAAACGGTTCAAGCGCTGCCAAACAATTTGCCAAAGCAGGGGTGATCTGTGCGGGGTTGAGCCGACATTCCAAGTTTAAGGTTGCTGTGGGCATTTCCTTTGTGGCGGCATACGCATTAATGGCTTTGCGAAACTCCTCTACACGTGCGGTTTCCAGCGTGAGCCCCGCCGCCAATTCGTGTCCGCCATAGCCCAATAAACAATCGTCACAAGCGCACAATGCTTCGTATAACGAAAACCCGTTCAAACTACGTCCCGAACCGTGGGCAATCCCGTTTTCTGACGACAAAATCACACACGGTTTCCCAAACCGTTCTTGCATCCGTGCTGCCAAAATTCCTAAAACACCGTGGTGCCAACCTTCACCGCAAAACACAAGCACACGGTCGGCCAAGCGGGCAGAATCGGCATCGATTTGTTTAAGCAACGTTTGCATAATTTCGGTTTCGGTTTGTTGGCGCGAAGTGTTCATTTCACCGATAGCCGTTGCCAAAGTGGTGGCTTGTTCCTCGTTTTGGCAAAGCAATAACGCCAAAGCCTGTAACGGATCTCCCATACGCCCTGCGGCGTTAATGCGCGGCGCGAGCGTAAAAGCAACCGAGGTGGCAGTAAACTGCCGTTCTGCTGCACCGGCAATTTCGCGCAATTTGCGCAATCCCAAATTGGTTCCCGCGTTCAGTTTTTGCAACCCGCGGCGAACCAACACGCGGTTATCGCTGTGCAACGGCATCACGTCGGCAAGCGTGCCCAGTGCTACCAAATCGGCGTATTGTTCCAACGCCCAATCGGGGTCACCTTCCAATGCGCACACCAACCAAAATGCCATGCCAACACCCGAAAAATCCTTAAACTCACTTGGGCAGTCTTTTCGGTGCGGGTCTACCACGGCAACAGCGTTTGGTAACGTGTCGGGCGGTTGATGGTGGTCGGTCACCACAACGTCAATTCCCAACTCTGCGGCATAGTCAATTTCGTCAGCGGCAGAAATGCCGTTGTCCACCGTAATAATCAGTTGCACACCGTTTTTGGAAAGTTCGTCAATGTTGCTGCAATGCAACCCATATCCTTCGTCGCGTCGCGGCAAACGGTAGCACACGTTCGCACCGCGGTATCGCAAATACGAATACAAAAGCACCGTGGCGGTTACGCCGTCGGCATCGTAGTCACCGTACACGGCAATCGACTCGCCGTCTTCAATGGCGCGGCACACACGTTCGGCGGCAATGTCCATATCGGCAAATGAAAAAGCATCGCAGTAAAGCTCGTTCCCCATCAAAAAATCCATGGCGGTATCCGCGTCGGTAATCCCGCGCCCGGTCAACAACAAACAGAGCAAAGGATCCAACCCGCAAACTTCTGCCAACTCACCGGCAGCTTCCTTATTCAATTGCGAAAACAACCATCGTTTGTAACTCATAGCGGTATCCTTTTATATTAATAAATATATATAATTCATCATAACATTTTTTACTCCCACTTTCAACAATCTTTTCATTTTTTCGGCATAAAGAAAATTTTTTAAAAAAGGATTGACAATATTTTACAGTTGTGGTAATATAAGGGAGACATAGGAAAGGAGTGGAAAAAATGAAATCTATAGGTATCGTTCGCAAGCTGGATGATTTGGGCCGCATCGTGTTGCCTGTGGAATTGCGTCACACATTGGGCTTGGAGGAAAAGGATCCGTTGGAAATTTTTGTAGAAGACAATCAAATCATTCTCAAAAAATACCAACCTTCCTGCATTTTTTGCAATAACGCAAAAAACGTAACGGTGTTCAAAGGTCAAAACATTTGCGAAGAATGTCTGTGCGAAATCAAAAACACATAACATTTTGCTAAAAATTGTCAAAATTCCACAAAAACAATCACAAAGTTTTATTGTTTTTGTGGAATTTTTGCGTTTGCCGCGCAAAAACAAGAAAAACCCTTGCAAAAAATGAACAATGTGTTAAAATATTGTTTAGGGTAGTATAAGTATACTCTCGAAAATGTAGGGGAATTCTAATCGGGTGACTATCCGTTGGAATATAAATTTGTTGGAGGTTTTCAAAATGAACAAGGTCGAATTAGTAGCTTCTGTTGCCGAAAAAGTCGGTCTGTCCAAAAAAGATGCTGAAAAAGCTGTTGCCGCTGTGTTGGATTCTGTCGTCGCCGCTGTCGCGAAAGGCGATAAAGTGCAATTGGTAGGCTTCGGTACGTTTGAAGTACGCGCTCGCGCTGCTCGTACCGGTCGCAATCCCCGCACCAAAGAAACCATCACGATTGCTGCTTCCAAGCAACCGGTTTTCAAAGCCGGCAAAGCGTTCAAAGACGCTGTGCAATAATCGGTCTTTTCAAAAACCGCCCTTTGGGCGGTTTTTTTCTGCCAAAAAAAGAAAGAGGAATCTTATGCGTCTGGATAAATATTTAAAAGTATCGCGCCTAATCAAGCGCCGTACCGTCGCCAACGAAGCGTGCGATGCCGGCAGGGTGTTCGTTAACGGCAAGGCCGCGCGCGCCTCGTACGAAGTCAAGGTAGGGGACATCCTTTCGGTGTCACTTGGCACGCGCGAACTCAAAGCCGAAATCGTCAGTGTGCAAGAAACGGTTGCCAAAAACGATGCGGCATTGCTCTATAAACTGTTGTAATACCGCGCCTCCCATCCCCATATAGTGGGAATGGGAGGCGACTGTTATTATGAAAGAAAATCTGCAAACCACGCCCGAAACGTTACCGCACACGCTTTGTCTGCACGACCGTCATTCGTTGTCGGTTTCGGGTGTACGCGATGTCGACAGTTTTGATGAAGAAACCGTGATAGTATATACCGATTTGGGGGAACTGACCATCAAAGGCGTTGGTTTGCATATCAACCGCCTGAACATTGAAACCGGTGACATCAGCCTGGACGGTAAAATTGACGCCCTGTCATACGCAGAACCGCGTGTCAAAGGCGGCGTGTTCGGAAAGCTGTTTCGCTAATGACGTTGGGTTTTGAAAATGCGGCGCAACTGCGCGAACTGTTTTTGTCGTGCGGCATGGGCTTTTTGCTCGGCGCGTATTACGATGTGTTTCGTCTGCTTCGCTGCTGGCTTCACCCATCGTCGCTTCGCGTGTTTGTGCAAGATTGCACCTATGCGCTAACGTCGGCGGTGGCAGTCTTTTTGTTTGCGTTGGCACTCAATGGCGGGCTTTTGCGTTGGTACTTGTTTTTGGGACTGTTTGTCGGCTTTTTTGCCTATCGTCACACGGTGGGCAGTTTTCTTGTAAAAACTGTGTTAAAACTGTTGCGCTGCATCGAAAAGCATACCCAAAAAATCGAAAATCAGTTATTGCGTTTGCTGTCCTTTCTCTCAAAAAAGTCAAAAGCGTTTTTTGGCTCGATTTTTGCCATAAAAAACCGAAAAAAATTCAAAAAAACACTTGCAACTCAAAGTGAGTCTGTTGTATAATCATTGTGTGTTATATTGCGTAGCATAACTTTGCCCGAAAGGAGGTCTTGTAACGTGACAACTTTCAAAAAGAAACGGAAAAGAAGCACCATACTCCGTGTTGCCATTGCGGCATTTGCGGTGTACGTGGTGGTATCCATTGTTCAAATCCAACTGCAACTCAACCGCGGTCAAGAACAATTGGACGATTTCAACAGCAAAATTTCCCAAACCAAAGAAATCAATGCCGTGTTGCAAGACAAACTCGATGGGTATGAGGAATATTTGGAACAACAAGCCCGCAAACAAGGCTTGGTAAAACCGGGAGAAACCGTTTTTGTAGAAATCCCGGAATGATTTCAAACAATATTTTTTAAGTAGTAGTAGGGGGAACTCCGCACAATGGCGTTGGAAGTGGGAACTTGTTTAGAAGGTAAGGTAACGGGGATTACCAAATTTGGAGCATTTGTGGATCTGGGCGACGGCAAAACCGGCATGGTACATATTTCCGAAGTTGCTCCCACATATGTCAAAGAAATTCGCGACCACGTTACGGAAAACCAAACCGTCAAAGTCAAGGTGCTCAGCATCGGCGAAGACGGCAAAATCAGTTTGTCTATCAAAAAAGCCATGGACCCGCCCCCGCGCACAGCCGGCAGGGGCGCACCTCGTTCGGTATCGCCCGGTCGTCCCGGCGGATTCGAATGGCAACCCGCCCAAAACGATAGCGGCAACTTCGAGGAAATGATGTCCCGCTTCAAGCAAACCAGCGACGAAAAAATGTTAGATTTAAAACGTTCGCTCGATAGCAAACACGGCGGTTTTTCTCGAAGCAGAAGAGGATAATGTCATTTTTGCCGTTGCCCATTGGCAACGGCTTTTTTACTGTTGTGAGGGTATCATGGAACAATTTTCTTTTTGTGCGCCGTGCTTGTTCGGCGTAGAAGGCATCTTGGGTGATGAATTGCGCCGCATGGGCGCTTCGGACGTGCAACCGCAAAATGGCAGGGTGTTGTTTGGCGGCGGCACCGACATTTTGGCGCGCGCCAACATCGGCAGCCGCTATGCGGAACGTATTCAAATTGTGGTGGGCAGCTTCAAGGCGCACAGTTTTGAAGAACTGTTTCAAGGCACTCGCGCTTTGCCGTGGGAACGCTTTGTTGGTCAAAAAGCGGCATTTCCTGTCAAGGGTTGGTCACTCAATTCCGATTTACATAGCATTCCCGACTGCCAATCCATTGTCAAAAAGGCCGTTGTGGAACGTCTGAAACAACACTATGGTATCGGCTGGTTTGAAGAAACAGCAGCCCCCGTGCAAATACAATTCACCATTCTCAAAAACGAGGTCACCTTGCTCATCGATACCAGCGGTGTCGGTTTGCACAAACGTGGCTACCGCGCCAATGCCGGCGGCGCCCCCCTAAAAGAAACGTTGGCGGCCGCCATTGTCGATGTTACACGCGCTCGTCTAGCAACCCAAGTGGTGGACCCGTGCTGCGGGTCGGGCACGTTGCTGATCGAAGCGGCATTGGCGGCGCGGCGTATTGCTCCGGGTATTCGCCGCAAATTCGCGTTTATGAACTGGGACTGGTTTGAGGATTCTGTCTGGCGTGAAGAACGCAGCCGCGCCATGGAACAAGTGATAAACGACCGTGGGCTCCAAGCGGTTGGCAGCGACATCGACCCCGAAGCGGTTCGCTTGACGGTGGAAAACGCCGCCAAAGCGGGTGTCGGCGGCGAGGTACGCGCCACGGTGCGCGACTTGCGCGACTTTGTCCCCGAGGGCGACAGCGGTGTCGTGTTGTGTAACCCGCCGTATGGCGAACGGTTGCTCGACGTGCAAGCCGCGCGTGATTTGTATCGCATCATGGGTCAAGTGTTTGTTCCCCAAAAAGGGTGGAGTTACGCCATCATCAGCCCCGACGAAGAATTCGAAACCCTGTTCGGCAGACCTGCCGATAAACGCCGCAAACTGTATAACGGCATGCTCAAATGCCAGTTGTATATGTACTATAAATAAGGTGGGATGTACCGTATGCGTCACGTCTTTATTCTCAACCCCGCAGCGGGGAAAAACAAAAAAGCTCTCGACTTAATCCCTCGCATCGAACAAGTGTGCCAAAAACACAACTTGGAATTTACCGTCTACACCACCACACATCCGCGCCACGCCACCGAACTTTCGCAATACGAAGCACAAAAAGGCGATGCTGTGCGTTTGTATGCCTGCGGCGGCGACGGCACGCTTTTGGAAGTGGCATCCGGCATCGGCGATGCCGCGAATGCCGAATTGGTGTGTGTGCCGTGCGGTTCTGCCAACGACTTTATCCGCTTTTTCCCCGATTCGGAACGGTTTTCAAACTTGGAAGCACTGGTACTCGGCACGGCGCGGCGTATCGATGCCATTTTGTGCAATGGCAAACTGTCGCTCAACGTGTGTTCCATCGGTATGGATGCCGACGTCGCCAACCGCCAAAAACGGTATAAACACTTGCCGTTTGTCAGTGGTCCCATGGCCTATAACTTGGCAGTGGCGCAAACCTTTTTCAGTCCGTTCGGCAAACAATTGCACGTGATCATGGAAACCGAAAACGGCAAAGTGGAACGTGTCGGCAAATATTTGTTTGCCCTTGCCGCCAACGGTCAATATTACGGTGGGGGCTACCACGGCTCACCGCAGTCGCGACCCGACGACGGATCGTTGGATTTTGTGTTGGTCGCTAACAAAAATCATTTTAACGTGTTTCCGTTTTTAAAACGCTACAAAAGCGGCAACCATTTGGGAAGTGCGGGTGTCGAATCGTTTCGCGGCACCAAAATGACGGTTTATGCCCAAAAACCAACCGTTTGCAATGTCGATGGCGAATGCTTTGCCGACACACAAGTCACGTTCGAACTGTTGCCGGGGGCGCTGTCGTTTGTGTTCCCCAATGACATGTTAAAAAATTGTGAAATATCCGAAAAATACCAAATAACCACTTGATTTTTCCATAAAAAGGATTATAATAAGATTTAGCACTCGGTTCAAAGGAGTGCTAACAACGTAATTTATAACTCGTAAGGAGGAGTTTTTATGACAATGAAACCGTTGGCTGACCGTGTGGTCATCAAAATGGTCGAAGCAGAAGAAACCACCAAAAGCGGCATCATCCTTGCCGGCACGGCAAAAGAAAAACCGCAAGTAGCCGAAGTGGTGGCAGTAGGTCCCGGTGGCAACGTGGAAGGCAAAGAAGTCACCATGTATGTCAAAGTGGGCGATAAAGTCATTACCGGCAAATACGCCGGCACGGAAGTCAAAATGGACGGCGTGGAATACACCATCGTTCGTCAAAACGACATTTTGGCAATTGTAGAATAAGAATTTAGGGAGAGATTACTATGTCGAAAGAAATTTTATTCGGCGAAGAAGCCCGCAAGGCTTTGCAGTCCGGTGTGGACCAACTCGCCAATACCGTAAAAATCACGTTGGGGCCCCGCGGCCGTAACGTAGTGCTCGACCGCAAATATGGCGCACCGCTCATTACCAACGACGGTGTGACCATTGCCAAAGAAGTGGAACTTGACAACGCGTTCGAAAACATGGGCGCACAACTCGTCAAAGAAGTTTCCACCAAAACCAACGACGTTGCCGGTGACGGTACCACCACCGCTACCTTACTCGCTCAAGCCCTTATTCGCGAAGGTATGAAGAACGTGGCTGCCGGTGCCAACCCCATGGTTGTTAAACGCGGCATTCAAAAAGCCGTGGATGCGGTTGTGGCGGAAGTCAAAGCCAACTCCAAAAAAGTTAGCGGCTCCGAAGATATTGCCAGCGCCGCCACCATTTCTGCCGGTGACGCGTTCATCGGTCAACTCATTGCCGAAGCCATGGAAAAAGTATCGGCCGACGGCGTTATCACGGTGGAAGAATCCAAAACCGCCGAAACCTACACCGAAGTGGTGGAAGGCATGCAATTTGACCGTGGTTACATCACCCCCTACATGGTGACCGATACCGACAAAATGGAAGCGGTTATCGACGATGCCTTCTTGCTGATTACCGACAAAAAGATTTCCAACATTCAAGACATTTTGCCGCTTTTGGAACAAATCTTGCAAGCGGGCAAAAAATTGGTGATTGTTGCCGAAGACATCGAAGGCGAAGCCCTTTCGACTTTGATTGTCAACAAACTGCGTGGCACCTTCACTTGCGTGGCTGTCAAAGCCCCCGGCTTTGGTGACCGCCGCAAAGAAATGTTGCAAGATATCGCCATCTTAACAGGTGGTCAAGTGGTTTCCGAAGAAGTCGGTTTGGACCTCAAAGACACCACGCTTGATATGCTCGGCCGTGCCCGCCAAGTCAAAGTGCAAAAAGAAAACACCATCATTGTCGACGGTGCCGGGGACAGCGAATACATCAAAGCCCGCGTGGCTCAAATCCGTTCGCAAATCGAAACCAGCACTTCCGACTTCGACCGCGAAAAATTGCAAGAACGTTTGGCAAAACTCGCGGGCGGTGTTGCCGTTATCAAAGTTGGCGCCGCTACCGAAGTGGAAATGAAAGAAAAGAAACTCCGCATCGAAGATGCCTTGGCAGCCACCAAAGCCGCCGTGGAAGAAGGCTTGGTTGCGGGCGGTGGTGTCGCTCTTATCAATGCCGCTGCTGTGTTGGAAGAATTGCTCGAATCCACCGAAGGCGACGAAAAAACCGGCGTTAAAATCGTGCTCAAAGGCATTGAAGAACCGGTTCGCCAAATCGCGCTCAACGCCGGTTTGGAAGGCAGCGTAATTATCGATAAAATCCGCGCCGCCGGCAAAAAGAACTTCGGTTTCGACTTTGCCAAAGAAGACTACGTCGACATGTTCTCGGCAGGTATCGTGGACCCGACCAAAGTAACGCGTTCCGCACTTCAAAATGCCGCTTCGGTTGCCGCTATGGTGCTCACCACCGAATCCTTGGTAGCCGACAAAAAAGAACCGGTAGCTGCAGCCCCCGCTGCTCCCGCCGGCATGGACGGTATGTATTAAGAATCACCAAAAACGAGTTATCCCCGCGCGGGATAACTCGTTTTTTATATTCCCTTGAAAAATTTGTCAAGAGATGGTATAGTAAATAAAAAGGGGCAAGCCTCCCTTGTGTAAAGGGAGGCGTCGAGCGAATGCGAGACGCAGGGATTGCCTTTCGTTATCTCTCCCTCAGTCAAAAACCAAAGGTTTTTGCAGTTTCCTCGTCATAGGGAGCCTTGGTACAAACATAACTTTATGTAACAACAAATAGGAGGTCGATGTGACAATGACGACAATAAAAGGATTACTGTTGGGGATTTTTTTGGTGTTGTTAGGTATGGCAGCGGCAACCATTTGGTCATTTTTGTTATACGCTTTCTCGATAGCTGCCGTCATTGTGGTTTTCTGCGCCTTTTATTTGGGTGACGATTAACAAGAACCGCTGGGTATTCATCTTTTGTATATTGCTCAAAGAGCCGTATTGCATTGCAATGCGGCTCTTTTTCTCATTAACAAAAGAAAACCTATTGACATTTTTTGTTAAAAATGGTATGCTAATTTTGATTTGGCTTTTATTTAAAAGCCAAGGATATTACAAAAGGAGGAAGTGCGCATGGATATTTTTGACGTACTCACATTGGTTGGCGGCTTGTCGCTTTTCTTGTTCGGCATGAACTTGATGGGTGATGCGCTCGAACGTAGTGCGGGTAACCGCTTGGAAGCCATGATCGGCAAACTGACAACAGGCAAACTCACGGGTTTGCTCACCGGGTTGGGCGTTACCGCGGTTATCCAAAGTTCTTCTGCCACCACGGTGATGGTGGTGGGTTTTGTCAACTCCAAACTCATGTCACTGCGCCAAGCCATTCACGTGATCATGGGTGCCAACGTAGGTACCACCGTCACCGCCTGGATTTTGAGTCTTAGCGGCATTTCGGGCAGCGGTCTTTTGTTGCAATTGCTCAAACCTTCCTCTTTTACGCCGATTTTGGCGCTTATCGGTATTGCGCTTCACATGTTCACCAAAAGCAACCGCAAAAAAGACATTGGTGTGGTGTTGCTTGGCTTTGCCACGTTGATGTTCGGCATGGAAACCATGACCGGTGCGGTGGCGGGGCTCAAAGATATTCCCGCCTTTGGCGAACTGTTTTTGCTGTTCAAAAACCCCATTTTGGGTGTGTTGGTTGGTGCGTTGCTCACCGCCGTTATTCAATCGAGCTCCGCTTCGGTCGGTATTTTGCAAGCCTTGGCGGCAACCGGTGTGGTGTCGTACGGCGCGGCTATCCCGATTATTATGGGCCAAAACATCGGCACGTGTATCACTGCTATCCTTTCTTCGGTCGGCACCACCAAAAACGCCAAACGCGCGGCGTTGGTTCACTTGTCGTTCAACGTTATCGGCACAGTCATTTGTTTGGTCGCTTTTTCGCTGGTTAATGCGCTGTTTGCTCCTGCACTTTTCAACGAAGCGGCTTCGTTTGCGGGCATCGCTACCGCTCACTCGGTGTTCAACGTTGCGTGTACGCTCATTTTGCTACCGATGTCGGGTTTGCTCGAAAAACTGGCATACAAACTCGTTCCCGACAGCAAAGCCCCCGAAACAGCGTCGGAACTCGACGAGCGTTTGCTTGCCACCCCCGCTATTGCTTTGGAACGTGCGCATAAACTCACTTTGGAAATGGCAACCATTGCTACCAATGCTTTTAAAGCGGCTATTGAAAGCCTTTCGAACTACGACGAGGAAAAAGCACAAATTGTGCAAGACGCCGAAGAAAAAACCGACCATTTCGAAGATATCATCGGCACTTATCTTGTTAAACTCAGCGCCAAAAAGCTTAACGAAAAAGAGGGCGCCATGGCCTCTATGTTGCTCAAAGCCATTGGTGATTTCGAACGCATTTCCGACCACGCGGTCAACGTTTTGGAATCGGCAGAAGAAATGCGCGAAAAAGGCATTGTGTTTACCGCCGATGCCAACCGCGAAATGGAGTCGCTTTCGGCAGCAACGCTCGAAATTGTCACCCTTTCGCACCAAGCCTTTGTGGACGAGGATGCCACCAAAGCCAATTTTGTGGAACCGCTCGAACAAGTTATCGACCGCATGAAAGAATTGCTCCGCACCCGCCATATCGACCGTTTGCGTTTGGGCGAATGCGGTATCGAAGCGGGCTTTGTGTGGAGTGACCTTATCACCAACATGGAACGTGTTTCGGACCACTGTTCCAACATTGCGGGTTGTGTGATGGATACTCAAAACCAAAACATGAACTTGCACGAAACGCTCAAAACCCTGCGCAGCGACAACGATTTTTACCGCGAAAAATACGCGGAATACACTTCCAAATATCTTTCGTTTGTGTAAACAAAAAGACAAAGGAAAACCCCCGTATCGTACGATACGGGGGTTTTATACTGGTACATGTAAAACAGTAGGGATTAGAATACAACTCCCCACATCATCCAAAGGATAAAAAGACCAACCCCGATGCCTGCAAGTGCAATTAAAAGAATCATAGTATTATTATTTGACTTTTCGTATGTTGCGTTTTGAGCAAGAATATCACTGGATATATCTGCTCCGACATTTTTTAATTTTGTCATACACATGGTGTTCATTTTTAGCGCGGCGGTCGAAATTGAAATGCCAATACTTGGGGTTGTAAGCATATTTCGTTTGGCGTTTAATTGGTACATTGAAACCAGTTCGGTAAGTAAAGAAACTGCATAATTCAATTTTTCTTTTTCGGCAATAGGGTCATTTAAAATTTTTACAGCATCCACATAACGATCAAAAGCGTTAGTAAACATTATTGCTGCATTTGACATTTCACCCAATTTGATATCGTAGCAATTACAATAGGCACGAAAGAATGGTGCATCAATGTTAGTTGAATCATTTACCACAACCAAATCAAAGTGTTTAGATGCTTCGGTATGTTGACCGTTTTTCATTTCTTCAATAGCAGTTTCCATCAAATCTTTAATGTTTATTTCCATAATTGCCCCTCCTTTATTTTGTTCGACAAAAATCGAACACCATAATTATACTCAATCTTTGAGTATTTGTCAATACTCAATTTGTGAGTGTGATATTATCGTGTTGAAGGTGGTGTCTTATGGATTATCGTGAGAGAATGCGGGAACTTCGCGAAGATAACGATTTAACACAAGCACAAGTTGCCAAGGTGTTAAGCAAATCTCAACAAGGATATAATCATCTTGAAATGGGAAGAGCAGAACTGAAAATAGAAGATTTAATTAAATTGTGTGATTTTTATAATGTTTCAGCAGATTATTTTATAGGCAGGAAAGATAAATAGCACCCGATTCCTTTGCAGAATCGGGTGCTGTTTTTTAGTGTTTTTAAATTATTGAATATCCACGGTTGCCACGGTGTTATCTTCGTTATAGGTGATGCGGTCGCCGTCTTTGGCAAAGGCATCTACCGCTTTGAAGTATTCTTCTTTGGAAGCAAAGTAAGGCTTGAATTCTTTGATCACCTTTTTGGCTTCTTTGGCGCCGTCGCAAAGGAGCAAGTACAACATGGTAACTTGCAATTTGGCACACGCTACACACGCGGCGATGGGGTCAACGATTTCGTAGTCGCTGCCGTGCGAACGACCGCATGCACCACCCGAGCGGGGATGGATTGACGGCATAATGGTGCTCAAATCGCCCATATCCGTGCTACCGGTGCTGAAAACGTCGGTGGATTCAAAGTTGTATTCGGGAATCGAAAGGTCGGCAGCCTTGGCGGTGAGGACGCGCAAGTTTTGGTCGTCGTTGCGGGGAGCATAACCGAAAACGTCCACAATTTCCACGTTCGCACCAAGCGAAAGTGCGGCACCGGTCAACGCGCGGTTCACTTTTTTGTTGGCTTCGGCAATGCTTTCAAACGTTTTGCCGCGCACGTAACTTTCCAGCGTGACCGTTTCGGGAATGGCGTTCACCATAGCACCGCCCGCGGTAACAATGGGATGAACACGAACAAGGTCTTTTTCTTGGAACGTTTCGCGAATCGCGTTAATGGCGTTTAAACCGCAGTTGGCGGCATACAGCGCATTAATACCATTCCACGGCGAACCGCCCGCGTGCGCCGACAAGCCTTTGTAAATGACTTGTTTGCTCAAACAACCGTTCGAGCCGGTACCCATGCCGAATTTTTGACCGGTATGTACCATAAATGCAATGTCGGTGGTGTCAAAATATCCGCGGTACAAAAATTCCACTTTGCCGCCGTAATATTTGATTTTTCCTTCCTTTTTAAGCCCGCTGCGGAACTCGATTTCCAACAATTCTTCGGCGGGAACCGCGCACAACTTAATTTTGCCGCACAGTTTATCCAATACGTGCGGTTCTTTAAGCGCTGCGGCAACGCCCACCAACGCGGCGCATTGCGCGTTGTGACCGCAAGAGTGCACGGCACCTGTTTCGGGGTCGGCATCTTTGTGGTCGGGGCAAATGACCGAGTCAAGTTCGCCCAACACCAAAATTTCGGGTCCGGGTCTACCGGTGTCGAGCACCGTGTAAAAACCGGTGATTCCTTCGGCCATTGTCAGCGTATATCCCAGTTTTTCAAAAACATCTTTCATATACGCGGTGGTTTTAAATTCTTTGTAACCGGTTTCGGGGTTTTTCCAAATATACCGCTCGGTATCCAAAATCAGTTGTTTGTGTTTTTCGACGGCTGCGATAAGCTTTTCCATGTTATCTGCCTCCTAAAAATCAAATGTTTCGTATACCTTTTTCACAATTTCCAAATGTTTGTCTTTAAAAACGTTGGGCCAAACGAGCACGTGCATACCCATCACAATCGAAATGTTCTTGATGGGGTCTACCATCAAATAGGTACCCGCAGCGCCGTCCCAACCAAACTCACCAACACCAAGTCCGAAATCGGTGGGGACAGTGCGTGTGCGCACACCAAAACCATAGCTGTAATCGCTGCCTTGCACGCAAGTAAACGAATTTTCCACACTCAAAAAATCAATTTGCGGGGTGCGCATTTTGAGCACACTTTCGGGACGTAACAAACGGTATCCGTTTTCGGCTAAACCGTCGTTTGCCAACGCCACACCCAACTTGGCATAATCTGCCGCCGTGCCGATAAGCCCTGCACCGCCGCTGTCAAACTTGTCAGAAGGCACCATGGCGTTGTATTGATGGGTAAGGACTATGCTGTCACCGGATACGGTATATTGGGGCAGCATGCGCTTTTGATCGTTGTCGCGAAACCCGCAACTTGTCATACCAAGCGGTTTAAAAACATGTTGTTCGGCATAGTCCGAAAACAGCATGCCGCTTGCCACTTCCACCACCCGTGCGAGCACGTCCAAACAAAAACTGTAATAAAACTGCGTACCCGGCATAAAGTTCAGCGGATACCGCGCAATTTCGTTTATAATTGCTTCGGTGGAAGGGTTATCTTTCTGTTCGCAAAATTCAAGCGTCCGTGCGATGCTGTTTTGGTAATCCAACCCCGCGCTCATGGTCAACAGATGGCGCAACGTAATGGGTTTGTCGATCGGTTGTTTGTTACCGCCTTCGTCAAGCACAAAGGCGTTTTCAAACGCGGGAATATATTTTGACACACAATCATCCAACGAAAGTTTGCCTGCTTCCACCAACTGCAATGCACACACCACCGTGAGCGGTTTGGTGCAAGAATACAAATACATTTTGTCTTTGTCGGCACAATCGGCGGGTTTGTCAACGTGAGAAAACACGTTGTCGTACCCTTTAAACACGTGAATTTCAAAATAGGGAAGTCCCACGCTTTCGGTAATTGTGCGAATATCCTGAATAAGCTTTTGCATTGTCAAATCACCGATTTTCTTTGTCCAATTTCAAATTGCGGAAATACAAAATCAAATCCGAACCAACCATAATCAAATTGAGGAAATAGAAGAACAAAACATACCATTTGGAGGCAAACGATGCCATATACGCTTCGTTTAAGAATTTGGAAATAATTCCTGCAATATACCCAAAGAAAATAAGGCACAAAAACAAAAGCGATTTTCCTTTGGTAGTGCGCGATTTGTACGATTTCATCAGGTTAATCGGCCACGAGGCACCAAAACTAACAATCATCACAATTTCTAAAATTTCTGACATAGCAAATTCCACCAATCATAAAGTTTTGGTTTATTGTACCATATCAAAGGGGAAAAAGCAACCGAAAACGCCGCACTTATTCCCAAAACGGCAAGCAAATGCCTTTGTTTTGGCGAACCGCTTCGTGGTAGCAACGCGCCGCCACGGCAATATCCAAAATACCCGCTCCCACCGCGTTAAAATAGATAATCTCTTCGTCGTTTTCACGCGGGAATTTTTCGCCGCTCAAAATGTCGCCCAGTTCGGCGTGGAGTTGTTCGTCGGCAAAAAGTCCGTCTTTCCACATCAACGCCACGGTGCTGATCATGCGGTGTTTAATGTTTTCCCAAAAATCCACCACCACTTTGTTGGCGCGTTTTACACATTCATAATCCACTTCAAAATCCGACATGTTCATCACAAGCGCACCCGCTTTGAGCCACTCACCCTTGATAAACGGCTCGGTTGCCAACGTAACACAGTCGATAATATCGCTTTTTTTGGTGGCATCTTCCACGTCGTTTGTTACCACAAACTGAATTTGCGGATGTTTTTCGGCGTTAATCGCCACAAACCGTTCGGCGTTTTCGGGACGAATGTCATAAACATACACCGTATTAATCGAAGGACGCGCCAAAACAGCGGCTTGAAGCTGTGTGTGTGCTTGCGCACCCGCGCCGCAAATGGTCATTACTTCGGCATTGGTTTTGGCAAGTAACTCAATGGCTACACCGCCCGAAGCACCTGTGCGAACCGTGCTGATCGCCGTGCCGTCGGCAAAACAAACCGGCAATTTGGTATCGGGGTCGTTGAGCACCATGGTCACACTTGCGCGGGGCAATCCTTTTTTGTAGTTCATCGGTCCGCTGCCAATCCATTTGATACCCGCCATGTTGTATTCGCCGCCCACGTAACCGGGCATGGCGTTGATTCTGCCCAAGACATTTTCATCTTCCACGGTTTTGCCCCAACGCAACACACATTTGCCGGGGTTGATAACGTCACCTTGTTTGTTAAGAACGTATGCCTTTTTCACGTCGCGCACGGCGGCGGTCATATCGTTCACGCCCACGTCACTCATTACCGCGTTGTTCAAAAACAAAACTTTTGCTTCCATTTTTTTAATACCTCCTACTTGTCATACCATACAGTATATAGCGGAAGTTCAAAACCGTAAATAATATAGTAAATGGGTGTTGCTATACTTTTAAAAATGGTGTAAACTGTAAATTGACAGAGGTGATCGCATGGAATTGTTACAACTGCGCTATTTTTACGAAAGCGCCAAAAACGAAAATTTCACCAAAACGGCAACCACGTTTATGGTCCCGACCACGTCGGTTTCGGCATCTATCAAACGGTTGGAAAAGGAACTTGGTTGTCAGTTGTTTGACCGCACGTGCAATCGCATTTCGCTTAATGCCAACGGTCGTTTGCTGCAACAGACTTTGTGTTCGGTGTTTCACGATTTAGAGCAAACGGTGGAAGAAATCTCCGCCCACACCGAAGACACGCGCGAAATCAAAATTTTGGTGCGCAGTATGCGCCGCCGCATCACCGAGCGGATTACACAATACAGCCAAAAATATTCTCACATCACGTTCAAAACTATTTTTGACTACGACGATGACCGCTACCAAGATTACGACATCATCATTGATACCGAAAAGGACCTTTACACCGATTTTGAACGCGTGGAACTGTTCAATATGCGGTTGCGGTTGGTGTGCAGTGCCACGTCGCCTTTGTGTCAAAAGAAATGGTCACTGAGCAGTTTATGTAACCAACCCTTCATTTCGATGGGCGCCGAGAGTAATATGCACAAAATTTTAGAAAAAGCGTGTAACCGCGTGGGATTCAGCCCCAAAATATCGGTTATGTGCAACGATATCGAATGTTACGAAAAATTCATCGCCGCCGGTATGGGCATTGGTGTTGCCCGTCAAGAAAGGGAAGAGGGCAACCGCACTGCGGCCATTTGCAATTTGGACGTCACCGACTTTAACGAGCAATATCCCGTGTACGCCTATTTTTCCAAAAAAGAATATTACGGCAATATCAAAAACTTTATCGAGTTTCTCACCGCGCACAAATAAAAAAGTGCACCCGATTCCACACGGAATCGGGTGCATTCTTCTTAAAAACAGGTTTTTACGGTCAGGCATTGGAATCCGGTAAAACCGTTTTCCAATCCCCAGTTATAAAACTTTTTGTCGGCCACTTGTGCAAAATGTAACGGCACGCCTTTTTCTTTGGCATACAAAAATGCTTCTTTGGATTGGTCATATACGTCTTGGGTGTTCCCGCACTGCGTCAGCGAGAAAAAGCAAAACGCGCAATTCCCAAGCTCCGCACAAATGTCGATTTCGGCTTTCGTTACTGTTTCGTCGGGACCAAACACGCGCGAAAGCCGAATGTTTTTGTCTTTACGGCGCATAGCTTGTAACGTTTCGGGCGTAAAGGAATTGATGATACAGTGGTTTACCATATCGTATTTGGTAAGCAGACGGTAAATTTCGTCCACACACCACTCAATTTGTTGGTCGCGCACGGTAATATAGGCTATTTTGCCGTATTCGTGACACGTTTTAATCATTTCTTCCAACTCGGCAACGTGCGCGTAATACCCCAAATGTTCTTTGGCTGCTTCACTTGCATATTCCAGATTTTTGCATTCTTCATAGGTTAGTTTGTCGATATACGTTTCCCCGCAGATGCCTTCTTTGATCCACGGTTCGAGCACACGTCCGTTTTCGTCCAAACGAAACACATTGTCGTGGCACATAATGAGTTTGCCGTCGGCACACGGTGTAACATCACCTTTGATAGCATCAAACCCAAGTTTGCAGGCTTCTTTGTATAACTCGGCTGTGTTCATCGGATACGGCAAACCGTATATTTTGGAATACGAAATATTTAACACATTGTCAGACATAGCATTCACCTCATTATCATTTCAGCAAACATTCCTAAACAATTACCTCAAACAAAAACTAACAAGCACAATAGCTGCGCAAATCCCGCTTACTTTTTGTTGGAACATTGTTTCGCTTTATTTAAAACAATTAATCCGATCACCAAAAGAGCGGGGAATACCGTTGCCACCAGCAACCCGAATTTAAGATTACCGCCCACCATTTCGGAAAGGCTGCCCACCAAAGTGGGGCTCGTCATAGCGCCCAAATCACCTGCCAATGCCAAAAAAGCAAACATAGCGGTTCCGCCGGTGGGGCACTTTTGGGCGGATATGCTGATAGATCCCGGCCACATAATACCGACAGCCAAACCGCACAGTGCGCAACCCGCAAGCCCCAAGATCGGCAATGCCGATAACGATGCCAATAAATAACAACCGACGCACAAAGCACCGCAAAAAAGCATAATCTTGCTCAAATTCAGTTTTTCGCTGAACTTGCCGTATAACACACGGGCAATACCCATAAACATTACAAACAAACAAGGCCCCGCCAAATCACCAACGGTTTTTGAAACGCCAAGCGCCGATTCCGTAAACGCCGATGCCCATTGTGTCATGGTTGCTTCGGAAGCGCCCGAACAAACCATAAGCAGTATCATCAACCAAAAAATCGGCGTTTTCAGCAGTTTGCGAATGCCCATGCTTTGGCCGTCTTCCACCAACCGTTCGATCGGACAGTCAATAAAGTTAAACGTGTTATACAACGGCACCAACGCCCAAATGAAAGTAAGTATCTTCCAATGTTCAATGCCAAACACGGCAAAAAAGAACGTAGACCCCAAAATAACGCCCATAGCACCCCAACAAAAGAACGAATGCAACAAACTCATCATTCCCTCTTTGTTCTCAAAAGGACAAGCCTCAACGATGGGGCTTAACAAAACCTCAACCAGTCCGCTTCCCATGGCATACAGTACCACCGCAATCAAAATACCGATAAAGGGGATGGGAAGCACTTCCGGCAAGATTGCCATCAAAGCAAGACCGACAGCCGATAATGCTTGCGATGCGACAACACAGGTACGATATCCGATTTTATCTGCAAATTTGGTGGCGGCAAGGTCAATAAGAAACTGTGTCAAAAAGAAAATCATCGGAATCAACGCAATCATTTCCAGCGTAAGTCCGTAAGTTCGCTTGAACGTCAAAAACAAAAGCGGTGTAAAATTGGTGGTTATCGCTTGTGTAACGTAGCCAAGATAACAAGCGGTCAGTGTTTTTTTGTAATTCTTTTGTTTTGTCATACTGTTCACCTTGTTATAAGTCAATCCACTCGCCGTGCGCGGGGGTTATAAACTTCCCATCGGGGACTAATCGCAAAAACTCCTCTTTGAACGTTTCCACGATTTCGGGAGGCATGATACTCGGGAAATCCGTGTGATGCGGTATCAGCACTTTGCAGCCAATGTCAGCGGCAAATCGCGCTTTTTGTTTAACACCCTCCAAGTCACTTGAACGTTGAATAATGGCAATATCGGGTTTAAGCGCTTTGCAAATATTTTTTTGTTCGGGGGTGGGGTCGTTGCCCCACAACAGAACGGTCGTTCCGTTTGGCAAGGTAAACAAAAAGTTGCGGTAGTCCAAACTGCCCACACCCTGCAACGCGTCAATTTCCTTGTCGTTTGCACACAAAGGATATGTGGACAAATGCGCACACAAATCGTTAAATCCTTTGTGTTGGTCGGTGTGCCGACCGTATAACGCGCGAATCTTGACGGTGTCAAAATCCAACTCCATATCGGGGTACATCGGATAAATGCGCGAAGGCGTGTAATTCAGCCATTTTGCCAACGGCATAGCCGTTTGGTCGCCGCACAACAAAAGCGGGTGGAACTTGTTAAGTAATTTAGGAATATCCGTAATATGGTCAAAATGCGCGTGAGACAGGCAGATAATATCGCAGTTTTCAATGGATTTCCAAGTAAGGCTTGTGCTTTCACTGTCTGTCACAAACGGGTCACTTACCACCGTCACGTCACCGCAACGTATTTCAAAACAAGTAACAGATAACCATTTAAT
>JAZROQ010000046.1:0-3787 GCA_045648765.1 Acutalibacteraceae bacterium
GTGGACGACCAAGAATATGCCGACGAGTGTTACGCTTTGGTAAAACAACTGAATTTGGAAGACAAAATCATTTTTACCGGGCGTGTAAATATTATTGAGTATTTTGAAAAGTTGGATTTTACCTTGCTTACGAGTATTTCGGAAGCACAGCCGCTTTCGGTGCTTGAATCGTTTGCGGCGCGGCGCCCTGCCGTGACAACCGACGTGGGATGCTGCAACGAGTTGTTAAACGGCAAACCGGGCGACACGTTTGGCAAGGCGGGGTTGTTTGTGCCGCCCATGCAACGTGACAAGCTTGCCGATGCTATGGAGATTTTGTGCGAGTCGCGCGAGTTGCGGCTTAAAATGGGCGAAATCGGGCAAAAACGCACGTATGAGTATTATCGTTACAACATTATGTTGACAAAGTATCGCGATTTGTATAAAGAGGTGGAAAACGAGTGGCAGGCATCGGATTTGAACTGAAAAAACTGTTTCAAAAAAAAGGTGTTCTGAATACTGCCAAGGCATACGGTTATGCCACGGTGATTTGCGCGGGTCCGATGTTGCTCGGCGTGATTTTGTTGTTGGGAATTATGGCGCTGTGCATGGGATTTCGTGTGGGAATGCACACGCGGGAATTGCTGATTTGCATGATTACGTATACGTTGCTCGCTTCGGTGACGGTGTCGTCGTTTTTTTCGATGGTGGTCACGCGTTACGTGGCGGACATGCTGTTTGAAGACAAAAACCACGCGGTGTTGCCTGCTTTTTGGGGATCTACCGTGGTGATGATGGCAGCGGGAAGCGTGTTATACGGCATCTTTTTGCTGTTTTCGGGCGCTACGCTGATGCAAGGGTTTTTGTGTTTTATTTTGTTTAACGAACTGATTATTGTGTGGAACGCCATGAGCTTTTTGACCGCTATTAAAGACTATAAAGGGATTTTCCTTTCGTTTTTGACGTCGGTTGCCACTTCGATTTTGTTGGGGGCTTTGCTGTTGTGGTTTAAGTTTCCGGTGGTGGAATCGTTGTTGTTTGCGGTTTCGGTGGGCTATGGTGTGATGCTGATTTGGGACGTTATTTTGCTTCACCGCTATTTCCCGCACACCGATTTGGGCGCGTTTACGTTCTTTCGGTGGATCGATGCGTTTTTGCCGTTGGCGTTGTCCGGATTTTTTATGAATATCGGCATGTTTTCACATTTGGTGATTATGTGGTTTTCGGATATTAATGTGCACGTGCACGGCTTGTTTTTTGGCGCGCCGTGGCACGACGTGCCGGCGTTGATCAGTTTTATGACCGCGCTTATGACAACGGTGAATTTTGTGGTGTCGGTGGAAGTGAATTTTTATCCCAAATACCGCAACCATTACAGTTTATATAACGACAAGGGTACCATTGGCGATATTAGGCAATCCGAAAAAGAAATGCTTGGTACGCTGAAAACCGAAGTGTTTTATACGTCGCTCAAACAGTTATTGTTTACGGCGGCGTGTATCGCGCTGGGCGGCTATTTGCTGGATTTGCTGCCGCTTGGGTTTAACGAAGTGATGCGCGGGTATTTCCGCACGTTGTGTGTGGGGTATGGGTTATATGCCATTGGCAATATGCTGATGTTGATTTTATTGTATTTCACCGATTACAAAGGGGCTTGTTGGACAACGGGGATTTTTGCCGCGACAACGGTGGTGTTTACGCTGATTTCGTTGCTTTTCCCGTATGTTTATTACGGATTTGGCTTTTTGCTTGCCGCGCTGTTGTTTGTGATAGTTGCCGCGTTGCGGTTGGATTATTTTACCAAACGATTGCCGTTTTTTATTTTGTCGGTGCAACCGTTGGTTGCCGAAGACCGCTCGGGAATGTTTACGCGGTTGGGATTGTTTTTGGAAGAACGGTTTGAAAGGGGTTCGTTATGAGATTGAAAAAAGTGGGTTTGGGCGCGCTTTCGTTGTTGCTGTGCCTTGGTTTGTCGGCTTGTTCGGTGGAACAAGCGACAAGCACCGATTTGGGAACCAAAGTGGATTTGAGTGACCTGCAAACAGAAGCGGATATTCATATTCGCGACAAGAACTTGTTGTATGAGATGTATGACAACACCGAAATTGTGACGATGTATTTGACCGTATCTTCCGGCAACGAGGCGGAAGGTACCGACCACACGTGGGAAGAAGTGAACACCTATTCGGCATACGATTACGACCGCATGGGCGTCGACCGCTACAAAGTGGCGGGGCTTTTGCAAGTGGGCGACAAAAACGGCCTTGTGCCCGGCGAATTGGGGTTTGGGCAAGTGGCGCCCAACTGCACCGTGCAGATTCGTGGTCAATCGTCGAGCCGCAATCCGCAAAAAAACTACAAAATCAGCATTAAAGACAACAAAGGCGATTGGCGCGGACAAACCACCATTGCTTTGAACAAACACCAAGGTGACGGGTTGCGGTTTCGCAACAAGATGGCGTTTGATTTGCTGACCGGTGTGGACGAACTGATGAGTTTGCGCACCACGTTTGTGCGCTTGTTTGTCAAGGATACCACCGCGGGTGGGGACGGCAAGTTCCAAGATTACGGCATTTATACGCAGGTGGAACAACTCAACAAAACTGCCTTGAAAGCACATGGGTTGGACAACCGCGGTCATTTGTACAAGGTCAATTTTTGCGAGTTTTACGAATATGAAGATATTATTGTGAAAAAAGACGACCCGCGGTACGATTTGAAAAAATTTGAAGAAATTTTGGAAATCAAGGGCGACGACGACCATACCAAGTTGATAGAAATGCTCAAAAAGGTGAACGATTATTCCATACCGATTGAGGAAATTTTGGACGAGCATTTTGATTTGGAAAACATTGCTTATTGGATGGCGTTTCAGTTGATGGTGGGCAACGTCGATACACAAAGCCGTAACTTTTATATTTACAGTCCGCAAAACATTGACCGATGGTATATTTTGCCGTGGGATATGGACGGTATGTTGAGCCGTACCCAATACAAAATTACCGGTCGTACGGACTATGAGGAATGGGAAAGCGGTGTCAGCAACTATTGGGGTAACGTGCTTTTCCAACGGTGCTTGAAATCCGAAACGTATCGCAAAGCGCTTGACGATGCGGTGAACGATATCAAAGAGTATTTGAGCAAAGAACGTGTGGATTCTTATGTAAAGACGTATGCTAAATTGTTGAAACCTTACATTTATTCCGGACGAGATTTGATTTATACGCGGCTTACCGCAGCGCAATATGACAAAGTGGCAAACAGCATTAATGCGGAAATTGCCGACAACTATGTGCGCTACAAAGAATCGCTCGAAAAACCCATGCCGTTTTACATTGGGGCGCCGCAAAAGAAAGGCGACGGCTACACGGTGGAATGGGAAAGTTCTTACGATTTTGGCGGGGAGGATATTACCTACACCTTTGAACTGGCGCGGGATTACCATTTTAGAAATCCGATTGTTAAGCAAACCGATTTGAGAATACCCACCGCTTCGTTTGGTAAATTGCGCGCCGGACAGTATTTTATGCGCGTGACAGCCCAAAACGAAAGCGGGAAAACGCAAGTGGCTTTTGTCTATTATATTTTGGAACTTGGCAAGGTTTACGGTACAAAATGTTTCTACATTGACCGAAACGGCAAGGTGACGGAGGACGTTTATGTCGAAAGCTGAACGATACAGAAACGAATGGAAGTATCTGATTGATACGGCGCAAAAGGAACTGATTTGCAAACGGTTGGACCCGTTGCTGAAATTGGACAAGCACGCCAAAAACGGCGGGTATATGTTGCGCAGTTTGTATTTTGA
>JAZROQ010000047.1:0-2179 GCA_045648765.1 Acutalibacteraceae bacterium
CATGTTATTATAAGTTTGAATGTCCATAGCAGATAATTCATCCAAAATTACAACAATATCAATGTCGCTTGTTTCTGTTGCTTCACCACGGCCATAACTGCCTTGCAAACCAACAAACCATACACGGTTTGCGAAAGTCTCATTTAATGTCTGCAAGAAGTTATGCATCCAAGTAGTAACATCTATCATTTTAATCACCTCGTTAAATTCTTATTTATCGAATTGATTATACCACACTCACAGAACGATTTTCAATCTGTCGGCAGACAAAAAACTGCCCTCTTAAGAGAGCAGTAAAAATGTTCAGTTCGACAAATTGGAATTTTCACATTTGGGTTACTGTATTGCCTTATTATAAAAGTTAATATAATCGCTGATAGCTTCCTCAAATAACTCGTTGCAGTAAATCTGAAAATGACCGCAATCATATCTTTTGCAGGTTAAATTTTTTGCATTCTTTGCAAGCTCTATTGTTTTTTCGGCAGGTGCAAGGTCATCCTTTGAACAAGCCGCAACGAAAATCGGAGTAGTGATTTTACTGAAGTATTTGCCCGGTGAATACTTAAGAAATTCAAGCAATGTTCTTGCGGGTGCTTCGTTTATATACTCGGTATCTCCGATAAAATCGTTCGTTGTTTTCTCGTCAGCTTCCATAAATGAAAGTTCACCCGTGCAGGTGGAGAGCTTGAGCATAACGGGATGGTAACCTGTTATGCACGAAAGCACATCGGCAACAACAAAAGGTACTCTTTTAAGAATGTAGCCAAGCCCTACTTCCTTAATTGTAGCCATAGTGTCGGTGTATGGGCATTGAGCAACAGCACCCTTAACATCATTTCTGTGTGCAGAAAGATATGTGACGTGACCGCCGCTGAACGATGAACCGAAAAGCAACAGCTTATCTGTATCAACACGGCTGTCTTTTTTTATGAAATCTATTGCGGTGTTCCAGTCTTCAAGCTGCATTTTTACGCTTATAAGTTGTCTTTTGTTGCCGTCACTTGCACCGTAGTTACGGTAATCAAAAAGAAAACAAGCATATCCTGCCGCCGCAAATCTTTCGGCATACTCATAAAGACGCATTTCTCGGGTACCGCCCAAGCCGTGAGCCATAACTATTATGGGACATTTCTTTTCAGATTCGGGTAGATAAAGCCAGGCACTGCATCTTGTTCCATTTGAATAAAAGTCAACATCTTCCCGTTTGAATTGATAATTCATAAAAATCCTCCTGTATAATATCTCAATGCACATTATATGTGGAGTTTTTGATAAAAAACACCCACGAAACAGTTGGTTTTACTGTCCCGTGGATGATAAATTCCACTGTCACAAATGCGACCCGACCCCATGACTTTTGTCACGGTCTGTTCAGTTTGTACTGTAAATTAATATGCAGTGCAAATAGCAATTAAAATATAACACATACACAACAAACTGTCAAGGAATGAGCATAATATAGTTTTTTTGTTCAACAAATTCAAGTTTGTCGAGATTATTATATCACCTATCAACAGCTAAAGCAATAAAAGAAAAGAACAGATAACTGATGCTATCTGTTCTTCCGTGGTCGGAGTGAGGTGATTCGCAAGGCTCTGCCTTGCGTTCGCTTTGCGAACAACCGATTGTGTTCGGCTTCGCCGAGTGGTGTTCGAATCACCGCAAAAAACTTAACTCAACATAAAAATAGCAGGTAGGCAAAAGCCTATCTGCTATTTTTGGTCGGAGTGAGGTGATTCGAACACCCGACTTCTTCGTCCCGAACGAAGCGCTCTACCAAACTGAGCCACACCCCGAAATAAATATTAAATTGTGAATTGGACGTTTTTTCTTGCGGAAAAATCTTCGTCCCGAAGGTCGCGCTCTTCCTGTTGCAATATAGTCGTCTCGCTCGTTGTTCACTTCGCAATACTCCTTATTGCGCCACTCCTTATCCCTCGCTGCATCCGCCACCGGCGGCGCTCGGTAACGTCCCCAAACTGAGCCACACCCCGAAATAGATATTAAATTTTAAATTGGACGTTTTTTCTCGCGAAAACCCTTCGTCCCGAAGGTCGCGCTCGTCCTGTTGCAATATAGTCGTCTCACTCGTTATTCACTTCGCGATACACCTTATTGCGCCACTCCTTATCCCTCGCTGCATCCGCCACCGGCGGCACTCGGGAACGTCCCCAAATTG
>JAZROQ010000048.1:0-64723 GCA_045648765.1 Acutalibacteraceae bacterium
CGCACCAGTTCAATGTCTCTGGCAATCGGACCCCACTCACTTTCCGAGCAAATCCCGCGATGTCCATGCGCTTTGGCATACTCGCCATCGTGGATATACCCGCCGTTTAGCAGCGAATTATCCTCGCAATGCGCCACAATGGGTTTGCCAAGCGCTTTGGCGGTCAGCATCGCGCGTTTCATCAGTTCTTCGCTTTGTACGCCGCGTCCGTCGTCAGAAAACCCTGCCACAAACGGCGCCATTGCCGCCATGTCGGCAAGTTCTTCGCCTTGTTGCCCCACCGTAATCGAACCATAGGGCAACACGTGGATACTTGCCGTTTTTTCAATCGCGTCGAGTTGCACTTGCAAATGCTCCAAACTGTCGGGCACAGGGTTTAGGTTCGGCATACTGCACACCGCCGTGTACCCGCCGTGTGCCGCCGCCGCCGTGCCGGTTTCGATGCTCTCTTTATAAAAAAAACCCGGTTCTCGCAAATGCACATGCACATCTGCAAAAGCCGGTAAAACTAAATAGCGGTTGTCGGAAAAATCAAAAGAAACGCCTTGTAACACATTGTTGTTCAAGGTGTCTTTTACCATATTGCGAAAATCCGCTACGTTCGTGTAGTTCATTTTTGCTTCCTTTCTTATCAAAAAAACCTGCCGAAAAACGGCAGGTTGACAGCAGGGTAAAACAAGGGCGCAACTTGCCCTTTTTTCTTTTTATGTCATCTTGCCGATATCTCGTATCGTCTTAAAGATTTACTGTCAAATAGTATACTCCAAAAAAGCCGCGTTGTCAAGTGCCCCCAAGTGGTTTTCTTTGACTTTTTCGCACAAAAACAAATCCTTTTAAATTTTTGAAAAATCTCAAATGGTCACCGTAGGGCGGGGGCTCGGCTCCCGCCAGCCTAACTAATTATTTTATACGAAAACGGTTCCAAGTTGTTGTCTTTGCGAAATTTTATATTGTCTTCCAACGCCTCGTGCATTTTTGAGAGAGGCATATCAAACTCTTTTGGCAAACCATGTTCCCCTTTTATAACAACTTGGTCTGCATCACACTCGCTCCAAAGCAAATCCCAAAAAGCGCTCCAATTTTTTCCATACCACTCGGGAAAATCAAACGCAATACGAATTCTTTCGTGAATTTCGGACAAATATTTGCACCCTGTTAAATCTAACTCGATTATTTTCATCTGTGTTTCCACCCTTTTTTATATGATTTCATAAAAAGTTTCATAATGGTCGTATGTAACAAATATCAATCCGTCATTAGACCATAAAACTCTTTGGGAGTTTCGTTTCCCTGTTTTATAGTTAATGTCTGCTTCGTGCCAAATTCTTCCCGTTGCTTGCGGTAGATGACCATCAAGATTTTTATAAAGACCCGCTGTAATTGTTTTGCCGGGCACGAAATTAGAAGGCCACTTACTAAGTTTCCAACCTATTGCCAAGGCATCCTCTTTTGATATGTAGTAATCCGGTAGACCCTCTTTAAACATTAACATCCAATCTGCACCATTCATGCCGCTGATTGTCGCTGTTCCGGCTGCGATCGCCTGCATCAATTCAATCAAGCAACGGCAATTTGGATGTATAGGTGGTTCAAAAGCAGGAATTTCTTCAACCAACCAAATCTTCCCATGATTGTTTGAACACTCAGCGCACCTCTTCCAATCCTCAACACTAATCCAATGCTTATAGTTTAGGCTCTTTGTGATTTGTGGTGATAACCTGTCGCCGTTTATGGTTGCCACGACGATTGCTGATTCCAAACTCAATTTCATTCTCCTTTCGTATTATACCATTCTTTTGCCCATAAGTATAGTCTAAATCTTCCTGTTACCCGGGGCTTAATAAACAACCCGCTTTTTGATACAGAGAGTATAACATAAAGGGGTTAGTCACCTTCAAGACACTTTAAGCGATTTTTTCGCATTTGTTTTTGGTTTGCGCGGTTTCCCGCGGGCGGCAGGTTGCCGCCCCTACAAACCCGCACCAGTTTGGAGGCACCGCAAACCACAAAAAAAACGGTACGCAAATTTGCGTACCGTTTTTGTTTATTACTTTAAAACAATCCTGTAATCTTGCCGTTTTCGTCCACGTCGATTTTTTCGGCAGCGGGAACTTTGGGCAAACCGGGCATGGTCATAATATCACCGGTCAGCGCCACCACAAATCCTGCGCCGGCAGAAACTTTCAAATTCCGCACCGTCACGGCAAAGCCTTCGGGCGCGCCAAGCAACGTCGGGTCGTCCGAGAAACTGTATTGCGTTTTCGCCACGCAAACCGGCATATTGCCGCAACCCATTTTTTCCAACTTGTCGAGTTGCTTTTTGGCAGCAGGCGTAAAGTTCACACCCACACCGCCGTATACCTTGGTGACCACTTTGTGCAGTTTTTCTTCCAAACTGTCTTCGCTGTCGTACGAGAAGGTGAAATCACCTTTCTCCTCTTCGCACAAGCGCACCACTTCGCGTGCTAAATCTTCGCCGCCTTCGCCGCCTTTGGCCCACACGTCGGAAAGCACCACGTTCACGCCGAGTGCGCGGCATTGTTCCATAATGCACGCGACTTCGGCATCGGTATCGGTCGGGAAACGGTTGACCGCCACCACACACGGCAGTTTATACACGTTTTTAATGTTCGAAACGTGGCGCAACAAGTTGGGCAAACCTTTTTCCAAAGCTTCCAAATTCTCGGCACCCAAATCCGCTTTGGCCACGCCACCGTGCATTTTCAGCGCGCGAATCGTGGCAACCACCACCACCGCGTTGGGGGTCAGGTTAGCCATGCGGCATTTAATATCCAAAAACTTCTCGGCACCGAGGTCAGCACCAAAGCCCGCTTCGGTAATGGTATATTCCGCCATTTTCAAAGCCGTTTTGGTAGCAATCACCGAGTTACAACCGTGCGCAATGTTGGCAAACGGACCGCCGTGCACAAAAGCGGGGGTACCTTCCAACGTTTGCACCAAATTGGGTTTCATGGCATCTTTAAGCAACGCCGTCATGGCGCCTTGCGCTTTCAATTGTCCGCAAGTGACCGGTTCGTCGGCATAGGTATAACCCACCACAATGCGAGATAACCGTTCTTTCAAATCCGAAAGAGAGTTGGCAAGACACAACACCGCCATAATTTCGCTGGCAACCGTAATGTCAAAACCATCTTCACGCGGCACACCGTTCATGCGACCGCCCAAACCGTCAATCACGTTGCGCAACTGACGGTCGTTCATATCCACGCACCGTTTCCACGTAATGCGTTTGGGGTCAATTTGCAACGCGTTGCCTTGTTGAATGTGGTTGTCGAGCAACGCGGCAAGCAAGTTGTTGGCCGCACCAATGGCGTGGAAGTCACCCGTGAAATGCAAGTTAATGTCTTCCATCGGCACCACTTGGGCATACCCGCCGCCCGCAGCGCCGCCCTTGACACCAAACACAGGGCCAAGCGACGGCTCGCGCAATGCCACGGTAACGCCTTTGCCAATGCGGCGCAAACCGTCTGCCAAACCAATGGTGGTGGTGGTTTTGCCCTCACCCGCAGGGGTGGGGGTGATGGCGGTCACCAACACCAATTTGCCATCGGCTTGTTGACTTTCGTTCAGCAGCGCCAAATCCACCTTGGCTTTGTACTTGCCGTACGGCTCCAAATACTTTTCATCAATTTTTGCGTTTTTTGCAATTTCCAAAATGGGTTTCATTTCGCATTGTTGCGCAATTTCAATGTCGGATAAAAAAGCCATGATTCTATCCCCTTATTTAAAATATTTCACCGCAGAAGCAAACAATTTCATATCGTAGTTGCCAATAACGTTTTTGTAAAGACCGTTGCCGATACGTTCGGAGTGACCCATCTTACCCAGCACACGACCGTCGGGCGAAACAATGCCCTCGATTGCCGCTATGGAATTGTTGGGGTTAAAGCGCACGTCGTCGGTGGCATTGCCGTTCAAATCCACATACTGCGTGGCAATTTGACCGTTTTTAATAAGCGCATCAAGCACCGCGGGTTCGGCAATAAAGCGACCTTCCCCGTGCGAAATCGGCACGTGGTAAATTTCGCCCACTTGTGTGCCCGAAAGCCACGGCGAATTGTTGGTGGCCACACGTGTTGCCACAATGCGCGATTGGTGACGACCAATGGTGTTAAACGTCAAGGTCGGGCAATGCTCGTCGGTATCCATAATTTTGCCGTATGGCACCAAACCCAATTTGATAAGCGCTTGGAAACCGTTGCAAATACCGCACATCAAACCGTCGCGTTTGTCCAAAAGTTCGGTTACGCGTTCTTTAATAGCCGCGTTGCGGAAGAACGCCGTAATAAATTTGCCCGAACCGTCGGGTTCGTCACCGCCCGAGAAACCGCCGGGAATAAAGATGATTTGCGACTCGGCAATCTTGCCTGCAAATTGTTCGACACTGCGCACAATGCCTTCGGAAGTCAGGTTGTTAATCACAAAAATCTCGGCATCGGCACCCGCATCGCGCACCGCTTTGGCGGAATCGTATTCGCAGTTGGTTCCGGGGAACACAGGAATAAGCACTTTCGGTTTGGCAACTTTCACCGCAGGGGCGCGCACCACACCGTCGGTATAGGAGTAATTTTCAATTTTCTTGCCTTCGGTTTTAATGTTGCAGGGGAACACGCTTTCCAATTTGTCTTCATACACCTTTTGGAGTGCATCCAAAGCAACACTTTCGGCACCGTAGGTAAAGACAGCCTCTTCGGTCACGGTACCGATTGCCACGCCGCCGATATCCGCGGTCACTTCGGCCAAGAACGCGCCATAGCAATAACCAAACAAGTCATTCATCGAAACAGCCGTGTCAAATGCCACACCCAAGCCATTGCCGATAGCCATTTTGAGCACTGCTTCTGCCACGCCGCCCATAGTGGGGGTATAGCACGAAACAATTTTGCCCTCGCGTTGCGCGTTGGTCACGGTTTCAAACAACGCTTTGAGCGACTCGGTCTTCGGCAAACCGTTTTCGTCATATTCGGGTTTCAAAAGCACCAACTTGTTGCTCGCTTTTTTCAGTTCGGGCGAAACAATGTTGCCGACTTTGTCGGTCGTTACCGCAAACGAAACGAGCGTCGGCGGCACGTCGAGCGTTTCAAACGAGCCGCTCATCGAGTCTTTACCGCCAATGGCAGCAACACCCAATTCTTTTTGTGCACGGAACGCGCCGAGCAACGCCGCCAGCGGTTTGCCCCACCGTTTGGCATCTTTGTTCGGGCGCTCAAAATATTCTTGGAACGTCAAATACACGTCACTGAACTTAGCACCTGTTGCCACCAATTTACACACCGATTCCACCACAGCCAAATAGGCACTGTGGTAAGGACTCTTTTCGGCAATAAAGGGGTTATAACCCCACGCCATCAACGAGCAATCGTCGGTGTGTCCTTGCTCAATGGAAACTTTATGTACCATCGCTTGAATGGGGGTTTGTTGGTGCTTGCCGCCAAACGGCATCAACACCGTGCCCGCACCGATGGTCGAGTCAAAACGTTCCGACAAACCGCGTTTCGAGCAAGTGTTCAAATCCCCTGCCAACGCGGTATAGTTTTCGGCAAACGTACCGCTTACCGCTTTTTCATACGCTTCGGGTTTGGCGGGTGCAATGGCAATGTGTTTTTCCGCGCCGTTCGAATTCAAAAATTCGCGGCTGATATCCACAATGTTCGCCCCGCGCCACGTCATGGTCAGGCGCGGCTCTTCGGTCACGGTAGCCACCACGGTAGCTTCCAAGTTTTCGGAATCTGCCAACGCTTTAAAGCGTTCGACGTCTTCGGCGGCAACCACCACAGCCATACGCTCTTGCGATTCGCTGATAGCCAGTTCCGTACCGTCTAACCCTTCATATTTTTTCGGCACGGCATCCAAATTAATGTGCAAGCCGTCTGCCAACTCACCAATGGCAACCGAAACACCGCCGGCGCCAAAATCGTTGCACCGCTTAATCATGCGAGAAGCCTCGCTGTTGCGGAACAAACGTTGCAGTTTACGTTCTTCGGGCGCGTTACCCTTTTGCACTTCGGCGCCGCAGCTTTCGAGCGATTCCAGCGTGTGCGATTTGGAAGAACCCGTCGCACCGCCGCAACCGTCACGGCCTGTTCTGCCACCGAGCAAAATCACAATATCTCCCGCCAGCGGACGTTCGCGCCGCACGTTTTCGGCAGGCGCTGCCGCGATCACGGCACCGATTTCCATCCGTTTGGCGGCATAACCGTCGTGGTACAGTTCGTCTACCATGCCGGTTGCCAAACCAATTTGGTTACCGTACGAAGAATACCCCGCGGCGGCGGTCGTCACAATTTTACGTTGCGGCAATTTGCCTTCCATGGTCTCGGAAACGGGTTTGAGCGGGTCTGCCGCACCCGTCACACGCATGGCACCATACACATACGACCGTCCCGAAAGCGGGTCACGGATAGCGCCGCCAATACACGTAGCGGCACCGCCAAACGGCTCAATTTCCGTCGGGTGGTTGTGTGTTTCGTTTTTGAAAAGGAGCAACCACGGCTCTTTTTTGCCGTCGTTTTCTACTTCAATTTTCACGGTACAAGCGTTGATTTCTTCGGATTCGTCCAACTTGTCAAGTTGTCCCGTGCTTTTCAGATATTTGGCGGCAAGCGTGCCGATATCCATCAAATTAATCGGCTTGGTTCTGCCCAACTCTTTACGCGTTGCCACATAATCGTCGTATGCCGCTTGCAACAACGCATCTTCAAACGTCACGCTGTCAATCGTCGTCAAAAACGTGGTATGACGGCAGTGGTCCGACCAATACGTATCAATCATGCGGATTTCGGTAATGGTCGGTTCGCGTTTTTCGCCAATAAAATATTGTTGGCAAAAAGCAATATCGTCGTTGTCCATTGCCAAACCATATTGTTTGACAAATGCGGCCAAACCTTCGCTGTCCAAAGCGTTAAAGCCCGTGAGTGTTTCTACCGCTGTGGGTGTATCGTACACGGCTTTAAGCGTTTCAAAACATTCCAGTGACGCTTCGCGCGATTCCACAGGGTTGATTACGTATTTTTTAATAGCCGCAACATCTGCTTCGGTCAGTGTGCCGTCCAGCAAATAAATGCGTGCCGTGCGCACAAGCGGACGCTCTTTTTGAGAAAGCAATTGCAAACATTGCGCTGCCGAATCGGCGCGTTGGTCAAACTGACCGGGCAAATACTCCGTGGCAAACACGGCAGCTGCGGTCAAATCAGCATTTTCGCTGATATCATCCAATTGCGGCTCGGAAAACACCGTGGTTTTTGCCGCTTCAAATAACTCTTTGTCAATATTTTCCACATCGTAGCGGTTAATCACGCGCACACCGGTAATCCCCGCAACACCAAGCAAATTCTTGGCATCGTTAAACAGTGTGGCGGCTTCGCCCGCAAACGGTGCTTTTTTCTCTACATATAACCGATAAACCATGTGTTAACCCTCCTTGGCTGCCAATGCGCGTTTGCCGATATCGTGGCGGTAATATTTGTTTTCAAACGAAACGTTTTCTACTGCCGCATACGCTTTGTCGAGTGCACCTTGCAGCGTGTCGGCAACCGCCGTCACGCCAAGCACACGACCGCCCGCGGTCAGCAACTTCCCGTCATTCATTTTGGCACCTGCTACAAAGAACTCGCAATCGGTGTTTTCGGGAAGTGTCAGTTCAAAACCCGTTTCATATTTCCCGGGATATCCCTTGGACGCCATCACCACACACGCGGCGTTCCCTTTTTTGAACACCACTTCTTGGTCTTTGAGCGTACCGTTCGTTACCGCTTGCATCACCGTCAGCAAATCGGTTTCCAAAAGCGGCAACACCACTTGGGTTTCGGGGTCACCGAAACGGCAGTTATATTCAATCACTTTGGGTCCGTCTTTGGTGAGCATCAACCCAAAATACAAACAACCTTTAAACGTTCTGCCCTCTTTTTTCATGGCGCGAATAGTGGGCAAGAAAATCGTTTCCATACACTCGGCAGCAATCGCATCGGTGTAATAGGGGTTGGGAGCCACCGTGCCCATACCGCCGGTATTTAAGCCCGTATCACCGTCGCCCGCGCGTTTGTGGTCCATGGAAGAAACCATCGGCACCACGGTTTCACCGTCAGTAAAGCTGAGCACCGAAACTTCGGGACCTTCCAAAAATTCTTCCACCACGATTTGACTGCCGCTTTCACCAAACTGCTTGTCACGCATAATGGAGTTTACGGCATCAAGCGCTTCTTCGCGGGTAAGCGCAATAATTACGCCTTTGCCCAGCGCCAGACCGTCGGCTTTAATCACCGTGGGGATGGGCGCCGTTTGCAAATATTCCTCGGCTTTTTGCGCATCGTCAAACACTTCGTACTGCGCTGTGGGAATGTTGTATTTTTTCATCAAGTTTTTAGAAAAAACTTTGCTGCCTTCAATGATGGCGGCATTTGCCATCGGACCAAAACAAGGAATCCCCGCTTTGGTCAAACGGTCCACCGCACCCAACACCAACGGATCGTCGGGAGCAACCACTGCGTAATCAACGTTATGCTCCACCGCAAAACGCGCAATACCGTCAATATCCTTAGCGCCAATTGCCACGCATTCGGCATCGGCGGCAATGCCGCCGTTTCCGGGCAACGCATAAATTTTTTCTACGCTTTTGTTTTCTTTTATCTTTTTGATAATCGTATGTTCACGGCCGCCGCCGCCCACCACTAAAACTTTCATTGCTTTCTCCTTCGGGTTTGACTGCTCACTCTTAATGATGGAATAACCGCATACCGGTAAATGCCATCACCATATCGTGCTTGTCACATGCTTCAATCACCAAATCATCACGAATCGAACCACCCGGTTGCGCAATGTAGCTAACGCCGCTCTTGAACGCACGTTCCACGTTATCACCAAACGGGAAAAAGGCGTCACTACCAAGCGCCACACCCGAAATTTTATCCAAAAATTCTCTGGCTTCGGCGTCGGTCAACGGTTCGGGCTGGGTTTTGAAATATTGTTGCCAGTTGCCGTCGGCGCACACGTCTTCTTCGTTTTTGTTGATGTAACCGTCAATCACGTTGTCACGTTCGGGTCTGCCAAGCGTGTCAAGGAACGGCAAGTTGAGAACTTTTTCGTGCTGACGCAAAAACCACGTATCGGCTTTGCCGCCCGCCAAACGGGTGCAATGCACGCGCGATTGTTGCCCTGCGCCCACGCCGATGGCTTGTCCGTCATAAGCAAAGCACACCGAGTTGGATTGCGTATATTTCAGCGTAATCAGCGACAAAATAAGGTCGCGTTTTGCCGCGTCGGGCAATTCTTTGTTGGCGGTCACAATGTTTTCGAGCAATGCTTCGTCAATTTTAAATTCGTTGCGACCTTGTTCAAAGGTAATACCAAACACTTGCTTGCGTTCAATCGGTTCGGGTATGTAATCGGGGTCGATTTGTACCACATTGTACCCGCCTTTGCGCTTGGCTTTCAAAATTTCCAACGCTTCGGGTTCATAACCCGGTGCAATCACACCGTCAGATACTTCACGTTTAATGAGCTTGGCAGTGGTCACATCGCACACATCCGAAAGCGCCACCCAGTCGCCAAACGAGCACATACGGTCGGTACCGCGTGCGCGGGCATAAGCAAGCGCCAACGGCGATTCATCCAACCCGGCAACGTCTTCCACAAAACACGCTTTTTTGAGCGTATCGGACATCGGCACACCCACCGCGGCCGAAGTCGGGCTCACGTGTTTAAACGACGTTACTGCCGGCAATCCCAACGCGGCTTTGAGTTCTTTCACCAATTGCCACGCGTTAAACGCATCCAAAAAATTGATATATCCCGGTTTGCCGTTCAAAATTTGCACCGGCAAATCTTTGCCGTTTTCCATAAAAATACGCGACGGTTTTTGGTTGGGGTTGCACCCATATTTTAACGCAAGCTCATTCATCGGTCGTTTCTCCTTACTTGTTTTTGTTAATCAAACGCTCTTCATAACTGCCGTCTGCCAAATCGACATACCGCACGTACAGCGAAATTTTGTTGTCGGCATCCAAATGTTCCCAAATATCCGCCGTCAAAGTATCGATATCATTGGGGATTGCCACACGTTCGGGTTCCCCTTGGAACGTCGGAATGGGGTTTCCGTCGGTCACGTAGGTGTGGATAAAATGTCCCAGCCCCGCTTTGGACGGATAATCAAACGTGTACCGTGCACAATCGCTGCCCACTTCGTCCAAACTTTTTAAAATGCTCATCTTGTAGGCAAAATCACCATCGGCAAAGGTGAGCATACCGCTGATACGCGGGGTAAAGTTGGGAGCATCGGGTTCAAACTCTCGGGTTTTGAGCGCCGCTCCAAAGCATTTGCCGTCTTTGACAAAATCGTAAATCGTGTCGGTTTGGTCACCGTTCGTTACAATCAGTTTGTTGTCAATGTCACGAAGCGCCGCATAAATAATCAGCGACGGATCTTCCACTTTGGAAGCATCAAACGGTTCGGTAAACACCGCGCCGTCTTTAATGGTAAACACACGGTTGCGGCTGTTTTCGCTGCGCCCCATAATAAAATAGGCAACGGCGGCACGTTTGCCGTCGGCACTTTTGCCAATCACAATTCCGCGACCAACATAAGGATTCCCCTCAATGCGTTCACCCATGGTTTTTACTTCGTAAATGTTCATCACAATTTCTCCTTTAACTTTGCCGCCACCAACTCGGTTGCCTCGGGCAAAATTTTCCATTCGGCTTGTTCCATCACACGGCGTTGCAGCACTTCGGGGGTATCCCCTTCTTGAATTTCTACCGCTTTTTGTAAAATGATTTCACCGCCATCGGGAATCTCGTTGACAAAATGCACCGTAGCGCCTGTCACTTTCACACCGTAGGCAAGTGCGGCTTCGTGCACTTTCAGTCCATAAAACCCTTCCCCGCAAAACGAGGGAATCAGCGACGGATGCACGTTCAAAATGCGCTTTTCAAAACGGCGGGTAAATTCTTCACTCAAAATGCACATAAACCCTGCCAGCACAATAATATCAATCTCGTACTGTTCGAGTTTCGCCACAATTGCCGCTTCAAAAGCCGCTTTGTCAGCACACTGTTTCTTTTCGACCACCGCCGTGGGGATTCCCGCTTCGGCGGCACGCGTCAAGGCATAGGCATCGGCTTTGTTCGAAACCACCAACGCGATTTTTCCGCTATGTAGCACACCGTTTTGCTGCGCTTTTATCAACGCCGCCAAATTCGTGCCGCCACCGGAAACCAGCACGGCAATCTTTACGTCACGTTTCATACGTCACCTCAACAAAAGACAACGCCTTCGTCGCTCTTGATGATTTCGCCGATGATGTAAGCATCTTCGCCGTTTTCTTTCAGGATTTCCAAGGCTTTTTGTTCTTCGCCTTTTTTCACAACAATGCTCATGCCGACACCCATGTTAAAGGTGTTGAACATGTCGCGTTCAGAGATGTTACCCTCTTTGGCAATCAACTCAAAAATCGGCAAAATGCGCAAATCCGCTTTGTTGATTTTTGCGCCGAAACCTTCGGGCAAGCTTCTCGGAATATTTTCATAAAAACCGCCGCCGGTAATGTGCGAAATCGCGCGCACCGTCACTTGTTCCAAAAGTGCCAGCACAGGTTTAACATAAATGCGGGTAGGCGTCAACAACGTTTCTCCCACCGATTTTCCGCCAAGTTCGGCCACAGGTTTCGAGATATCTTTTTCGCCCACCGAGAACACTTTGCGCACCAACGAAAAACCGTTGGAATGCACACCGCTCGAAGGCAGAGCAATCACCACGTCGCCCTCTTGCATAGAGGCGGGGTTCAAAATTTTCTTTTTGTCCACAACGCCTACGGCAAAACCCGCAAGGTCGTATTCGTCAACAGGGTAGAAACCGGGCATCTCGGCGGTTTCACCACCGATGATGGCAGCGTTGCTTTGCAAACAACCTTCGGCAATACCCGAAACGATTGCAGCAATTTTTTCGGGCACGTTTTTGCCGCAAGCAATGTAATCAAGAAAGAACAACGGTTTAGCGCCGCAGCAAATAATGTCGTTGACACACATTGCCACACAGTCAATACCCACCGTGTCGTGCTTGTCTTGCAAAAACGCCAATTTCAATTTGGTGCCGACACCGTCGGTACCGCTGACCAGCACAGGTTTTTCCATGCCGGTTACATCCAGTTCAAACAAACCGCCAAACCCGCCAACATCCGAGCAAACGCCCGCTGTCATGGTTTTGGCAACATGCGCTTTCATGAGTTCTACTGCGCGATATCCGGCAGTAATATCCACGCCGGCAGCGGCGTAACTTTCCGACCTTGAATTTTTCATAACTCTTATTCCTTTCCATTCCAACAATAGGTACATATCTTGCACGGCTCAATGCCGATCGCTTCAATCATACCTTCCAGCGTTTGATATTCCAGCGAATCAAAATGCATTTTTTCGCAAATTGCTTTGCGCAAAGCCTTTCCGCGCTCGGTCGTGCCGTCGGCGTATTCGTCAATGTAATCAAAGCCTTGTTCGCCTTCAAGCTCAGCAATTACGTTGCGGGCAAGCAAATCCATGTCCGATGTGTTCCGCGAGAAATTCAAAAATTTGCAACCGTACATAATCGGCGGACACGCCGAACGCATATGCACCGATTTGGCACCGCTGTTATAAAGAAACTCCACCGTTTCCCGCAACTGTGTGCCGCGCACAATACTGTCGTCGACAAACAACAAATCTTTGTCCTTAATCAGCTCATATACCGGCACTTGCTTCATTTTCGCAATTTTGTTGCGCTCTTCTTGGTTGGTGGGAATAAAACTGCGCGCCCACGCAGGAGTATATTTGATAAACGGTCGAGCAAACCGATTCCCGCTTTCGTTGGCATAGCCAATCGCGTGCGGCGTTCCCGAATCCGGCACACCGCTGACGTAATCCACATTCGGCAGCGTTCCGTTTTCGCGTTCGTTTCGCGCCAAAATTTCACCGTTGCGCATGCGCATCATTTCCACATTCACGCCCTCGTAGCACGCGTTGGGATAACCGTAATACGTCCACAAAAAAGCGCAAACTTTCATTTCGTTGGTACCTTCGTGCAGCACCGTCATTTCGTCGGGCGAAAGTTCCACCACTTCACCGGCTTTGAGCTCACCGTACGATTCAAAACCCAACTTTTCATACGCGAACGATTCAAAGCTCACGCACAACGCGTCGTCACGTTTGCCAACAAGCACCGGCAAACGACCGTGCTTGTCACGCGCCGCCACCAAATGACCGTCTTCTTTCAAAAGCAAAAGCGAAACCGAACCGTCCACCAACTCAAAGGCATATTGAATTCCTTCGGCAAGCGTATCCTTTTTTTCGATCAACGCCGCCATAATTTCGGTAGAGTTCACACGATTGCCGCTCGTACACTGAAAAATACCGGCACTGCCTTGCAAATATTCTTCCACAATTTCGCGGTCGTTGTTGATAACCCCCACCAGCGCAATCGCATACACGCCGAACTTAGAACGAATCAGCAACGGTTGCGTATCGGCATCGCTGATACACCCGATACAAGCGTTACCCGAAAGTCGCGCCGCAATGTTGTCAAACTTGGTGCGAAACGGCGAGTTTTCAATGTTGTGAATTTCACGTTGAAATCCGTTTTCGGCATCTACCGAAGCCATGCCCGCACGGTATTTTCCCAAATGGGAGTGGTAATCCACCCCAAAAAACACGTCTTGCACACAATCGGTCTTGCCGGTAATTCCTATAAAACCGCCCACGGTCTACCTCCGTTAAATCTTAGGCTGGCGGGAGTTGAACTCTTTACGCCTGCAAAAGAAAATTTCTGATGAAAGTTTGCCTCAAAACTTGAAATACGTTAGTATTCCTTCGTTTTTCGGCTTCCTCTCATACAAAAATTTTCACTTTTGCAGGTCGGCAGAGTTTCTGCCGCCAAATTTTTTGTGCGGGGAAGTGCGAGTTTGCAGCAAGGCTGTCGCCTTGCAAAAACAAACACAAACCCGCGCGGATAAAGGTGGCGAGCGAAACCGCAAAGGGTTCGACTCTCGCCAGCCTACACAAAAAATCAAGCAAAAAACAATTTCGAAAGAGTCATCGGGTCAATGTATTCGCCGTCTTTGTAGACGCGCATGTTACCGGAAGCGATTTCGTCAATCAACACCACTTCGTCGTTGCCGCAGAAGCCAAATTCAAATTTGATGTCATAAAGCACCAAACCCTTTTCTTTCAAATCGTCGGCAACAATTTTGGTGATTTTCTTGGTCATTTCTTTGGTGGTTTCGTATTGTTCGTCGCTCATAACGCCCAAAGCAATCAAACCGTCTTTGGTCACCAGCGGGTCACCTTTTTCGTCGTTTTTGAAAGTCATTTCGACGTAAGCGTCCAAATCGGCGCCTTCTTCAATGTAATCGCTGTAGCGGCGCAAAAAGCTGCCCACCGCTTTGTAACGGCAAATCACTTCAAGGCCTTTGCCAAACACGGTAGCGGGCAACACTTCCATGGTGGTGTTTTCAAGGTCTGCGCTCACATAGTGGGTTTTGATACCCGCTTGTTTTAATTTTTCAAAGAAATAAACCGACATGCGCAAGTTCACATCGCCCACGCCGTCAATGGTCAAACCAACGGTATTTTCACCGGGATCAAACACACCGTCTTTACCGGTGCAATCGTCTTTGAATTTCAGCAAATAATTGCCGTTGTCAAGTGCGAAAACGTCTTTTGTTTTTCCTGTGTAAACTTTTTTCATAATTCATAACCCCTTGTATAAAAATTTTTAATTAAATTCTTTTTCGATTTTGGCGTTCTTTTCGAGCACCGCTTGGCTGTCTGCCAAACGTTTGGCATCCAATTTTTCTGCCAATTCGGCATCTTCAATGGCCAACATCTGAATGCAAAGTAACGCAGCATTGGCAGCCCCGTTAATGGCCACGGTTGCCACAGGAATCCCTGTCGGCATTTGCACGGTGGCGTACAAAGCGTCCACGCCGTTTAAAGCGCCCGAAGCAATCGGAATCCCCACCACAGGCAAGGTGGTTCCGGCGGCAATCGCACCGGCAAGATGCGCAGCCATACCCGCAGCAGCAATAATCGCGCCAAACCCATTTTTGCGCGCGTTGCGACTAAACTCGGCGGCTTCGGCAGGCGTGCGGTGAGCGGAAAACACGTGCACTTCGTACGGCACGTCAAACTGCGAAAGCATGTCCGCCGCTTTTTTCACAACCGGCAAGTCGCTGTCGCTTCCCATGATAATGGCAATCTTTTTCATACGCATCCTCTTTCCAAAAAAAAATAAGGGTGCACTTCTCCTAAAAAATAGGTAAAGTGCGCCCAGACGGTCGGCTTTAAGATACCCTCTGTTCCATTGTGGTGCTCCACATTACCCGTCAGTCGCAAAGGATATTACCAAAAAGTTTTATCAACGTTTATACGATACCATATTTGACGTTTTTTGTCAATCAAAACCGCAAAGTTTTTGCGTTATTTATGGAGCATTTTTACCACGTCTTCTTTGGGGCGATACCCCACCATCGTATCGGCAATTTTCCCATCGCGAATCAGCACCAACATCGGGATACTCGATACGCGAAAAGCCTCAGCCAATTCGGGTTCTTCGTCCACGTTCACTTTGCCCACTTTAACGGTGCCGTCGTATTCTTTTGCAATTTCTTCCACCACGGGAGCAAGCATGCGGCACGGACCGCACCACGTTGCCCAAAAATCAATCAACACCGGTTTGTCGGCTTGTAAAACTTCTGCCTCAAAATTATCTTTGGTTAACACAACTTCTGCCATCGTAGACCCTCCGTTTCTCTTTATAATTTTAGTATACCACACTTTGCGTGAAAAACAAACGGTTTTTTCTTGACACGCCAAAGCACAAAGTGCTAAAATGCAGGGTGAGATAACAGGATTTTTTGTAGGAGATGGTATATATGCCAAAATCCAAAAAAAGCAAACCGTCTTTCGGTATCGTGGGGCTGGGCAGTTTCGGCGCCGCACTCGCGATTGAACTGGCAGAACGCGGCATGGATTTGGTCGTGCTCGACCGCGACGAAAACAAAATCCGCGAATTCCGCGAAATCACCGAAAAAGCCATAGTCGTCAAAAATTTAAGCAAAAAAACGCTCGAAAGCACCGGCATCGGGCATTGCGATGTGGCGGTGGTTTGCATCGGTGAACAACTCGACACTTCCGTTTTGGCCACCCTGCATTTGGTGGGAATGGGAATCCCCTTGGTTCTTGCCAAAGCGCAAAGCGGCGAACACGGCGAAATTTTGGAAAAAATCGGCGCCGAAGTCATCTACCCCGAACGGGATATGGCCATCCGCTTGGCAAGTCGTTTACGCACGGCAAAAGTGGTGGATTTCATACAACTCAGTGAAAAACTCAACATTTCCAAAATCCCTGCCCCTGCTTGTCTGTGGGGCAAAAGCGTGTTAGAAGTCAATCTTCGCCGCCGTTTCGGGCAAAACATCATCGCGCTCGAAAACAACGGTCAAGTGCTGGAAATGCTGCATCCCGAATATGTGTTCCGTCAAGGCGACGTGTTGTTTGTTTCGGGCAGCCCCGAAGGCTTGGCACAAATGACCGACTGGTTCGAACAAAAACAGCAATAACCCCCTCGGGAAAGGAGCGCTCTTTATGCGTATTGTTATTAAAATCGGCACCTCCACCCTCACACACGAAAACGGCAGCCTGAATATACGCTGCACCGAAACGTTGTGCAAAATCATCAGCGACATCAAAAACGAAGGTCACGAACTGATTTTGGTCAGCTCGGGCGCTATCGGCATGGGTGTCGGCAAAATGTCGCTCAAAGAACGCCCGACCGACATGCCCACCAAACAAGCCGCGGCAGCTGTCGGTCAATGCGAACTTATGTATACGTACGACAAAATGTTTGCCGACTACAACCATACCATCGCGCAAATCCTCATCACGGGCGACGACTTCTCGCACGAAGACCGTCACCAAAACTTTGTGAACACCGTCAATCGATTGGTGGAATTTAAAGTTTTGCCCATCATTAACGAAAACGACTCCATCTCCACCAACGAAATCAAAGTTGGCGATAACGATACGTTGTCGGCACTGGTTGCCAAAAGTGTTTCTGCCGACTTGCTCATTATTTTGTCGGATATCGACGGTCTGTACACCGCCGACCCTCGCAACGACCCTTCGGCAACACTCATTTCCCAAGTGGACGAGCTTACCCCTGCCATTTTTGCTTTGGGCGAAGGCGCAGGTTCCGCCTTGGGTACCGGCGGCATGAAAACCAAACTGGATGCCGCCAAAATCTGTGTTGATGCAGGCTGCGAAATGGTGATCATGAACGGTAAAAACCCGTCGTTACTATACGATTTGTTTGAAGGGAAAAGTGTGGGTACACGCTTTACGGTGAAAAAATGAACGACCAACTTGGCTTGTTGCAATATGCAAAACAACATACCACCCGCGCGGCGCTGCTGAGCAGCGAAGAAAAAAACCGTGCCTTGATGGCAATGGCAGAACAACTCGTTGCCGATACCCCCGCCATTCTTGCCGCCAACCAAAAAGATATGGAAGCAGCAACACACCTTTCTTCGGTGATGTCCGACCGCTTGTTGCTCACCGCCGACCGCATTGTCGGCATGGCAAACGGCATTCGGCAAATTGCCAACCTGCCCGACCCTGTCGGCAGAATTTTGGAAACGCGTGAACATCCAAATGGTATGCAAATCACCAAAACTTCCGTTCCGTTTGGTGTGGTTGCTGTCATTTTCGAAAGCCGACCCAACGTCGCCGCCGATACCGCCGCCTTGGCGCTCAAAAGCGGCAACGTGTGTGTACTGCGCGGCGGCAAAGAAAGTTTTGAATCGTGCAACGCCATCGTCACCTCACTCAAAGCCGCATTACAAACCGTTGGTTTGCCCGACGGACTGGTAAACTTGGTCAGTGACCGTTCGCGCGAGGGCGCGCACCAACTCATGACCGCCACCGGCTATGTCGATTTGCTCATCCCGCGCGGTGGCGCAGGGCTTATCAAAGCGTGTGTCGAAAACGCCACCGTTCCCTGCATCGAAACCGGCACCGGCATTTGCCATGTCTTTGTTGACGACTCCGCCGACATCGAAAAAGCGCTCAATATCATCGAAAACGCCAAAACCAGCCGTCCTTCGGTGTGCAACGCCGCCGAAGTCTGCTTGGTGGATGCAAAAATTGCCCCCACCTTTTTACCGCTTCTCAAAAAACGGTTGGTGGAAGACCGCCCCGACCGTCCGGTCGAACTGCGCTTGTGCGAAAAAGCAGCAAAAATTATCGATGGAACCGCCGCTACTGACCAAGATTTTTCCACCGAGTTTTTGGATTACATCTTGGCTGTCAAAGTGGTCAATGGTGTCGACGAAGCCATTGCGCACATCGCATTGCACTCCACTCACCACAGCGAAGCCATCGTCACAAAAACCGAAGAACACGCCAACCGCTTTGTTGGCGCAGTGGACAGCGCCGCCGTTTACGTCAACGCTTCCACCCGCTTTACCGATGGCGGCGAATTCGGCAACGGTGCCGAAATCGGCATTTCCACGCAAAAACTTCACGCTCGCGGTCCCATGGGTCTGTGCGAACTAAACACATACAAATATATTGTCCGTGGCAACGGACAGATAAGGTGACGCGAGCAATCCAAGCCCGCCTTAAAGCGGCATATTTCGGGCATTTCTGCCCAATTTGTTCTCGCAAGGCGAAAGCCTTGCTTCGCCCAACTTGAACACAAATCCCTCGAAATCTTCTCGCTTTCAGGTCGAAGATTTTAAGAAGAGCGGATTTCTCGGTCAAACAAGGCAAAAACACAGCCAATACTCCCGTATTGGCGAGTATTTTAACGAAGGATGAGCGAAAATCCGCCTTCTTAAAACGAGGTTCGGATTACTCGCGTCACCTTGAGGTGAAAAATATGAGTTATACCGTTGGTTTTATTGGTTGCGGCAACATGGGCGGCGCTTTGCTGGATGCCGTTTTGCAACGTATTGAAGCAAAAAACTGCTGCGTGTGCGAAACCTTGCCCGAAAAAGCCGCCCCGTTTGTCAAACAAGGCGTCACGCTCTTACCCTCGGCGGCAGACGTGGTCGCGCAATCCCAAATGGTCTTTTTGGCGGTCAAGCCGCAAGTGCTTGGCGAGGTAATCGGCACGTTCAGCCAAAACCTCACGCCCCAAAACGCACCGTTGTTCGTCACCATGGCAGCGGGCACCACTTTGGCAACACTGCAAGGATTCTTGGGTGTAACAGCCCCTGTCATTCGCATCATGCCCAACTTGCCTTGCTCGGTCGGCAAAGGTGTGGTACTGTATTGTGCAAATAACGCTGTCACTGCGGCACAAAAAACCGAATTTTTATCGTTGCTCTCCCCCGCCGGCTTGCTCGATGAAATCCCCGAAGGCGATATCGATGCCGCCAGTGTGGTTTCGGGCTGCGGTCCCGCGTTTGTGTTTGCCTTTGCCGAAGCATTGGCAAACGGCGCTGCTGCTTGCGGACTGGATAAAACCCGCGCTTTGCTGTATGCCGCCCGCACGCTGGAAGGCGCGGCAACGCTTATGGAGCGAAGCGACAAAGATGCCGCCGCGCTTATCAAAGCGGTGTGCAGTCCCAAAGGCACTACCATCGAGGGTATCGAATCGCTGCAACAAAACGGTTTTGCCGAAGTGGTTGCCAAAGCAGTCGATGCTTCGTACCGCCGCACAGTAGAACTCAGCAAACAATAATTTTTCAAATAACAAAGCCGCCCGACGAAAACTTTCGTCGGGCGGCTTTTATTCAGTGTTTACACTTCGCGTTCAAAGAATCCTTCAAACTTAACAGGGCTCTTGCCCACGGCTTTAATCTCGCCCACCAACAACTTCGCCAAAGCGCGTTGCGTAGCAGGGCAATGCGAATACGCGTTGATATACGTTTTCAAATACGGATAATCGTACAGTTTGTACGGATCACCCAACGATGCAAAAATCAAACGCGGATGTTGCAAAATGTAAGCACGCCACATGGTCATGGCTTGCGGCCAACCAATGCGGTTGCTGCCACCGTTGTTGTTCAGCGAATGGAAACACGAAGTGAGTAACACAGCATCGTAATCTTTTAAAATTTGGTTGAGTTCATAGTGACCGGGGTTCACCATAGCAGTCACTTGCACACCGTGTTTTTCCAATTCTTCTGTTAATGCGGGGTATTCTTTTTCTTTCACAAAGCGGTTTTCGGGCACCGAAATCACGTGCAACACTTTGTCGCCCGCTTTCAGCGCCGTGTTTTCAATAATCCCTTGCGTATCGCGAATCACCGTCAGCGATTTGTCGGTAAGTTCTTGCGCCAACTCTTCAATATCATAAGGCGGATTAAGCATTTCCTCGGTCGGTGCATCGGCTTCGTCAAACAAGCCAAGGCTGTTTTTGAGTCTCCAAATACGAAGCACGGCGTCTTTCAGACGTTCCATGGTGATTTCGCCGCTTTCCACCGCCGCTTTAATGTAGTCAAAGTCGGTCGGCAGCGGGAACAACACCATATCGCCGCCCGCTTTCAAATATTCCACTGCCAAGCGTTCGGCGGGAGCCATGGCACAAGCACCCACCATGCACATCGCATCCGAAACAATACAACCGTCGTAACCGAGTTCGCCTTTGAGCAAACCGGTCATCAAGTTTTTGCTGAGCGTTGCGGGCGGATAACCCATAATATCGTCAATTTTTTCGTCAAACGCGGGCAAAGCAATGTGCGCCACCATAATAGCCATCGTACCCGCTTTAATCATTTCGCGGTACACTCTGCCATAGGTATCCATCCACTCTTCGCGCGACATGGGGTTAATCGTGGTCATAAAGTGTTGGTTGCGGTCGTCCATACCGTCACCGGGGAAGTGTTTGCAGCAAGCCGCCATCAAGTTGTCTTGTTGGAAACCTTCCACCATCGCTTTGCCGATTTTGATTACTTGGTCAGGATCATCCGAAGCGGCACGCGCATTCAACACACTGTTTTGGAAATTGTAGTTAATATCCACCACCGGTGCGAGCGCGAGCGAAATATCCTCTTTGCGATACGCTTGCGCGGTCAGGTGATACAACTTTTTAATGAGTTCGGGGTCGTTGGCAGCGCTGCACGCCATCACGTTGGGCAAACGCAAACCGCCAAACAAGTTGGCAGGGCCTTCCTCGACGTCTGCCGCATAAATGGTGGGGGTGCGGCAATATTTCTTTTGCACTTCGGCAATTGCCAAACGGCGTTCTGTTTTTACCGAGTTGTAAAAAATACCACCGGGCATGGTCTTTTTGGCAATTTCTTCGTATTCTTCCACCGAATAAGAATTCAGTTCATAGCACAACACTTGACCAACCAATTCGTCAAGTGACAAGTCGTTAATACCGTCTAAAAGTTGTTGTTCGGTCCACATAACCTTTCCCCTCCTTAAATCGTTTCCCGCTCAAAGAATCCTTTAAGTCCCACAGGGTTCTTGCCGGTAGCTTCAATCTCGCCTGTTATCAATTTCACCAACGCGCGTTGCGTAACCGGCGCTTTGGAGTAACAGTTGATATACGTTTTCAAATACGGATAATCATACAGCTTATACGGGTCACCAAACGAAGCCACAATCAAACGCGGATGTTGCAAAATGTAAGCGCGCCACATAATCATCGCTTGTTCCCAACCAATGCGCAACGTGCCGCCGCCGTTGTTGTGGGTATCGCACGAAAGGCTGAGTAACACGTAATCGCAGCCTTCCATCGCTTCTTTCACTTCGTTGTGACCGGGGTTCACAAGCGTGGTTACCTCAATGCCGCGTTTTTTGAGTTCTTCTTCCACAATCGGCAATGCCGTTTTTTGCGAATGACGGTTTTCGGGTTTTGCCAACACGTGCAACACTTTGGCACCCGCTTTCAACCCTTTGCCCGCAATCAAACCATCTACATCGCGAATCACTTTCAGCGACTTGTCGGCCAATTCTTGCGCAACGTCTTCCATCGGCATGTCAAGGACCAATTCCTCGGCAGTGGGAGCATCGTTTTCGTCTAACAATCGCACCGCATTTTTCAGTCGCCAAATACGAGTAACGGCATCTTTCACACGTTCAATCGGAAGTTCACCGCTTTCCACCGCCGCTTTAATGTAATCAAAGTCGGTCGGCAACGGGAAGAGTAGCATATCGCCACCAGCTTTTAAGTATTCCACAGCCAAACGCTCGGCAGGAGCCATAGCACAAGCACCAACCATGCTCAAAGCATCCGAAACAATACAACCGTCAAACCCTAACTCGCCTTTGAGCAAACCGGTCATCAAGTTTTTGCTGAGCGTTGCAGGCGGATAACCCATAATGTCGTCAATTTTCTCGTCAAAAGCAGGTAATGCAATGTGTGCCACCATAATGGCCATCGTACCCGCTTTAATCATTTCGCGGTATACTCTGCCGTAGGTGTTCATCCACTCCTCGCGTGAAAGCGAGTTGATGGTGGTCATAAAGTGTTGGTTGCGGTCGTCCATACCGTCACCGGGGAAGTGTTTGCAGCAAGCCGCCATCAAGCCATCTTGTTGCAAGCCCTCTAACATGGCCTTGCCCATTTTGATAACTTGTTCGGGGCTGTCCGAAGCGGCACGCACGTTCAGCACACTGCTTTTCGTGTTGTAGTTAATATCTACCACCGGCGAAAGCGCAAGCGAAACCCCTTCTTTGCGCTCTGCTTGTGCCGTGATGTGATAAGCCTTTTTCATAAGTTCCGGGTCGTCGGTGGAACTACACCCCATCATCGAGGGAAACTCAACACCACCACAAATATTAGCGGCGCCTTCCTCTACGTCTGCCACAAGCATCGTCGGCACTTTGCAATATTTCTTGTGCGCGGCCAACAAACCTGCTGCTCTTTCGCGGTCTGTTAAATGCATATAAACGCTGCCGGCCTTTGTCTTTTTAATAATTTCGTCGTATTGTTCCACCGAAAACGAACCGGTTTCATAACACAATAATTGCCCCACCAATTCGTCCAGCGTTAACTCTTCAATGCCGGCGCGAATTTGTTCTTCCGTCCACATAAAAAATCCCCCTTTGTCGACCCGTCCGGGCCACTTTTTCTGTTGTCATTTTATCATACACTCCTTGCAAAATCAAGGAAAGAACACTTTTTTACACAAACAGACACAAAAAAGAGCCATTTTTCCAAAAAGAAAACCGAGAGGAATACTTTTCCCTCTCGGCTGTTGTCTTTTTTGTTATCCTTTTGCTTTTTTGCGGCAAGTGCCAATCACAACAACTGCTGCCGCGGCAACCAGTACCACAGCCGCCACCGCGATCATCCACGGTTTAATGGGCGAAGCAGGCACCACTTCGCGTGCCGCCGCCAACAAATCCTCATACATGACACCGTTGTTCAAATACACGTGATTATTAACGGCTTCTTTAAGTTCTGCGCTCATCTTGTTCCACTTGCGCTCACCTTTAACAATCACCTTGCAAGCATCCACCGACTCGGTATTCAGCACCGCGCCTTCGCTGTCAACGGCAAAAGCCGCCACAAACGCTTCCATGTCGGCTTTAAACGTTTTGGCATCGTCAATAACTTGCGCCATGGTTTTGCCGACTTCGCGTTTTGCCACGCGGTTGAGTTCTTCTTGTTTTTCGGCAGAAAGTTCGACAAATGCCGTTTCCACTTCAATAAGAGTTTCGTAATTTTCAAAATCGGCAGTTAACTCAATTTGTCCGTCACCGTCGCGCAAATACATGTCGACAAACTGCGCCGTTTCCACACTTTCACCTTGGTTTGCTTCGGGTTTGCCTTCCCACACGCGGATATAATCAATTTCCAACGGCCAACCCTCGTTACCGTTAATCACAAGCGGTGTCAACTGGTCATCGAAAATAGCAAACGCATCCAAGCCGTCGGTGTTTCCCTTCATGCTCATGGCTTCCGGATAAGAAGTACCGTTGTCTTTCCAACACAAGGTCATATATTCCTTGCCGTCCAAATAGCTTATAATCGAACCGTTACGCCACACAAAACCCATGGTATGCCATTCGCCGTCACGCATACCAAGGTGCTTGTAGTTTTGGTTCTTATAATGGTGGATATATTCGCTTTGATTGGCATCGGTAAACGATAAATCGTGCAACGTAGTGGTAAAAGAATCATCGTTTAAAAATTCCAAAAAGTCCATTTCCACATACCGATTAGCATCCGGATAGCTCAACATTTTTTCAGGCGGCAACGACCACACCGAGGGTTGACCTTTGTCACCCGAAATACGCTTAGCAGGCGTGCGCACGCGCATTTCCATATACCCGTGAGTATATCCCCATCCCGCGCCGGTAGCACAGTCAAACGTACTTAACGTCCAACCGGCCCAACCGGGATCTTTCACCGTACGTATTAAACGAATCCCCTCTTCGGTCAATTCATAATCCGTCGGCTCGGAATCCGAAGAACCATACGGCATGTTGGCATACCACTTGTAGCCATATGCGCCGCTGCACTCTTTGTCCACCAAATCAAGCGTGGTAAAATCATCACTGAACGTAAGCTCGGTCATACCGAATTTTTCGGCAATCGCAGGCACTTCCAACGCATTCTCCGCCACGCGGATATTCACCGGCAAATGTTGTTTTTTCACCCAGTTAAACCGTTCCGGTTGTGTGTCGTTAATCGCAACCGTCACCACGTGTTCCCCCGCAACGGCTTCCCATTTCGGGAACTTCACTTGCACGGTTTGTCCCGCGGCAATGCCTTTTTCGTAGCTTTGAGTAAACACTTTTTCTTGGTTTACATACAAAGCAACCGAAACAGCCTCTGTCACAGCGGCAGCACCGCTGTTCTTCAAATGTGCACTAAACACAACCTTTGCGCCGGGCTTGGGTTGTTCAGCGCCATCCCACGTAATATCCGTCACCATTACGGCGGCTTCCCCTTCGGCTGCAACGCTAAACGCGCAAAGCCCCAAAAGCAAACACACCGCAAGCAAACAAGAAAGTACTCGTTTCATACTATTGCCTCCTTGAACACATATCGTACCCTCATTTTACCATACCTTTTGTTCAGAATCAACATTTTTACACAAAAAAAGCCGAGGCAATGCCTCGGCTTTCACAGTTTATTCTTCTTTGGTTTTCTTGCAACATTTTTTACAAGGGATAGCAACGGCAACACCCACGGCAATCACCGCAACCACCACAACAATCATCCACGGTTTTATGGGCGAAGCAGGCACCTTTTCGCGTGCCGCCGCCAATAATTCTTCGTACATAACGCCATTGTTCAAATACACGTAATTGTTAACCGCTTCTTTGAGCTCGGCGCTCATCTTGTTCCACTTGCGCTCGCCTTTAACAATCACTTTGCAGGCATCCACCGACTCGGTATCCAACAATGCGCCCTCGCTGTCAACAGCAAATGCTGCCGCAAAAGATTCCATATCCGCTTTAAGCTGTTTGGCATCCGCAATTACTTGTGCCATCGTTTTGCCATCTTCGCGTTTTGTCAAACGGTTAAGTTCTTCTTGTTGCTTTTCGGGCAATTCCAAAAACGCGGCTTCCATATCCATAAGCGTTTCGTGGTTTTCAAAATCGGCAACCAAATTAATTTGTCCTTCATCGTCACGCAAATACGTGTCAATAAATTGTGCCGTTTCCACGCTCTCGCCTTGGTTGGCTTCTTTGTCGCCTTCCCAAACGGTAATATAATCCACTTCCAACGGCCAACCTTCGGCACCGCTGAGAACAATCGGTGTCAACTGATTGTCAACGTGAGAAAAAGCACCTACACCGTCGCCGCCCTTTAACAAGGTAGCTTCGGGATACGGTTTTTTACCGTCTTCCCAATACAAGGCCATGTATTCTTTGCCGTCCAAATAACTGCGCATCAAGCCCTTTTGGCGCACAAAGCTCAACGTGTGCCATTCATCGTCGCGCAAACCCATATATTCGTTGTTGCCGTTTTTATCCCAACGAATATACTCGTTACAATGCTTGTTCGTAAAATGCAGGTCGTGTAACGTGGTGGAATATATGTCGTCTCCGAAAAACTCTAAAAAGTCAGTCTCAATGTAATGGTCTTGCAAATCGGGCAAGCTCAAAATTTTCTCAGGCGGCAACGACCACACAGCAGGCTTACCGGACGTACCCGAAAGCCGATGCCCCGGCGTACGAAAACGGATTTCCATATACCCGTGTTTAAATCCCCAACCGGCACCGGTATCACAGTCAAACGTACACAACGCCCAGTTAAACAACGTGGGAACACGTTGCACCGACATACCGTCTTCCGTCAACACGTAATCGGTCGGTAACGCATCTGCGGCGCCATACGGAACATTCGCATACCACTTGTAGCCATACGCGCCGGTACACGCTTGGTCCACCGTATCCAACGTGGTAAAATCGTCGCTGAAAGTCAGTTTGGTCATACCGTATTTTTTGGCAATTTCGGGTACTTCCAACGCATTCTCCGCCACACGGATATTCACCGGCAAATGTTGTTTTTCCACCCAGTTAAACCGTTCCGGTTGTGTGTCGTTAATCGCAACCGTAATAACGTGCTCACCGGCAACCGCTTCCCATTTGGGAAACTTCACTTGCACCGTCTGCCCCGCAGCAATGCCTTTTTCGTAGCTTTGAGTAAACACTTTTTCTTGGTTTACATACAAAGCAACCGAAACAGCCTCTGTCACAGCGGCAGTGCCGTTGTTCTTCAAATGCGCGCTAAACACAACCTTTGCGCCGGGTTTGGGTTGGTTGGCACCATCCCACGTAACATCCGTCACAATAACGCCCGTCTTTTCGGCATCTTCTGCTGCAACACCAAGCACACAACAGCTAAGCAACAAACAAACCGTTAATAAACAAGCAAGCATTCGTTTCATGGTAATAATTCCTCCTTATTTTTGCCAAACATTCAAATACGCCACTTCCAACGGCCACGTTTCGGCACCGCTGATGGTAATCGGCAACACTTGACTGTCCAAAATCGCAAAAGCGCCGTCCATGGTATCGCCTTTTTTCATATTTGCCGTCGGCACGGGTGCGGAATCTTCCGACCACTTTTGTGTCATAATTTCCACACCGTCGACGTAGGTGGTGAGATACCCTTTTTCCCACATCCAGCCCATCACGTGCCAACCGTCATCATCCAAATCGCCAAAATGATGTGAGGTTCCAAGGTTGTGCACGTGGTAACGAATATCGCTTTGACCGTTATCCTTTTGCTCGTGCAGCGTCACGGTATATAACAGTTGTCCCTCTTCGTTGGTGCCGAAAATATCGCCCCAATATTCCAAATGGTCAACCTCGACCCAGTCGTTGCAACGGCACCACAGTTTTTCCGGCGGCAATGCCCAAATCGCGGGGATGCCCTGACCTTCCTTGGTCAACCGCACGCGCGGCATACGGATTTTGACTTCCATATACCCATGGGTGAATCCCCACCCCGCGCCGGTGCGTATATCCAACATACCAAGACCATAGTTAAAGCTATTCACTTTGTGTTTAAGCAAAATACCGTCTTGGGTAATTTCGTAATCCGATTTTTCCAACGTCGGCTCACCATAAGGGCGGGTCGGGTACCATTTGTAGCCCATAGCACCCGTGGCGTCCATATCTATGGTGTCGCTTGTTGCAAAATCATCGCTAAACGTCAGCGTGTTCATACCTTTGGCGGCGGCAGGCGCAGGCACTTCCAACGCATTTTCTGCCACGCGCAAGTTTTTGGTAAACGTCACACCTGTGCCGTAGTTGTCGGGGCTCGGCACCGCAAAGTCCACCGTGGCGGTAATCACGTGGTTGCCTTCGGTTGCTTCCCAAACCACGCTTTCAAACACTTTGGTTTCACCCAAAGCGATTTCACCGTTGTATTTCATTTCCGGCAACTCGGTGCGGTCAATGAATAACTTAATCGTCGTTTGTTTCACGTCGGCGGGTAACACTTCGGGTCCTTCGTTTTTCACCGCCACCGAAAAGGTAATCGGCGTGCCGGGCTTCGGTTGGCTACCGGTATTCCATGTCAAATCGGTAATCACCAATTTCGCGTTGGCTTTCATTGTCCATCACTCCGTTTCTCAGATATGTTCCCATTTTATCACAAAAAAAGCCAAAGAGCAATAAAAACCCTTTGACTTTTTCATCCCTTTATTTTTGCCAAATATTCAAGTATGCCACTTCCATCGGCCAGGTTTCGGCGCCGCTAATGGTAATCGGCATCACTTGACTGTCCAAGATTGCAAAAGCGCCGTTCAAGGTTTCGCCATGTTCTTTACCGATAACCATGTTCCCCTCCGGTGCAGGGACACCGTCTTGCGACCATTTTTGCGTCATAATTTCCACACCGTCAACATAAGTGGTGAGATACCCTTTATCCCACAACCAACCCATCACGTGCCACTCGCCATCGTCCAATCCAAAATGGTGCGAAGTCTTGCGGTTGTTCACGTGATAATGAAGCTTGTTTTGAGCATTGTCTTTCAGGTGGTGCAATGTCACGGTATATAACATGCGACCATCTTCATTGGCAGCAAAAATATCACCCCAATATTCCAAGTGGTCAAATTCCACACCTTCGTTGCTGCGGCACCACAATCTGTCCGGCGTCAATGCCCAAATGGCAGGGCTTCCTTTGCCTTCTTTGGTCAACCGCACGCGCGGCATACGGAATTTCGCTTCCATGTACCCGTGGGTATATCCCCAACCCGCACCGGTGCGAATATCCAACATGCAAAGACCATAGTTATACGTGCTCTTTTCTTCTTTCAGCAAAATGCCGTTTTCGGTAATCTCATAATCCGTCGGCTTCAAAGTGGTGGCGCCGTACGGGCGGGTCGGGTACCATTTGTACCCAATGTTCCCCGTAGCATCCACATCAATGGTGCCCAACGTGGTAAAATCATCGCTGAACGTCAAGGTGTTCATACCCACAGCAGCAGCAACGGCAGGCACTTCCAACGCTTTTTCTGCCACACGCAAGTTTTTGGTAAACGTCACACCCGTGCCGTAGTTATTAGGGCTGGGCACCGCAAAATCCACCGTGGCGGTAATCACGTGGTTACCTTCGGTGGCTTCCCAAACCACGCTTTCAAACACTTTGGTTTCACCCAAAGCAATTTCACCGTTGTATTTGATTTCCGGCAACTCGGCGCGGTCAATAAACACCTTAATTGTCGTTTGTTTCACATCAGCGGGTAACACTTCGGGTCCCGCATTTTTCACCGCCACCGAAAAGGTAATCGGTGTTGCGGGTTTCGGTTGGTCACCGGCATTCCACGTCAAATCGGTAATCACTAATTTTGCATTGGCTTTCATTGTCGATCACTCCGTTTCACAGATATATCCCCATTTTATCACAAAAAAAGCCAAAGAGCAATAAAAACCCTTTGACTTTTTCATCACTTTATTTTTGCCAAATATTCAAGTATTCCACTTCCATCGGCCAGGTTTCGGCACCGCTGATGGTCACAGGCATTACTTGACTATCCAAAATGGCAAAGGCACTCTCCAACGTGTCACCCAAAACAAGGGCGCCGTCGGGCGAAGGCACGCCGTCTTGCGACCATTTTTGCGTCATAATTTCTTTGCCGTCAACATAGGTGGTCAAGTAACCTTTATCCCACAACCAACCCATCACGTGCCACTCGCCGTCGTCCAAACCAAGATGGTGCGAAGTCTTGCGGTTGTTCACATGATAATGGCATTTGTTCTTGCCGTCGTCTTTTTGGTGGTGCAACGTCACGGTATATAACATTCGACCGTCTTCATTGGTGCCAAACTTGTCACCCCAATATTCCATGTGATCAAATTCCACCCAGTCGTTGCAACGGCACCACAATTTGTCCGGCGGCAACGCCCAAATAGCGGGGCTTCCTTTGCCTTCTTTGGTCAACCGCACGCGCGGCATACGGAATTTTGCTTCCATGTACCCGTGGGTGTAACCCCAACCCGCACCGGTGCGAATGTCCAACATGCAAAGGCCGTAGTTAAAGGTACTTTTTTCTTCTTTCAGCAAAATGCCGTTTTCGGTGATTTCATAATCCGTCGGTTTCAAAGTGGTGGCACCATACGGGCGGGTCGGATACCATTTGTATCCAATGTTGCCCGTAGCATCCACGTCAATGGTGTCCAACGTGGTGAAATCATCACTAAACGTCAAGGTGTTCATACCCACGGCAGCAGCAACGGCAGGCACTTCCAACGCATTTTCTGCCACACGCAAGTTTTTGGTAAAGGACACACCTGTGCCGTAGTTGTCGGGGCTCGGCACCGCAAAATCCACCGTGGCGGTAATCACGTGGTTGCCTTCGGTTGCTTCCCAAACCACACTTTCAAACACTTTGGTTTCACCCAAAGCAATTTCCCCGTTGTATTTGATTTCCGGCAACTCGGTGCGGTCAATAAACACCTTAATTGTCGTTTGTTTCACATCAGCGGGTAACACTTCGGGGCCTTCGTTTTTCACCGCCACCGAAAAGGTAATCGGTGTTGCGGGCTTCGGTTGGTCACCGGCATTCCACGTCAAATCGGTAATCACTAATTTTGCATTGGCTTTCATAACATATCCCTCCGTTTATTTCTTTTCCCACACGTTCAAATAGGCAATTTCCAACGGGAAGTTCGAACCGCCCGAGATAATCATCGGCAAATAATGCTCATCCAACACGCTAAACACGCCGGTTTCGTCGTCACCAAGTTTCATTTCGGGTGCGGGGTCGGGTTTCCCGTCTTTGGACCATTTTTGTGTCATAATCTCTTTGCCATCTAAATAAGAGGTCAAATAGCCTTCTTCCCACAACCAACCCATAGTGTGCCATTGTTCGTCACCCATGCCAAAATGGTGCGAAGTTTTGCGGTTAACAGCATTCATTTCCAAACTCGTTCCCGGTTTGTCAACGTTAAAGTTATATTTATGATGGTGCATCGAAACAGTATACAACGTTTCCTCGCCGCCAAAAATATAGCCCCAATATTCCAAGTGGTCCAATTCCAAATGTTCGTCGGTTTTCGACCACATGTTTTCATACGGCAATGCCCAAATCGAGGGATGGTGGTGCGGATTCACTTCATCAGAATAACGGTGCTCCGGCACGCGGAATTTGGCCTCTACATACCCGTGGGTGTAACCCCAACCGGCACCCGTCACCATATCCATGGTACCTAACGTATAGTTAAAGCGAACGTCCGCTTTTTTAAGCAACAAACCATCGGGGGTAAATTCCAAATCCTCAGGTTTTGTATCGGGTGCTTCAAAGGGAAGTGTTACATACCATTTGTAACCAATTTTACCTGTGCCATTAATATCGATGGTATCCATAGTGGTAAAATCATCACTAAATGTCAAGGTGTTCATACCAACAGCGGCAGCAGGTGCGGGCACTTCCAACGCCTCGTCTGCCACACGCATATGTTTGGTGAGCGTTTCGCCGCTCAACACGGTTGTCGGGCTGGGCACGGCAAAATCCACTGTGGCGGTAATCACGTGGTTGCCGGGCGTTGCTTCCCAAACCACGCTTTCAAACACGTGGCTTTCGCCCACTGCCAAAGCACCCACATATTTCATTTGTTTTAACGGTTCGCGATCCACATACACAATCACCGTATTTTGGCGACGTGCGTGCGGGATATCCTCAGGACCTTCGTTCTTCACCGTCACCGAAAAAGTAATCGGCGTACCGGGTTTCGGTTGGTTATCAGCGTTCCATGTCAAATCCGTAATCACTAATTTCGTATTTACAACCATCTTCGTTTCCTCCTTGTTTGGCGCAAAGCCATACTCCTGCCCACATTATAAGCAAACCCCCCTAAAAAGTAAAGCCTTTTTGGGATTTTTTCCATTGTTTTTTTGCTCTCGCAAATCGTTCGCCCGCCAAAAACTATGCAAACCAAAATGGCGCAAAGCCTCCCTTGTGTAAAGGGAGGTGGCACGGCGTTACGCCGTGTCGGAGGGATTGCCGTTGCACAAACCAAAATGGCACCAAACAATCTCCCGACATCCGCATGGCTAAAGCTTTATGGCGCCACCAAAAGAAAATGGGGCACCGCGCGGAAGCGGTGCCCCATACTCGCGTTTTTTGTTGTTACTCGTTATTTACAAGCAGCGTCAACCACGCGTTGGATTTGCTTTTTGTAGGTAGTAAGTACCGTGCTCACACTCTTACCGCCGCAAACTTCGGCAATCATGTTCAATCTCGGCAAACTGCCAAGCGAAGAGGCAAACGTACCAAGCGGAGATTTCAAACTGGTACCGTCCATAATTTTGCAAAGCGCATCGCGGTATTTTGCCGGAGTTTTATCCGAATACACATTGAGCGTGTTATAGGTAGATTCCACCATGGCGTAACAAATAGCCACGCGCGGATCAGAAGTACCTTTACCGGCAACGTACCATTGGTTATCCATCAAACCGTAGTTGGAAGAACCGTCACCGCGCGGTGCGATCACCATACCAAGGTTATCTGCACTTTTGCCAAACATCGAACTGCTCTTTGCGCGTTCTTCCAAAGCGTTCCAATAACCGGAGCTGTTCAACATGGTAGCAATTGTACCGTTAATCAGCGCATTTTGCACCGAATTGTTATCCGGAGCCGCAGGATCCACAATGGCACCGGCACCGTAGTGCATTTTTTGCAACATATCAAACGCTTTGTACAATTGTTTGTCCGCCGTGTTTTCTTTGATCACGCCGCTCTTCATTGCAACGATATCGGTGTTGTAGCTGGCAAAGAAACCACCGGGGGTATAGCTGGAAATTTTGTGCACAAAATACTTGCCGGGGTTTGCCGCAACATACTCTTTACCGAGTTCCAAATATTTTTCCCAATTCCATTGTCCTTTGGCAATCAACGTTTCGGGATCTTCCATGCGATTTTCTTTAAAAATCTTTTTATTGTAAAAAACAACGTACGGCACTTGCATATAGTTGCCACCCATGGCATAGGCTTCGCCGTTCCAAGAAAAGTCTTGGATAACCGTTTCGGAAAAACCGCCTTCTTTGGCGTTTTTCCATAAGTCGGCTGTGCTGATGTATTCTGTCACCGGAACCGCACAGTCCGAAACAAACATTGCCGGATAACTGGTCGCGTTCATAAAAATAACATCATAAACTTTACCGGCAGCTTGGTTCGCAGCCACTTTTTGCACAAATTCGCTGTGACCCAGACCGTCCATTTTCAAAATACCGTTATATTTTTGCTTAAACAAGTCATAACCGCCTTGCGTAAATGCGCTGGCAGCACCCGTACCGCCCGAAGCATGCAAAAAAGTCTTGCCGCCAAAATCCACGCCTTTATCTGCGCGGGTGGTACCTTTTTTCAATTCCACTTCGCCGCCAATGTAACCGGCAATGTTCGGGCGAGTGGTGGTAGTTGCTTTCTTCTTGGTAGAAGTTCTTCCCGGCGTGGTGGTTTTATCATCACCTTTGGTAGTGGTGGTTTTATCACCGGGTTTGGTAGTGGTAGTAGCACCGGGTTCGGTGGTTACAGCGTTACCGTCTTGGTCAGTAACTTCCGCGCCGTCACCGGTGGTGGTTTCACCTTCACCAACCGTAGTGGTAACATCACCGCTACCGTCGGTCACGTCGGCACTTTGGTTTGCCGTTGTGGTTGCCGTGCTGCCGGCATCGGGGTTCTTTCCACATGCCGCCATCGGAACAATCATGCAAACCGCCAACAAAATGGCCAACACTTTTTTTAAGTTCATACTGTTCTCTCTCCCTTTTTCAGCTTTCTCAGACAAACCGTCGCCAAACTCTTCCCACTGCGCCCCACGGTTCATCCTTGCATTTTCATTCTACACTACTTTTTTTGATTTGTAAACCGTTTTAGTAAAAATTTTTTTGTTAAATTTCTCTAATTTCTTCGCATTTCTTCCAAGCCGGTACATCCCGCTTGCTTTCGATAAACAAAAAATTTTTTTCACTTCACGCTCTTGCTTTCTTCGCAAAACTTCTCATCGCAAGAGTCCACCCCTCTTTATTCGCTTTTCGGTGCGCTTTACACGCCATTTACAACCCCTTCTCCCGCCGTTTTCACAAAACAACTCGCACAGCAACCTTCCCACGCGACCAAAAAAAACAAAAAAGCACCTTCCCGTGCGGGAAGGTGCTTTTTCAAGTATCAAGTTACAACTTATTTGCAAGCTGCATCCAAAATACGTTGGATTTGTTTTTTGTAGGTGGTAAGAACCGTGCTGATGTTTTTGCCTTTGCAAACATCGTTAACCATAACCAATTCAGGCAAGCCACCCATCGAAGAGGAGAACGAGCCGTTGGGGGATTTGAGTTTGCCGCTATCCAAAGCATCGGTAATCAACTTCTTGTAGTTTTCAGGTTGCGGTACCAAGGGGGTAAAGGCGTTCAGCGTGTTGTAGGTGGATTCCACCATAGCAAAGCAGATCGCTGCGCGCGGATCAGAGGTGCCGCGGCCGGCCATATAAGCTTGGTTCGAAATCAAACCAAAGTTGGGGGAACCGTCGCCTTTCGGGGCGGGAACCATACCAAGGTTGGTGTTGACGCCACCGAACACGGAGTTGGCCGAAATCTTTTCGTACAAGGTTTTCCATTCACCGGCAGAACCAATAAAGGTAGCGGTGGTACCGTTGACAAAGTGGTTACGCGGTGTTTCACCGCCGGTTTTCACGTCGGCAATACGGGCAGCACCGTAGTGCATTTTTTGCAGCATGTCAAACGCTTTGTACAATTGTTTGTCAGCCGTGTTTTCTTTCACCACACCGTTTTCCATTTTAACAAGACCGGTGTTGTAGGTTTGGAAGAAACCTTTGGATTGGTAGCCCGGAAGGGATTGCATAAAGTATTTGCCGGGGTTGGATTTTACGTATTCTTGACCCATTTCGAGGAATTTTTCCCAAGTCCATTTGCCTTGTTTGTACAAGGTTTCGGGATCTTCCATACGGTTTTCTTTAAAGATCTTTTTGTTGTAGAAAACCGCGTACAAGCATTGCATGTAGTTACCGCCCAAGGCGTAAGCTTGACCGTTCCAAGAGAAGTCTTGGATAACTGCTTCGGTAAAGCCGCCTTCTTTGGCGTTTTTCCACAAGTCAGCGGTGGTGATGTAGTCGGTAATCGGCATCGCACAATCCGCCGTGATCATGGCAGGATATTCGGCTTCGTACAAGAACAAAATGTCATACACTTTGCCGGCAGCTTGGTTAGCGGCAATTTTTTGAGTATAGCCGGAATAGCCAAGCGGATCCATTTGGATTTTACCATTGTATTTCTTTTCGAACAGGTCGTATGCACCTTGGGTGAAATCGCCAATCGCGGTAGCACCGGAAGCGTGCAAGAACGTTTTGCCGCCAAAGTTAACGCCCGCGTCCGCACGAGTGGTACCTTTTTTCAAGGTAACTTCGCCGCCAACGTAACCGGAAATGTTCGGACGAGAAATGGTGGTAACGTCACGTTTCGTCGTCGTTCTGCCGGGTTTGGTGGTAGCAGTGGTTTTGCCATCGCCTTTGGTGGTTTTGTCACCGGGTTTGGTGGTGGTGGTTGCACCGGGTTCGGTGGTTACCACGTTACCATCTTGGTCGGTAACTTCTGCACCGTCACCGGTGGTTTCGCCTTCGCCAACCGTGGTGGTAACATCTTCGCCGTTACCGTCGGTTACTTCGGCACTTTGGTTTACGGTTGTGGTTGCCGTGCCATCGCCATTGGGGGTTTTGTTCTCGCCGCAAGCTGCCATCGGAACAATCATGCAAACCGCCAACAAAATGGCCAACACTTTTTTCAAGCTCATGTTGCTTTCTCCTTTCCCATAATGGGTGTGTGTTCTGACAACGTTTTGTCGTCGTTTTTTTGTGTGCCAAATTCGGCATCACGCGTACAAACAGCAGGATTTTCCTTTTGCCGCCAAAACACCCTTTTGCTCAAAAGCGCACAAAACCACCCTACTATTTCATTAACATTTTACACTGTTTTTGAACATTTGTAAAGCGTTTTTTGTAAAAATAGACACGTTTTTCTGCTAAACCGTTTTAGTTCTTTTTTGAAAACAAATCGCCGCCGTGCTCATCAAAAGCACAGCGGCAATACTGTTTTTTGCGTTAGCCAACAATACCGGTACGTTCGATACTTTCCACGAAATAGCGTTGCAAGAACAAATACAACACAAGCGGAACAATAATCGTCATCAAACCGGCAGCGGCCAAAATACCACGGCTATCCAAAGCGGTGTCGCCGGCAACTAGCAAGTCAAGTTGCAATTTAGTTTTGGCGGTTTCCATCATCGGGATCAAGGGTTTTAATTTTTCGTTGTATAACATGTCGGAATAGTAAAAGTCGTTCCAGTGCCACACAAACGAAAACAGCGTAACCGTCAAGATACCGGGGCCTGCGCTGGGGATAATGATTTTAATAAATGTCATCAGCGGGTTACAACCGTCCACCCAAGCCGCTTCTTCCAAGTCTTTGGGCAAGCCAAGGAAGAACTGACGGAAGATAAAGATGAACAAGCCGTTTCTAAGGCCGCAACCAAACAAAGCGGGCAAGAAGAACACCCACGAAGAGTTAAGGAGGTTAAGACCTTCCACGCCAAACACGCTCAAAATGCCGCCAAAATCAAACGAACGGTATTGCAAGAACTGCGTAATCAACATGGTTTGCGGCGGGATAATGATGGTGAGAAGCAACAACATCCACACAACGCCTTTTTCGGCAAAGTTGTACCGCGCAAAACCGTAGCCGATCAAGGCGCAAGAAACGAGCGAAGCCGCCGTTCCAAAAATGGTGTTTTTCAAAGAGATCAACGCCGAATCCGAAAATTCCAATCTTTCCAACGAAGCCTTTACGTTATCCAACGTGAATTCGCCGGGAATCCACACCACGTTGGGGTTAATCATGGAATCGGGGGTGGCAAACGCCGTTAACAACAGATAAAAAATGGGGAACAAAAACAAATAGCACAAGCCAAGCAAGAACAACGCTCTCACCAAGCTGACGGCGGCGCCCTGCGCACGGCGACGTAAAATCAAGGGATTAATTTTTTTAACAGCTGTTTTCATTGTTATTATCCTCCCTCATTACGATTTCACGTTGACCTTGCGGAACAAGAACGCGATAATTGCCAAAACGACCGCAATAACCAAGAAGTATATCCAAGCCATTGCCGAAGCCAAGCCCATGTTCACGCGGGCAAACTCAGCCAACACTTTTTCCATAACCGGGTTTTGCGTATCGATCAAGGTTTCGATAATGGTGTAGAAAATGTTCAGCATAATCATCGGCCCCAACATCGGGATGGTGATTTTCCAAAAGTTTTCCCAACCCGTTGCGCCCTCAATGGAGGAAGCTTCGTACAAGGACCCCGGAATACTTTGCACACCGGCCAAGAAAATAATCATCTGCACACCGGATTTCCAAAGCAAGCCAAACATATTACCGTAAATCAAGTTGATGATTTTGGTAATTTCTTCACCCAAACCAAGGTTAACCAAGAAATCACCCAACGCGTTGGTATCCACCATCGCACCGGCCGAGACCATGCCGCCGTTCATAACCTGCGAAGACAAGGTGTCCTGCTGCACGATCGACATAACCACACCGCCGGCAAGCACCACCGGCAAGAAGAAGATACTACGTACAATTGTTCTGCCGTGGAATTCCGATTTCAAAATCAAAGCAATGAACAAACTTGCCACAATAATGACCGGCACTTGCCACAATAATTGCGTAACGGTCGAAACCAATTTGGTCGTGTAGTTCGGGTCGTCTTGGAAAATATAGCGGAAGTTTTCCCAACCGATATTTTCGCGGACGATGCTACCGATTTCCACGTGCACGTCAGAGAAGCAGAACAAAATCGATTGCACAATGGGTGTTAGGTAGAAGAACAAGAACCCAAAATAAAACGGCAACACGAATCCACGACCCGCCCATGCTTGACGTTGTGTCAACGAAAGACGTCTTTTAAGCTTCATTGTTCTCCCTCCATTCCGTAAAGTTCAAAGCACCAACCGTTTTGCCGTTTTCCAATGTCACGTCGGTTTTGTTGTAGTTAACCGCCACGACCGTGCCATCGGCGTAAGTGGTGTAATACACGTTTTCTGCCAATTCGCCATGCTCCACAATTTCCAACCCGGCAACCTTCTGTTGCAACGGTTGATAAGCCTTGTTTTGTGCAACGGCTTTGTCTTTCCACAAAGTCCAAGTCGAACCGTAAAAGCGGGTGTATTCACCATCAAACAATTCCGAAGCATCTTCGTGCATGCCATAGTACATCAGTTCACTGCCATATTCGACAGCGGCCAAATATGTCACCATGGGATCTGCCGTTTGTGCAATCGGCTTGGTGGTATACGGAACGTATCCGTGCAACACCGCTTGATAGAAAGGTACATCCTTGTCAAACATGTCGTAGCCGCTCGAACAAACCGGAACGTCGGTTACCAAACTTACATACGGCAAGGTAAACGCGTTACCGCCGCTAACCGCTACCGTGATGCCGGCATCGGTGTATTTTTTCAAAACGGTTTCCGCCACCTGCGGGAACAAGGAACGGCTTTGTTGGTCTTTCAGGTAATAGTTCGCATAGCAATAATCACCCAAATTACCCAAGTTCACCGAAGTAATGCCTTGTTTTTTCAAAGAGTTCAAATAATTGGTAGCCACTTTGTCAAGTTTTGTCGGTGACAAAATAGCCGTGATGTCTGTTCCAAGTTTCGGAACATAGTTCGACAAAATGTAATCTTGACGAAGCACCACTTTGCCAAATACCGTGCGAGCAGCATCTTTGTTTTTGCGAATACCGTTGCCGTTCTTTTGGAACGTCAACAAATCCACTTCCGGATACAAAGAAACTTGTTGTTGTTTACAATAATCCGTCAAAGAAGCAAATGCTTTTTTACCACCCAACACGCCGGACGGAGCCGCGCTTTGGGGAAGTTTTTTGTTGGTAACGCCGTTGTTTGTCCAACCAAGATACTGCATCGAAAGCGAAGCAATTCCCGCATCGGTCAAATCTTTGGCAATTTGTGCGGCTTCTTCATAAGAAGTAAGTTGCACCTTCTTGGTATAGGGAATCACGCCCAAGAAACTTGCCGCTTCCTCATAAAAACCGAGCATCCGCACATGGAATTGGGGATCGATGGTCTTTTTGGCAAAGCCTTTTTCTTTCACAAGGTAGTCACGGTAAGCCGCTGCCATACCCACGTAATCGGCTTTGTCGCCATCCAGCAAATAATAACGAATATTATAAGCGTCAATTCCCAAATCCGGCTCTGCCAACATGTTCACGTCTTTTTTGTTAAACATGTTGCGTTGCTTTTGCAAAAAGCGGTATTGGAAAATACTGCTAACCGCATTATAACCGCATTTTTCGTGACCGTTCAACGCCGTAATATACGAAACCGCATCGCCTTTGGTGATCACACCCATCAAAGCGTTGTTTTCCGTCACGGTGCCAAACACCGGCACGCGAATGGTTTCGGTCAGCGTTTTCTTCATTTCCTGCACGGTGGTGGTTTCTTCACCGTAAACCATACTTTTGTAGCTGGTGTGGGTGAGAATACCGTTGTTAAAGGTAACCAACGCGCCGCTGCCATCGGGAACAAACAAATAACCTTCTGCTTCCCAGTTGCCGGCACCAAATGAAGGAAGAACGTTCACAGAGATCAAGCAGAATCCGTCTTCTTTTTCTTTAATACTGTCCAATTTTAACGTAGCATCAAAGAAACCGTTGTTCAAGGTGTATTCCACGTCAAACGAAAGTTCCAACGCCGGGAAATCGTAAGTCACGCAAATACCATTGTTGATTTTCTCAACGCCAAAACCTTCGGTACCAACCGAGTCGGAATAGCTGTTCACAAACAGCGTAGAAGCACTCCACGCCACATCGGGGCGGTTGATATATTCCACCACAACTTGCGAACGAAGATTGGTGTAGTTTTTACCGGCGGTATATGGGTCAATGTCGGAATCCGTGGGAACGCTGTACCACTTTTTGCCGGTAGCAACGTTTTCCAGATAAAAATATCCGTACGTCATATCCGCATACAATGCCAAATTTCCGTTTTGAGCAATCGGCTCAAACGTCAAGTTTTCGTCGCCGTTCACAAGCGTTGTTGCTTCGTGCGGGAACACGGGTTCGGCAGCGCCTTCGGCAATGGCAACACTGCTCATCGAGAACACCAAAATCACCGTCAAAGCAAGGCAAAGAAGAACGCGAAAATGTTTAGCGAAATGTTTCATCGTATCATCCTTCCTTTCCTTAACGTTGAATAAGTTCCAAAATAATGGAATAAATAAAGCTACCTGTTTGTTGTAACAAGCTAAAGAACATAATCAGCAAGAACGCGATAACCGCCATACCCAGCACCGAAGCGATAACCGAAAGAACGGTTTGCGTCATGTTGTATTCGTGTATGCAGTACAAACCGCAAAGCAAAAGCAGTACCGACCACGCAATAGCCACAATCAAAATGATGTTCATGATCGCGCCTTCGGACATTGCCAAGAAGTTCGACAACACCACGTTGACAATCATTGCCACTTCCAGCGGCACTAACGAATAGGTGGTAACCGAAGCGATTTCTCTCAGATTACCGTTGCCGTTAAACAACGTACAAACGGCCCAGTTGGCAATCACAAACAGCACCCCAAGGCCAATCGTTTTGACCACCATAACCGCCAAGCTGTAATCCACAAAGCGGTTCATGTTGAAGATGTAACCTGTCAAGAAATAGTTCATTGTGAACACAAAGAACAAAGCAACCAACAAGATCGCAGACATACGCCACGAAGAAATCTTACGAGGTTTCAGTTGCGAGAAACCGTCCATCGGGTGGAAAATCGTGTATAAGGGGAACGTGTATTTGCTTTCCAGCTTGGAATAAGCGCTGGTCGATGCCACCTTCACCTTTTTCTTTTTAAACTTCTTAACCAACGCCAAAGCAATCACCAAAACAACAATCACAGCCATTGCCGGAATAAACGCGGCTTTAATGGCAATGTTCCGTTGTTCTTGGAACGCTTCGGAATACGAAAAACGATCACCGGCGATCTTGAAGTATTTCATAGCTTCTTTGTAATCGCCCTGCATATCGTACACGCAACCCATACCGTAGTAAGCGTTGGCGTTGTTGGAGTTTTCGCGGAGTAATTCTTGCCAAACTTCCAACGAACCTTCAAAATCGTTTTTCTCTAATTTCAAAAGAGCGTCGCGATAACGTTCGGTATACGCTGTCGGTTCAAAGCGGGTAATACAAAGTTTTTCTTTGTCGAGCACACAAACCGATTTGCCAAGCGTTTCCAAAGCGGGCGGATTGCTGCCGAACTGACCGAATTGTTCACCGTACGAACCAAACACAGCGATCAACTGACCGGATTCGGCATATTGGAATATCTTACCGCGGCCTTGGTCCAACAAGTTCATAAACCCGTCGTCGTCGACATCCAAATCCGTAAACGTTGTGAGCGCGTTTTTATCCAAACCGCGGCCCCATTCACGGTCACCCAAAATCATTTCTTTGTCCAAAATGTTTTTGCCCAAATAGTTCAGTTTGCGGATAACGCCTTCCGGAACGGTTGTTTTGCCGGTAATCACGGTGGCGGTATACATAAACCCTTCTTTGTCCACGTCAAAGTTGCTGATGGTAATCGGCACCGCCGAAGCCATAGCTTCCAATTGTTGTTGTGTCAAAAACGGACGGAGCAAATATTTCATAATAACTTCCGCGGTTTGTACAACGGTGTTACCGCCAAACAAACGTTGGTATTTGCCTTCGCCGTCAAACACAAACGCGCCCAAGTTACCGCTCTTGGCAATCACATACAAGTTGTTGCGATTGTCAACCGAAACTTTACTCACGTCAAACAACAAATCTTCTTCCAAACGCGCGGTTTCGGGACGAGTCAAAACATAAGCAAGCGAATGGTCTGCGTTATACACCAACACGCGTTCGTTCGCGGTGTCGGCAATATACATACGACCATCGTTCCCCACCGTCAAACCTTCTGCCGAAGTGAAAGAAGCGGGCTCGCCGTTTTCTTCTTTAAGATCGTCGATAATTTGTTTTAATTTTAAATCGGTATCCAGCACAAGGATACGGCTGTTGCCGCTGTCGAGCACGTAAACCGATTCTTTGTTATCGTAAAAAATATCACTCGGTGACGACATCGGAACCTCCAACCCCAAAGAATCAGAGGTAATACGTTCTGCAGGAACGTATCCCACCGGTGCTACAATCGATTCGTCATACAAGTTGTAATCATAGGTAGTATAAGGGATTGCCGATAACGGGGCAGCCCCTGCGGTCAACGGCAGCGCCAATAACAAGGCAACCGTCAACAACACACCTAACAGTTTTTTCGGCATGGATAAACACGCACCTTTCCTACAAGACTGACCCAATTACTTCAAACCGGAATGCGACATTGTTTCCGTAATGGAACTTTGCGAAATAAGGAAAACAATCATCGGTAAAATCATCATAATGACCGTTACGGCAGAAGCCGCACCGGTACGGGCAATACCGCCCGCCGCAATAGAGGACAACACTGCGGGCAACTGTTTGAGCTCTTCACTGTAAATGTAGTTGCCGTATGCGCTGTTCCAAAAGCCTTGGAACGAGAAGATAACTAAGGTCAACCATGCCGATTTAATGCTTGGCATGACAATGCTGAAAAAGATTTTAAATTCACTGGCGCCGTCGATACGAGCAGCTTCCAAGGTGGAATCCTGAATCGTAGAAATCACGAACTGGCGCATCAAGAAAACGCCCATCGTACTTGCCAAAGCCGGCAACAAAATAGCCCAATAGGTATCCACCATGCCCAAACCGGCAATAATCAAATACCGCGGCATCGTAGTAACGTTACCGTTAAACAACATAGCCCAAACAATGGCGGTAGAAATCAAGGCACGACCGGGGAAACGTCCTTTTGCCAGCGGATATGCCGCAAGCGAGGAAACGAACACCGTAATCAAGGTGCCGACCACCGAAATGAGCAAACTATTGAACAAATAACGGCTAAACGGTACCCACAAGTTACCGGCCAGATAAAACACCATTTTGAAGTTGTCCAGTGTCGGGTTTTCCACAAAGAACTTCGGCGGATAGGCAAACACTTCTTCAATAGGTTTAAACGCTTGCACCACTGCATAGAACACCGGCAAGATCATAAACGCCGACATCAACGCGACAAAGAAGCCAATGAAGAACGTACCGGTTGCGGAACGAGACAAAATAACACGACTGTTCTTAACACGCATTTCTTCAAACCAATTTTTGATTTTTCCCATTATTTTGCCGCCCCCTTTACGCCGAAACTTTCGTCAACAACTTGTTGGTTGCTGTCCACGCCAAAATCATCAACAAGAACAACACCACAGCGGCTGCCGAAGCGTAGCCCATCTCATAGCGAATGTTCGCGTGGTCCAAAATGTGCAAAACCAACGTGTGTGTCGAATAGTTGGTACTGGGGTTACCGGTAATGGTCGGTGCAATAGAGAACGCGCTGGAAACCGATTGCACAGCACCAAACAGCAAAAACTCACGCATCTGCGGGAACGTAACGTAATACAGTTCTTGCCAACGGTTGCGCAAACCGTCAATAGCAGCGGCTTCAAAGTATGTACGGTCAAGCGATTGCAAACCGGAAACAAACGACAAGAAGCCGGTACCAAAGCTACCCCAAATGGTAATAACCATAACCACACCCATGTTATAAGTGGGGTCAGTCAACCAACTGATAGGAGCAGTGATCAAACCAAGTTTTAACAAGATATCGTTCAAAAAGCCTTGCGAGTCAGCCGAGAAAATGTATGTCCAAATGGTGGTAGCGGCGGCACACATAGCCGGTGTATACATCAAGAAGGTGAACAACACGCGTAACTTGTGACCCAATTCGTTAATCAACCATGCCACCACAAAGCTCAAAATGTAACCGATCGGACCGGTAACCAAAGCCAAAAGCAAGGTGTTTTTAAGAGCGATCATATACACGTCGTCTTCAAACAAAAGACGAATGTAGTTGTCAAGACCAACAAAGTTCGGTAATTGAACCATGTTAAAGTCTGTAAAGCCGAGCAGCATCGAAGCCAAAATCGGCAAAATCGTAAACGTGATAAAAGCCAGTAAGAACGGCGACAGCATCGCATAGTGTGCTAAATAGCTTTGCCGATTTTGTCTGTGCAAACTTGCGCTTTTAATCGTTTTCGGCGCCGCAGCAGTTTTTGTTGCTTTCAATTACCTCACCTCCTCAGTCTAAACCAAATTCTTTACGTTTGCGTTCGATTTCCGCGTTAATATCGCGGTTGTAACGTGCCAACATGCGACGCGGTTCAGCGCCTCTGTCAAGCGAAGCACGCACAGCGTTGGTCAACGAACGCGCCAACATATAGTCACCGGGGACCGGGTACACGTTCTGCACCCATTCACGTTGTTCTTCCAAAACAGCCAACTCTTCGTCGGTCCAGCCCATTTTTGCAAAAGCTTCTTTGGAGGCCGGCGCAATACGCGCGGCAACACCCATGGTCGCTTCCAATTCCGAGCCATAGCGGATTTGCGATTCGGTGCTGGTCCACCATTTGATGAACTCATACGCTTCGTCTTCCACGCCATGTTTTTGAGCCGTAGTCAACATCATAGCACCCGTACCGCCGGCAGGTGTCGAACGGTCAATCGTACCGTCGGGTTGCGGGGTGCCGGGAATCAACGCCATTTTCCACAAACCGCGCAATTCGGGAGCGGCAGCGGCCAATTGGTTGTACGTGCTAAAATTGATAAAGCCAATCGGAACGTCACCGGTACGGAAACGGTTGTAGAAGTCCACACTACGGGCAACGCCGAATTTGGAATACAACTCTGCCCATTGTTCAAAAGCTTCATAAGCAGCCGGTTGGTCAAACAACGTTTTGGTCAACGATTCGTTGTAGTAGTCGCCGCCGCGTTGGAACAACAAGCTTTGGAACACTTCAATACTACCCGAAACGCCGGGGGTGGCGGTGGCGGTTTCGGTCATACCAACGTTCATGTTGCGACCTTGTAAGGTGCGCAGCATCTCGTAAAACTCATCCCACGTGTCGGGAGGAGTCAAATCCATTTCTTCAAAAATATCGGTGCGGTAGAACATAATGGGATACGCTTGTGTTTCGGGAATAGCATACACACCGCCGTTATAGCGGAAACGTCTCCACGCCGCTTCGTTATACACGCCTTCGCGTTCTTTTTCAATGTTAAACTTACCTTCGTTCAAGTTAACAAGTGCGCCACGCATCGACAAGTTGATAACGAAAGTAGAGTCAATCAACAACGCCACGTCAGGACCTTTGCCCGCCATGGTAGCTTGAATCAAGGTATCGTGCGTGTCAACCAAATTAAGTTGAATCGGAATTTTGGTGTTGTTGGTAAATTCCGTAATCATGGAACTGATAACTTGCAATTGGTCACGACCGGTGGTCACCCACACCGTCACTTTGTTCTTCGCGTTGTTTTCCACTTGATAATCGTTAAAGAACGAACCAAAGAATTTCGCAACGCTGTATTTAAGCGATTCAAAGAACGTCACTTTCGGGCTGGGCAATTCTTGACCAACCGGCACAAAATACAAGCAGTCCACGTCAAGCGGTTGACCACCGAAGGTTAACAACAGCGAACTCAAGCTTTCAATGTTGCCTTTAAACTCGCCCAAGTTTGCGGTGATTTCATAGGATTTCGAAGCATAAATGCCCAATTTTTCGGCAGCTTCCAAAATCACCGAAGTTTGCGAACCGGTTTTACCGGTCACCGAAATGATGGTATCAACAATATCAATAAAGTTTTGCTTTTCATCCAACAATTTTTGTTGCAAGCCGGGGATTTCATCTTCCAAGTAATAGTCTTGGTAAACATCAGGCGCCGTACCGGTAACCACAATGATATCACGGTACAATTGGTTCAAATTCAACACGCTTTGTTGAATTTTGCGCAATGCATCTGCCAAAACACCCGCCACGCAAGAAAGCGAGATTTTGTCGCCGGCTTTTAAGTACAAGGGTTTCACTTCTTCGCCGCCAACGGCATATACTTTCCATTCGGCGTCATAGTAAAAGCCCAATTCTTCGGCTTCGGCAAACGGGATTTCACCGTTAATCGCCAAAGCACGGTACGAAACCATACCTTGGTTTGCACTTTGACGTGCACGGAAAGCCAGTTGGTACCAACCTTCTTCCACATCGGCAGGCACTTCCCACGTGATGGTTTGACCGTTCGAAGACCAGTTACCGCCGCCGATGTAATTGAGTTTCATATCGGTCGGGTGATTCGGGGTCGTACCGGGGTCTTGGTGGTCGGTGTTCGCATACAACGTCGAGCTGGTTTTGCTGTAAGGTGTTTCCGCTTCCAGCTTATGAATTTCGCCTTGCGGTTTTTTGTTAGCATCAAACTGTGCCACGTAATCTTCATACGATTGCAGCGCTTTTTTGTTTTTCAGTACAATGCGTTCGATAGCCATAGCTTCGCGCACGCGCTCTACGCGGATGGTGTGTGTACCCGCTTCGAGATAGAAGAAATAGGGGTCTTGATACATGCCCAAAACGTCAATCAAAGCCGAATTTATCCATTCGGAACGTTCCACTTGCGAAGGACGCAAATCGTTGCCCAAATCATCGGTTTGAATGGCGGTAGCATCCTTCCACAAACGCGAAAGCGAAAAAGTTCCCGCTTCCACAAACGGAATTTTACCGTCGATCATAACTTTAAGCGTGATGTCACGGCCGCTTTCGGCAAGCGGATAGTAGTCAAAATACATATTATAAATGCCGGTCGTCGGCACTTCTACCGTCCATTCGCAAAAAGCGTTGTCTTTGCTGACAACCATGCTCTCTTTGTCGCCGTGCACAGCAACGGATTTGTCGGCTACCGCCGCACCCGCCAACTGCTCTTTCGACACAACGATCTCATCAGCAGGACGATTTTCTCCTTTATAGGTATCATAATACTGCATATACGTTTTCGCCGAAACCGTACCTCCGGTCTCAGCGTCACCTTGTGCCGTATCGTTCCCTGCGGTTTGATTTGTGTCAACAGCATCTTGTGCTTGTTCGGCAAACGCCACCGGTACCGACAGTACCAGCATTGCCATTGCGAGCAATACCGCTAACACCCTTTTCAGCATTTGACTTTTTTTCATGACCACACACCCTTAAATAAAAGTTCACAGCAAAAATCGCGCTTTTCTGTTTGCTTTTGATAAAATTTATCCTTTACCAAAAACAAAAATCCAAGCGCTCCTGCCAAAAGGCGAAACTATCATTACTAACATTATACTTGTTTTTGGTAGAAAATATAGTAAAATTGTTGCAATAAACTAGCATTTTTCTGTCAATTTGTAAATAAGACGACATTTTTTTGTGAATAAAATGTTAAGTTTTCCTTTATTTCCCAAAAAATTGTTCAAAATGACAACAAACATCAGTCTTCCAAGGCAATTTCGTCGACACGCGATTTCATAAACGCCACAATTTCGTCCACTGTGCCAATGGCGCCGCCGGCACCGATGTCCATCACGCAGTGAGCGCCCACCGCATTGGCAAACTTGCCGCTTTTGCGATAGTTCCAACCCATGGCAAGACCGCCCAAGAAGCCGGCGCAGAACGAATCTCCGGCACCGGTGGTGTCCACCGCTTTAATGCCTTTGTATGCCGGCAACGTATAGCGGTTATCCCGCGTTTCGGCAATGCGCGCGCCTTTGCTGCCCCATTTGATAATAACGGTGCGCACACCCTTGTCAAAGAAAAAGTCGATAATGCGGTCAATGTCGGTTTCGCCCGTCAATTTCACCGCTTCGTCATAGCTGGGCATAAACAAATCCAAATACGGCAACACCGCTTCAATTTTCGGCAACCACGTATCCGAAGAATCCCACGCCGTATCCATCACGGTAAACTTGCCCGCTTCTTGCATGCGCTTCATCATACGTGCGCAAGGTTCGCCGTCAAAACTGCTCAGCAGCATAGCACCCGCCACAAAAACAATATCGCAAGATTGCAATACAGCATCGTCCAAATCTTCTTCCGTAAAAGCGGCGGTGCTGCCGTCGCAATAAAGGAAGCTGCGTTCGCCGGTCGAGCCAATGCACACCACCGAACCGGTTGTCGGCACACCTGCGCGCGAACGGATGCCGGCAACGCCGACGCCCGCTTTTTCGCACGAACGTTTCACAAAATCACCAAAATTATCTTCACCCACGAGGCACAACAATTCCGACGGGATACCCAATCTTGCCAAATCCATTGCCGCGTTGGAAGCGCAACCGCCCACGTGCATTTGCACCGTTTCTACCGATTGCAACACGCCCGGAGCCGGGATAGCGTCCGCGGGTTTTACCAAAATGTCCGTAGTGATACTACCGATACAAGCAATCTTTTTCATTGTTTTTCCTCCTGTATTTACAAAAAAGTCAAAATAGTTGCACAGTACCCATCATTATAACGCGAAAAACCGAGGCATGTCAAGAAAAAAAGCGACACCTTTCAAAAAAGGTGTCGCTTAAAACCTTTGCTTTTTTGAGCGCTTCGGAAACTGCCACGGCACAAGCCACGGTCATACCAACCATCGGGTTGTTACCGGCGCACTGTAAACTTTCCTTTTTATTATATTTTTTTGATTTTAACAGGTTTATTACATTTTACAGCACAGTCAATCATTGACTTTGTACCCTTGCTTTTCTCGTCCCAAAAACAAATTACATAATCACTGACTTCCGCCATTTGCTTATTCCTTTTTGGTCCTGCGCTTCTACCGTAGGTTTTCCAATCAGCGGGGTATCGCTCAATTTCAAAACCGTTTTCCTCGGCATAACGTTCACCCAATAAATCTGCGCCCTTGCAGCCGCCCGAAACAATAACTACTTGATAGTTCCGCCTTATATCAGATAGACAATCGTCTATATACCTTTTTGCCTCATCATAATTATCATAATTTCTGCACCCTGCAACAACAACTCTTTTTATCATAAAATCACCCTTCAAATTATTTTACTACTATGTGATAGTAAAATCAATACTATTTTTTGATAGTACATATACTGAATTTTAGGGTGATAAATTATGTACTATTCTAGACTGAAAGATTTGCGGGAAGATAAAGATTTGGTTCAAAAACAGGTCTCTGCCATTCTCGGAATTGACCAAAGGGTTTATAGCAATTACGAAACCGGCAAACGAGAAATACCCACTCGTTTTGTAGTTGCGCTTGCTAAATTTTACAACACATCAACCGATTATATTCTTGGATTAACAAACGACCCCAAACCGTACAAATCATAACCACCGGCCGTGCCGGTGGTGTGTGCTTGCCCCCTTAGGTCATATTACCGGCCGAGCCTATAAGCTCATCGAACGTATTTCTTTCGCATGTGTTGCTCCACCACCAAAAATGTGGTTAAAATCGCCTCCCTTGTATAAAGGGAGGTGGATTTTTGCGCAGCAAAAAGACGGAGGGATTGTCTGTGCAAGACCAACATTCTGCTCCAAATAATTTCTTTTGCCAAGCAATCCCTCAGTCAAAAATCGGAGATTTTTGACAGCCCCCTTTACACAAGGGGGCCACCGCTGCGGCGGGATTCTCCATAGCTAAAGCTTGATTGTACCACTAGCACTGCTGGTGGTTTTTCCTACAAAAAAAGGACTTGAAGAAAATTCTTCAAGTCCTTTAATTTTGTGTTTAAACCACTTATTTGAGCGCTTCGGAAACTGCCACGGCACAAGCCACGGTCATACCGACCATCGGGTTGTTACCGGCACCGATAAGGCCCATCATCTCCACGTGCGCCGGCACGGAAGAAGAACCGGCGAATTGTGCATCGCCGTGCATACGACCCATCGTATCGGTCAAACCGTACGAAGCAGGACCTGCGGCCACGTTATCGGGGTGCAAAGTCCGACCCGTACCGCCGCCGGAAGCCACGGAGAAATATTTTTTGTCGTTTTCCATGGTCCATTTTTTGTAGGTGCCCGCAACAGGATGTTGGAAACGAGTCGGGTTGGTGGAGTTACCGGTAATGGAAACTTCCACTTTTTCGTGTTTCATAATTGCCACGCCTTCCGACACGTCGTTAGCGCCGTAGCAACGCACTTTGGCGCGTTCGCCGTCAGAAAACGCTTTTTCGCGAACGATTTTCAGTTCGTCGGTGTAGAAATCGTATTCGGTCTCCACATAGGTGAAACCGTTGATACGGCTAATGATATACGCTGCATCTTTGCCTAAGCCGTTCAAAATAACGCGCAAGGGTTTTTTGCGAGCTTTGTTTGCCGTACGGGCAATACCGATAGCGCCTTCGGCAGCTGCGAAAGATTCGTGACCTGCCAAGAACGCAAAGCAATCGGTTTCTTCCGAAAGCAACATTTTGCCCAAGTTACCGTGACCCAAGCCCACGCTGCGTTGTTCCGCAACCGAACCGGGAACACAGAAAGCTTGCAAGCCTTCACCAATCACTGCCGAAGCTTCGGCAGCGTCTTTGATGCCGCGTTTTAACGCCAGCGCCACACCCAAGGTGTAAGCCCACACCGCATTTTCAAACGCGATAGGTTGTACGCCTTTTACAATGGCTGCCACGTCAATGCCTTTGCTTTCGCAAAGGTCGCGGCAATCTTCCATGGAGCCTAAGCCGTTTTCGGCCAAGAATTTTTCGATTTTAGCAAGACGTCTGTCTTTGCCTTCAAATTTCACATCGTTTGCCATGTTGCACCCTCCTCTTATTCTTCACGGGGGTCAATGTACTTAGCCGCCGAATCAAAACGGCCGTACTGCCCGATGTTTTTGGTGTATGCTTCGTTGGGTTCCATACCGTGACGAATGTCTTCGAGCATTTTGCCCAATCTGACAAACTGATAACCGATAACTTCGCCTTCTTCATCCAACGCGATCTTGGTTACATAGCCTTCGGCCATTTCCAAGTAACGAACGCCTTTTTTCTTGGTGGAGTACATGGTGCCCACTTGCGAACGCAAGCCTTTGCCCAAGTCTTCCAAACCGGCACCGATCGACAAACCGTCTTCCGAGAAAGCGGATTGCGTACGACCGTATACCAATTGCAAAAAGATTTCGCGCATGGCAACGTTGATAGCGTCGCACACCAAGTCGGTGTTCAGGCATTCCAACAACGTTTTGCCGGGCAAAATTTCAGCCGCCATAGCCGCCGAGTGCGTCATACCGGAACAACCGATGGTTTCCACCAACGCTTCTTCCACGATGCCGTCTTTGACGTTAAGCGTTAATTTGCAAGTGCCTTGTTGCGGTGCGCACCAACCCACGCCGTGCGACAAACCGGAAATGTCGGCAATCTGCGTGGATTTTACCCATTTTCCTTCTTCGGGAATGGGTGCCGGACCATGATGCGGTCCTTTTTTGACAACACACATTTGTTCTACTTCATGAGAATAGTTCATAGTGTTACTCCTTTCGAGTTTTAATACGTTACTTATTATATCCCGAATTTCCACGAAACGCAAGAAATTTGTTCCATTTTTTGTTATTTTTTTATCAAGCTCACTTTTTGCGCAAATTTTTAAAAAAGTCTTTTAACACAGCGGCGCATTCTTCTTCCAAAACACCGCGTTCCAACCGCGGAGAATGGTTGTACGGCAACGCGAACAAATTGGTCATCGACCCGCAGGACCCCGCTTTGGGGTCGTCGGCGCCGTACACCACGCGGTCGACCCGCGCGTTAATAATAGCCCCCGCACACATCGGGCACGGCTCCAACGTCACATACAACGTGCAGCCACTGAGCCGCCAACCTCCAAGCGCCGCACACGCGCCGTTCAGCGCTTCGATTTCGGCGTGAGCCAACGCGTTGTGGGCCCCTTCGCGGCGGTTACGCCCTGTGGCAATCACGACACCGTCTTTAACCACCACGGCGCCCACCGGCACTTCGCCTTCTTGTGCCGCTTGCCTTGCTAACTCCAACGCTTGCTTCATAAAATCTTTGTCGGTCATCACAACGACACCCCCGTCAGCACAACCATACCCACCACCGCTATCAGCAAAAGCGGCGCTGTCAGCAGTTTTGCGGCGCGCTCTTTGGACGTAAAAAAGGATACACCGTTGCCTATCGGCTTTATCACCCTTTTGTGGTGCAGCATCGCGGGCAGCAGCGCCGCCACGCCAAAAGCCGCCACCGTCAAAAACACCACCAATGTTACCGTGTTTGCCGTTTCGGCCGACAAATACAACCCCACAAACGACAACAGTACCGACATCAAATTGTTGGCGCCGTGCAACACCACCGACGGCCAAATACTGTCAGTCAACACCACCAAATAGGCAAGCCCCAACCCCAGCAAAAACGCAAACGGAATTTGCACCAAGTTACCGTGGAACAATCCAAACAACGCGGCAGAAAGCACCACTGCCACACCGTCGCCGTGTGCGCGCAACGTTCCAAACACAAACCCGCGGAAAATCCATTCTTCCACAAACGCGGGTAACAATGCCGTAGAGATAATATTAAGCAGCAAACTCACCGCAGTTTTTTCCACCGTTTCAGAAAACTGCGGCAACGGAATCCCCACCGACTCCATCATCACCATCAGCCACCCTGTCACTACGTTGGACAAAATAGTAATCGCCATTCCACCCAAAACACAAACCGCAAACAATCCACCATTCACTTTTTTGGAAGGAAACATCACTGCTCTTCGGCGAGAGCATAACGCCACCACCGCGGTCGGCACCGCCAAACACAAAACGTACCCCAACGTGTTCAGCAATACAAACTGCGTGTTTCCCAAACCGTAGTTTTCCGCTTTAAGGTCCCAACCGTTTAAAAAAACAAAAACCAGCAACCCGGTCGAAACCAGCATCTGCGTGCAGAGCAACAGTATCAACAACCCGCCCACAAAGTTGCCGTCTTTTTTAATTTTTTTGTGTTCTTGCAAAAAAGGGGATTCCCCCATAAAATCCGGTTGCATCGACTCCATACCGCTTTGCCTTTCTGCCTTCCATTTTTTGCTATTGTACCACATTCCCTTTGTTTACGCAAGAAAAAGAGAAATTTCAAAAAAAGGTTGCCGTAGACAGCAAAATCGTATATAATGAAACCATTCTTCAATTGAAAGAGGTCAAACGTATGAAAAAAATTCAAATGACTACCCCGCTGGTTGAAATGGACGGCGACGAAATGACCCGCATTTTGTGGCAGGCCATCAAAGAAAAATTGTTGTTGCCCTTTGTGGATTTAAAATGTGAATATTACGATTTGGGTCTCCCCTATCGTAACGAAACGGACGACGCGGTCACCACCGCCGCCGCCGAAGCCATCAAAAAATACGGTGTCGGCGTCAAATGCGCCACCATCACCCCCAACGCCCAACGCGTGAAAGAATACAACTTAAAAGAAATGTGGAAAAGCCCCAACGGCACCATCCGCGCCGTGCTCGATGGCACCGTGTTCCGTGCTCCCGTGGTGGTAGAAGGCATCCGCCCCGTGGTTTCCACGTGGAAAAAGCCCATCATTTTGGCGCGTCACGCCTACGGCGATATTTACAAAAACTCCGAGCTGTACGTCAAAGACGCCGCCAAGGCGGAACTGTGCATCACCTACCCCGACGGCAGTGTCGAGAAAAAAGATATCCACAACTTCAAAGGCGCCGGTGTCGTTATGGGTATGCACAACACCGATGCTTCCATCACATCGTTTGCTCATGCTTGTTTCCAATATGCGTTGTCGGTCAAACAAGACTTGTGGTTTTCTACCAAAGATACCATTTCCAAAACATACGACCACCGTTTCAAGGACATTTTTGCCGAACTGTATGAAACACAATACAAAGAAGCATTCGAAGCCGCCGGCATCGAATATTTCTACACGCTGATTGACGATGCGGTTGCGCGCGTTGTCCGTTCGGAAGGCGGTTTCATTTGGGCGTGCAAAAACTACGACGGCGACGTTATGAGCGATATGGTTGCCACCGCATTCGGCTCACTCGCCATGATGACCAGCGTGCTCGTTTCCCCCGACGGAAAATACGAATACGAAGCCGCCCACGGCACCGTCACCCGCCATTATTACAAACACTTAAAAGGCGAAGCCACTTCCACCAACTCGGTTGCCACCATTTTTGCATGGTCGGGCGCTTTGCGCAAACGCGGCGAACTCGACAACCTGCCCGACCTGGTTGCCTTTGCCGACCGTTTGGAAAAAGCCACCATCGACACCATCGAAGGCGGCATCATGACCGGCGACCTATATGCACTTTCCACGCTTGAAAACAAAACCAAAGTCGGCTCGCTGGAATTTTTGGATGCCATCGCCCAAAAATTGGCTTGACAAGAAATTTTAGAAGTGATATAGTATAAGCACGTTAAACAAGGGGTGCTGAGATTCCTCGGCTGAGAGAAAGCTTGTGCTTTTAACCCTTTCACCTGATTCGGATAATGCCGACGGAGGGATGTTTGATTCAGCGGAATTTCCGCGGGTTTTGCTGTGTTGCAACGCCCCTCTCGGCTTTTGTTCGAGAGGGGCGTATTTTATTTGTTAAAGGACTGTGATACTTAATGACTCGCAAAGAATCCGTTTACCGTTTAACCGAAACCGCCATACTACTTGGCTTTGCTGCTGTGCTCAGCGTTATCAAAATCATCGATATGCCGTACGGCGGCAGCGTCACGGCATTTAGCATGTTGCCGCTGTTGGTTGTTGCCTACCGCTACGGCACCCGTTGGGGCACTTTTGCCGCTTTTGTCTACGGCATCATCCAACTGCTTTTGGGGTTGGATAACTTTTCATACGCTACTTCTGCCCTCGCTTTTGTAATGATTTTGCTGTTCGATTATCTGCTGGCCTTTGTTGTGCTGGGTCTCGGCGGTGTGTTCCGCCGTTTTCACCTGTCGCAAGGCGCCGCTTTGTCGGTTGCCGCCGTATCCACCGGCATTTTGCGCTATTTGTGCCACGTCGTTTCGGGCTGTACCGTGTGGGCAGGCTTATCTGTCCCCACCAAAGAAGCCTTGCTCTATTCCCTTTCATACAACGCGTGCTACATGATACCCGAAATCATCATTTTGGTGTTGGGCAGCATCTACCTGTCACGTTTGCTTTCCTTGTCAGACGGACATATCCAACGCATCGCCCCCGCCAACGGCAACACCTCTCGCACAGGCTTTGTTCTCTCGATCATTGCCAAAACCGTGTTGCTTGCCACCGCCGTTTTGGCAGTGTGCCAAATCTTCCCGCACTTGCAATGGGAATCCGGCACCTTCTTCCTGCTTGGTCTTAAAAACGTGGGTTGGGGCATGGTCGGCATCACCGCCCTTGTGGGTGTGTTCGTGTTTGCGGTGTTGGAGCTCCTTGCCAAACATTTCAAATTGAACAATCCGTCTAAAAAGGTGTAAAAACCCGTTTTGGTATAGACAAAAAAGCGGTTTTAGGTATAATAAAGATATCATTTTTCCAAAGAGAAGTCTTATGCGTAAAACCAATCTTATCAAAGTCGAAACCATATAACACAAAGCGCCCACCGCTGAGCGGTAGGCGCTTTTTATTTTACCAATCGTCCGTATAATGTTGTCATTTTTCGCAGTTTTTTAGCCAACTCGTCGTTTGCGGCATCCTTGCTCATTCGCCATTTCCAGTTTCCCCCCAATGTCGAAGGCGTGTTAATGCGCGCCTCACTGCCAAGTCCCAAGCAATCTGCCATCGTCACAATGGCCGTGTCGGCAACCGACATCATCAAAGCACGTATCATCGCCCACGGTAACGCTGCGGTGCTTTTTACGTTCAAATACTGCTTGGCATGTGTCAACTCCTCAGCCGTTGCTGTCGTTGCCCACCCCAACACCGTGTCGTTGTCGTGTGTACCGGTATATACCACAGAATTTTTGGAGTGATTGTGCGGCAAATATTCGCTTTCCTCATACGGGTTGAACGCAAATTGCAATATTTTCATTCCCGGGAATTCCGAATCCGCCAACAAATCAATCACCGCTTGGGTAGAAAACCCCAAATCCTCGGCAATAATCGGCAGGTGTCCACCGCAATCGTTTTTGAGTGCACGAATCAAATCCATCCCCGGTCCTTTGCGCCACACCCCGCTTTTGGCGTTTTTTGCTCCGTAAGGAATACAATAAAACGATTCCAACCCCCGAAAATGGTCAATGCGCACCACGTCATACACTTGCAGTGCGCGCTTCATGCGTTGCCGCCACCAACGGTACGGCTCGGCTTCTTGTTGCATATATTGCCAGTGGTAAACAGGCATTCCCCATAACTGCCCTTCGTCACAAAACACATCCGGCGGGCACCCCGCCACCACACGCGGTAAAAGTTCTTCGTCCAAATCAAACTGCGCCGTGTTTGCCCACACATCTACGCTGTCGTCTGCCACATAAATCGGCATATCCCCAATAATCTCAACACCTTGTTTGTTGGCATAGCCTTTAACCCCATACCATTGCCGATAAAACTCAAATTGCAAAAACCGATAAAAATCCATTGCATCCGAAAGCGCCCGCCGCGCCTCGGCCAAGGCTTCGGGGTGCCGAAATTTCAGCGGTTTTGCCCATTTGCGCCAACTTTTTCCGCCGTTTTTCTCTTTCAGCGCCATAAACAAAACGTATTCCTCTAACCACTCGGTTTCCTCGTGACAAAACTGACTGTACGCGGCATTCGTTTTGTCAAACCGCGCATACGCCTTCTTAAGCACTTTCAGCCGATATCTATATAACTTCTCATAATCCACGCTATCTCCACTGCCAAAATCGACCGCCGCAAACTCTGCTTTTTTCAACAACCCTTCTTCGCAAAGCGTATCCAAATCAATAAAATAGGGGTTCCCTGCCGCCGCCGAAAACGATTGGTACGGCGAATCTCCATAATTTGTCGGGTTTAGCGGCAATATCTGCCAATAGCGTTGCCCTGCTTTTTTCAAAAAATCCACAAATAAAAACGCGTCTTTCCCCAGTGTGCCAATTCCATATGGCGACGGCAACGAAAAAACCGGCAATAACACTCCACTCGCGCGCATATTCCCACTCCTGTTTACAGTTTTCATTAGTATATGCGCTTTACAAAACAAAAAACACCTAAACATTTTACGTTTAGGTGTTTTTTATTTTATCAACCGGTTTTTTGGTAATCGCTGCACCACACTTTACGCGGGTCGTCACAATGTGCCAAATAATACGAAGTACTTTGCTTTGTGCATATTCCGTTTTGATAGTAACGGCACACCAAACTGGCTTGCACATCGTTCACAATGTCGGCGGCGCCGGCATGTCCTTCTTTTGCCAACCGTTCCAATGCGTCGTAATCCTTTTCCCGCAACGCGCGTTGATAATCGGCTTCCATTCTCCGTACGCGCCGATTGTTTTTTACTATCGGGCGCAGTTCTTCCAACCGACTCTCACAAATCTTGGCAACATCTTCATCGCAACCAAGTTCCAATGCTTTTTCCATCAAATACAAAATTGTGTCATACTCGTTAGGATCGTTGTGAGCATCTAACAAGGCCGCTGCATACATCGCCATACCGTGAGGAGATTTGGCGTCGGAAGCCACCTTCAAATACGATAACGCTTCTTCGGACTCTCCGTCCGAAACCAACCCCACGCCAATAAACAAATTCGCATCTGCCGAACCTTTTTTAGCGGCAGCCTGTAACAATTGCGGATGATTATCCATCTCCCGCGCCATTTCGTATAAGCGGTCGGCGGTATAAACGTTTAGCGCTTCGTCATTTATTTTTCCGTTTATAGCGTCGTCGAGCAAAATGCTGTCACCGCACAACGTGCAATAAGCCGTTTTAATGCCACTGTGTAAACGAATTTTACCCGCGCAAGCAGGACATATCACATCAACAAAAGACATTTACTTCGCCTCCTTTGATTGTGTTGTGGTGGTCGCGGCATCTTTTTCGGTGCTTTCCTCATATACCACGGGTTTTAAAGTGGGAAGCTTCCCGTTTTTCATTTCCCAAATCTCGTCGCTCCAACCCAACGTCTCGGTCAAAAATGCAGTGGTCGTCATGGTGCGCGCCGGCTTCAAGTTTTTGCCGTTGGGGAAAATCGATGCCGATTTGTAACTGTTTTCCGTCACCAAATCTTCCTGACCGCAGCTTTTTGACGCCTTCTTGGTACCATACACAAACGAGTTCACCACGTCGGGTCCCTCGTCTTTTCGGAACTTGCGACCGGCAACAATACAGTAATCATAGCTGCTGGTTTTGTTTTTGCGGTTGGTTGTTTTTACCGAACACGTCATGGCGTGGAAACTGTTTTCGATCACGTCATCGGCGGTAATTGTTCCGACAAGCGCTCCCACATACGGTTCTATCGCTTTGTTTTTGCTGTCACGACATACCACCGAAAGTTTTCCCTGCGCATAACTGTTTTTTATGTTGGCTTGACCACCCACAGTACCCACAGAGCAAATAACTTGACCGTCTGCCGCTTCGTCAGCCGTTACGTTGACCGCTAATTCCCCGTCAAAGAACGAGCGCAAAGCTTTCCCGTTAGTACCGACCAAACCGCCTATATACAAAGAAGCAAGATCGGTATTAGACTTGTCGTTAACGGTAACGTGGAATTTTCCGGTATAAGAGGAGCCATCCAACAAGCCGCTGCTATCACCTGCCAAACCGCCCAACTCATATCGGGGCGTGTTGTTGCCGGTAATAAAATCCAATTTAAAGGTAACCGAAGTGTTGGTGTGACAATTGACTATCTCACCGCTATTCTGTGCAGAAAACACACCAAAGCACAACTTTTTGGGATTCACAAACTCTTTTGCCTCAAAGGTGACCGCACCGTCCGTAACACGGCAATCGGCAAGTGTGCCCTGCTTGGCATTTTTGGCGGTAAGTACCGCCAAGTCAACGGTTTGCGTTTCAGCAAAAGTACGGGTAATCCCTTTAACCGAAACATCCAACAATACTCCGCGATTCGTCCCCACTAACGCTTGTTGCCACGTTCCGTCTTGGAAAGTAAGATGTTGCAGTTTCCCGAAGTTTTGTTCAATAAAAGGTGCTTCGGTTGTCGCAACATGGGATAACGTGTGTCCGTTTCCATCAATTTCGCCAAAAAAGAATTTTACCGTGGGCAACGCCTTGTCTTCCAAATCCAAATCCGCCTCTAATCGATATGTGCCCAACGGATTAGTGTTAAGAATCGAAAAATCATCGGCATCGGCAATCGGAAGCACGCCGATGTGTGTGTTAAACGTCAACAACGACCAAACAAGAGCCGCCACCGACAACCCGAAAGATATGTTGGTAAGATGCGGCGCCAAATTTGTAAACCGACGACAAGCCGGACTGTATTGCGCCACATTTCTTTTTGTTTTTCCGCGCAAACGACGTGTTTCTTTTTGGGCTTTTTGAATTGCCACCAAAATCGGGCGCAACAAAAGCCAACCGCCCAACAGCGAACCATATAACCAATAAACCGAATAATTAAGCACTTGTTGCGGTGCCAACAACCAATAGGCGCAAATAGCAAATGCCGCCACGGCAAAAGCCAACGTCACGCCCGAAACAATCGTCGCTTTTTTGCCGCTGCGTTGGCTGCTTGTTTGCAAATCATTGTCAAATTCGGCAATGGCTTGATTAACCTCGTTTTCAACCTCATCACACGTGGCAATGTACGTCGCCACCGCTTGGTGCAACGCTTCGGTAAAAGCAACCCACTCTGCTTTATAAGAGGCATTTTCCTCTTGTAAAGCGCGTTCCGCCCAAGGAACAATCGGTTCCAAAACAACATTTTCCAGTCTAGCAGACCATTCGCGCTTTTCTTTTATTTGCGCCAAAACTTCGGCGCGTTTTTTATCGTCATCAAGATGCTTTTTCAAAAAAGCGTCCGCTTTTTTCTGCACATCCAACGTCGGCAACGCCACGGTTAATCCGTTTGACAAAACATTCACCAAGCGCCACGCGGCTTCGCTTCCGTTTTGGCTGCGCAAAGCCAAATATTGTAACTCTTGCGGTGTTACGTCTTGTCGAGACAAAACAGATTGGTGAAAAGCCGCACGGGCTTCCTCGTCGTCGAGTTTGTCATACAATGCGTCCACCACGGCATAGCGGCCAACCGTCCATTTTGCGTCTTTGCCCAACAACTGTTCTACAAACATTCTCATTCGTTCTTTAACAGCCGTGGTCGAACCATCGGGAAGCGTGTCGGGAAGCGTCGGCTGCCCGCCCCAGTTTTCCCATGCCAAAGCAGGGTCGGTCCAACACAAAATATCACTGTTTTTCTGCAACAATGCCGCGGCGCGTTTTCGCAGAGTGTCGTCCGCTTTAATAGCGTCAACATCAAAATCCACGTCTTTCAGCGACACTTCAGCGGCCTCGGTTGCTTTTTCGGCAAACAGTTTGGAAAACGCTTTAAACATATCTCCCAAAGCAGCAAGCACATCCGCCTTGTCAACGTCACCGATGTTTTGTTGGTATACCGTATGCAACACAGCGGTTAACCCCAACGAATATTCCCCCGGATTTGCCAACCCACCTGCTTTCGCCAGCAATTGGTGTATCCCGTTGAGCGTGTCGTTTTCGGGACAAGCGGCGGCATAATGCCCAATCCACTTTTTCATGCGAAACACGTCATTTTCAGCCGCACACCGAAACACTTTGGTATGCGTAAAAAACAAGGTTTTTTGGGCTACCTTTTCGTAATGGTCTTTCTGCTCGGCATTAGCATACCGACAAGCATACGTATACGACCGCTCGTTTACAAAAGGAATACCGCGATGAATCAAGGTTTCTTCACTGCCGCATTGCCGTTCGGCCAGCAACAACAACCAGTAAACCGCGCTGTTGTTCGGTTGCTCGTCCAACTCTTGGTTAAGCACGTCAATCGCACGATCATACTCCTCATCGCTCATTAAATTGATTGCCCGTTCCATACGGGGACTGATGTTCGATAAAATATCTTCCATAGGGACCCCTCCTTATTTCGGCTATTTTCATCATATCATGAATAGTTTTATAACGCAAGCCTTCCGTAAAAACACAAAAACCGTTGCTTTTTTAGTTTATTTTCAGTTGAATATCGCCGGTATCGGTAACAATCTCACATTTCCCGCCACTTGTGGTTTTGGGAACATCTATTCTGCCGGTGTCCGTTTTTGTTATGAACACTTTTCCCGAAAGCAACGTGCCTTTCACATGCCCCGTCGAAGTTTTCACCACAATTTCTTTTGCATCCGCACGGTCAAAATTCACGTCACCCGTGTTTGTCATAATCGAAAAATTCTTGTCAGCGACCACACGTTCCAACACAACGTTTCCCGTGTCGGCATTCGCCTCAAGATTGTTGCATTTCAAATTTTCCAACTCGATTTCGCCGGTTGTCACACGGATTTTGGCATCCCCCTCGCAAGAAACGTTGTCTACCGTAATTTCTCCCGTAGAGGTCAAAAGGTCAAGCGCGCCAACGGCGGCGTTTTCCACATCTATTTCCCCAGTGCTGGTTTTAACGGTCAGCTTTTCCAAAACCGCGGCAGAAAACTCCACATCACCCGTGCTCAAAGCAACCGTTGCTTCTTCAAACGTAAACGCCTTTGGCATTTCAACATCACCTGTACTTCCTTTAACAGAAAGCAAACCGTATTCTCCCTGCGGAACCGACACGGTAATTTTGGGCGTTCTAAAATTTATCCGCAAATGTTCATACCATTTACGTGTGTCCATAAGCTCTATAAACAACGTTCCGTCTTTCACCGAAACCTTGTGTTCTGCATTTTTCGCCTCGTAACAAACAACCGAACTTTCCGCATTCTCGGACGGCACAAACACCACATCTGCCGTGTCGGTGACCAGCGTTATGTTCTGATAACTCTCGCTAATCGAATACCCGTTGTTTTTGTACTTAACCAGCGCCTTTGTAAAATCTCCGGCAAAGCCCCAAATCACCAACAAAAACAGAAAAAATCCTGCCGCCACTAACACAGCCGCTGTAATAAGCCATCCTTTTGCCGCCTTGCTCATGCCGTCACCTTCTTTCTTTTAAACAACTTTTTGGTAAGCCATATCGTCCCTTTGGTTGCCGCCTTGCAAACAAAAAACATAAAAATGCCAAGTCCCGCGCAAATACATCCCACAGAAACCGCCAAAAGTCCCGAGGCGACGTTCGCGGTGACAGCCAAAACCGCACCGCTAACCACTGCGCCCAAAGCGCTGCCAATCAGCGAAGCAAAAACCGCCCACAACGAAACAATCACCGCCCAAACCGAAACGTAAATCGAAAGCAAAACGGAAAACACCGCCGCCCCTAGCGGAATCCACAGTGGTGCACCCAACACCAACAACGCAATTTCCCATGCTTTTATTTTCCGCTTTTGCGGTACGCTTTGTACAACCGTTTCACTTAACGCTTGACAAACAATGGGTTCCACATCACCAACAGCCGCCACCGCCTCGCTTTCGGGGAGTCCTTCTTCCATTCTGTCGTCAATCATTTCGCTGTAAAAGTTGAGTCTCTCTTGCTGCTCTCTTGGCGGCAACGCCGATAACCCACTTTTTAGTTGCGCTAAAAATTCCGGTTTAGTCACCACGCTCATCTCCCTTCGTCACAAAACGGTAAATCGACACCATCTCTTCCCATTCGGTTTCAAACTCCGAAAGCCGCAAAAGCCCCGCCTCGGTAATGTGGTAATATTTCCGCAACCTCCCGTCGTGTTCTACCGTGCGCACCGTCAACAAGTGCGCTGTTTCCAACCGTTTCAGGATGGTATATAACGTCGATTCCGAAAGCTCCATATACGGCTTCATATCTTTAATAATCTTGTACCCATACGAATCTTCATTCTTGATAGCCGCCAACACGCAAACGTCTAACAGCCCACGCTTTAACTGAATATCCATATAATACCTCCTCTCACATAATACATCGTATCACGAAGTATCGCACTTGTCAATATCTTCATAAAAACAAAAAACACCTAACAAAACTGTTAAGTGCTTTAAAAACCGTAAAATAAGAATCCCCATTACGGCTTTTTGTTGACCTGCGGTATATCGGTTCGGCATAATATATAATCAATGCTCACATCATAAAAATCTGCCAAACGAATAAGTGTTTCGGTGGGAGGAATACGCTCGCCGTTTTCAAACTTGGAGAGAAGAGCTTGCTCGATACCGGTTTTCATTTGCACGGCAATTTGTGTATATCCTCTGTTCTTGCGCAATACTTTTAAGTTCGTTTTCATCAAACCACCCCCAATGACATTGTGTCATATTTTCTCTTGACAAATATGACATATTGTCATATAATAGGTTTGTCGTTTTTCGACGAATAATATTGTCAAAGGAGCATTAAAAATGAAATTTTGTCAAAAATGTGGAAAAGAAATTGCAGACGAAGCGGTTATTTGCCCAGGTTGCGGTTGTACGGTAAAAGAGGCACCCAAAGCCCCTACCTCCGAAACAATTGAAACGCCGAAACAAGCAAAAACAGCAGCCGTATTTGGAATCCTCAGCATTCTTTTGTTGGCGCCTTTTGGCATCCCCGCCATTATTCTTGCCAATAAAAGCAAAGAAAAAACCGGTGGTGTTATGTGCAAAAAAGCCAAGACGGGTTTGTGGTGCGGAATTATCGGCTTGTGTTGGTGGGGCATATCGTTAATCCTTCTGTTAAGCGGTATGTAAAATGAGATTTTGTACATATTGTGGGAAGGAAATTGCCGACGAGGCTGTTATTTGCCTTAATTGCGGTTGCAAGACGCAAAGAACAACTTCCTTTGTATCAGCAACATCATGCAATCCGTCCCAAACTGCCCAATCCGAATCACAACTTGCCACGTGGTCTAAAATTACGGGAATTGCCAGTTTTTTTGTTGGTTGGTTTGTACTTGGGGTTACAGCTATTATTTTGGCAAAAATGAGCAAAGAAGAAACGAACGGAATACTGTCTTCTTCAGCAAAGGTAGGATATGTTTGCGGAATTGTTTCGACAACCTTATCTATTATATTGCTCCTCTTAATCATTGCGTTTGTTCTATCTTACTGATTTTTAATGAGGTATACGATATGAAATACTGTACACATTGCGGAAAAGAATTATTAGATGAGGCTGTAGTTTGTGTTGGCTGTGGTTGTGCTGTCAACAGTCAAACAGCCCCTTCTGTTGAGAGCTTTGCTGTTGACGACGCCTCGTTGCTAAACACCCTGTCTCAAAGGCTTAACATAAACGGTATCATTTGGTTAGTCATCGGAATATTGCAAGTTTTAGGTGGAATTTTTATGGAAGGTTGGTTCATGTTGATTGTCGGTGCTTTAAACATCATTTCCTCCATTCAAGACATGCAATACAGCAAAGAATTGCTGAAAAGCCCAAAAGGAATTGTAGCAAAATTTGAGCCGCTCACAGGGCCTATCATTACTTTGATATACAACCTTGTTATTGGTGGGGTAATCGGTGTAATTGGTTCTATATATTATTTCGTTGCCATACGAAATTACATTATGGAAAATAAACCGTTCTTTGCCAGTCTCGACGAAGAAAACACGCCCTTATTTTGATTAATCATTAAATATCGTCTCAAACAAAGAGCAGTTGCCCTATTGGGTAATTGCTTTTTGTTACGTACCACCCATCGAGACAAAAGTTAAGTAATCACCAACCCAACCCGTCCCATCTTTTTTTGAACAAGAAAAAAGCACTTAACAAAACTGTTAAGTGCTTTTCCAAACCCGCCGCGCATTGCGCAACACCTTCATTCTTCACTCTTCACTTTTCACTATTCACTCACAAAACAAAACTCCGACGAGAAATCGTCGGAGTTTGTTTTGTGTTGGCGTCTACTTATCTTCCCGGGCCGCTACCAGCCAAGTATTGTCAGCGCAAGTGA
>JAZROQ010000049.1:0-4834 GCA_045648765.1 Acutalibacteraceae bacterium
GTGAACCAACACCACATCCGGTTTCACCTCGTCCAGAACAGCGCCAATGCCGTTTAAAATATTGGTGGTGATGTCGAACAGGGTCTGCTTGTCCTTCATGATGGATAGATCGTAATCCGGTGTGACCTGAAAGGCATCCAAAACCTGATCCAGCATCTGACGATGCTGACCCGTTACGCATACCACGGTTTTAAGCGTTTCTCTTGTTTTCAGTTCATTAACCAGAGGGCACATTTTTATGGCTTCGGGCCGTGTGCCGAAGACAAGCATGATGGTTTTCATAGCATACTCCTTGTTGGCTATTGATTTACCAATACTTTTGGTTCTATGTTGGTGATTTTTTGTTCAGTATCCGCGCCGGAACACCTACCGCTGTGGAATTGGATGGAATATCGGTTAACACGACGGCATTGGCTCCAATTCTCACATTATCGCCAATGGTGATTCCGCCCATGATGAAAGCACCGGTACCTATTAGGCAATTCCGACCAATGATGGGGAATCGTCGCTTCTCTTTGTTTTCCTCGGTTAACTCTGCACCGGCAATTGTTACATGCTGATAGATAACCGTGTTATCCCCAATAACCGCATTATGATGGATAACAATTCCGAGGCCGCCGTGCTTCAGTTCTACGTCTTTTCCTAATTCGCATGATTTAGGAATTTCGGCCGAGAAAAATAGTCGTATCGTTTTTTGGAGTAATGACGGAACAAGTGGTATTTTTTTCTTATACAAAGCGTTCATTGTTCTGTATAAAGACACAACTTTGCTCACTGCTTTACCTCCTTGAAAATCGTATACCAAGCTGCATGAAATCGCTTTTGCTTGCAAATATCATATCGCGAATCGGAACTTTCGTTTTCATATGAAAAATTAGCAAAAAGCCCAAGCCGCAGGTCAAATAGGAAATGCTGGATGAAAGAGCGGCTCCAACAATCCCACATAGCGGAATCAACACGGCATTTAACACAATGTTGACGACAGCGGCACTTGTCAACAAAATCAGGTTTATGTTTTTCCTTCCGTGTATAACATTATAGGCATAAACCATTTTGTAAAAGATCATGCCAAACACACCGATAAGCAACCACAACACAATGGAATAGGCCTGTGAGTAAGATTCTCCAAAAAACAGATTAACAACAGGATATCCCACCAAAACAAATACTGCTGATATAGCCACCACCGACAAAATGCTCATCCGTGATACCAGCGCCACTTCCTTAGAGTCCGCTTTTTGGGTCAATCGGGATAGCAGGATATCCTTCATTGCATCGGGAATCAACCATATTTTTTGAGACAACGAAACTGCCAGAGAATAGATGCCGATCAGCGCTTCTTCCACGTTAAACCATGACAACATGATGATATCCGCTTTATAGTTGATTTCCATCATGATGATGGTAATCATGGGTATGCACCCGTATTTAACATATTTAGCCACACCGGAGACAGATGGCTTCAAATTCCGAATTTTAATCTTAAGCGCGAAGAAGATGACGACTAAATACAGTACTCGTCTACCGATTAAGTACACCAGCAAAACCATTAATTCCGCTTTCAAAAAAAGCATTAGCCCTATCACCACAAAAATATCCAGGACGTCACAGAGCAGTAGAATGGCATTATACTTTTTGGGAGATTCGATCAGCAAAACATAGTTAAGTTCTTTTACCAAAAAAGCTATCGGGATAGAAAGGACAATCGTATTTACCCGATGCCCCAAATCGCCAAACCCAACCAGTATCGCTGCCATGGAGGCATAGACAAAAAACATGCTAAAAACGGCACCCAAAAAATCATTGAACACCGCTTTTTCCTGCTTTTTATAAAACGGATAGGCCTCGTGTATTCCCAAAGCAATGACCAAAACCAGGAAATCCACATATTCGGTAATAACGGCGCTCTCACCCTGTAAGGCGGGTTGAAAAAACCGACTGCGCAATGCTGTATATACAAATACCAAAACAATAGAAATGCATCTGGATATAATGGACGTGACATAGGCATTGTCAACGAGTTTTACTATTTTTCCACCTATCGTATTCTTTTCCATACTCTGACGCCGCCCCCGTTAACCTCTATACAGCCTGCCGGTCTTCTTGTTGGAGTTGAATAAGTGGTATATGACAATAGGTATCAGTGTGCACCATACAACTCCTCTAAAAACTTCGAATACGGAGCAACGAACAAAGTTGATCAGCAAAAAGTATTTTGTGTAATATAAAATCACACTCATTCCTCTGTCCTGTTTGGATAAGGGTTTGAGTATCCTGCTTATCACTTTGCCAACCAGCGGGAAAAACAAGACAATGATTACACCGAAATTGGCATACAAATCTCCAATCAACGTTGCGCCGATCGGCAGGGAGATTGCCTCATTGATGATTTTTGAAGGAGAAGCCAGTGAAAACCAATCCCCGAACAAAAAGCCCACCGGTAATACCGAAGGAATCACATATAGAAAGGTCATTCCATATTGATAACTAAGTATTCTGGGAACATGCGATATAATCGCCACCACCGAGTAGTAGGAAATACCAAACTCAGCAAAAAAATCAACAAAGAGGTCGGAAAAATCAAACAGGTTAGATACTTTCAAGGCTGAAAACCAGTCGCCGGATATGTTTAATCGAGATTCTCGGATAACGTCCAAAAAATTCAAAAACAACAATCCGAACAAAACGATAGGGATCAGTTTCCATTTGCTTTGCTTGACCTTTTTTTCTTTTAGCCTCAAGTGATACATCAGCATAATCAGAATTGCCGATACACCGTACCGTCTGTCACCGGTTAAGGTCATTACAAGGGCCATATATATGCCTACCGCCAGGAATATGCCTTTCCACATGTGCGTACGTCTACTCTCGGCCAAGCATAACAAACCCGGAATAATCAAATTGGCAAGGTCGTCAAATAAACCACTTCCCGCAACAGCGTCGGCGTAATTTCCTGTACTTCTCACCAGCATGATAGAGGAAACATCCACATACAATCGGCACGGAATGGATATACAAAGCAATAGCAGACCGGTTGTCCAAAGTGCTGAATCGGCTTTGATCTCTGAAGGATTCGTATCTTCAATCGTGTTTTCTGCTGTTTTATCCTTGAAACCAAACAAGCCACAAAATAATCCTTGAACCGAACACGCCGCAAAAACAGCACCCTTCAACATGTTGGAGACGGTAAAATGATCCTCCAACGCCCAATATATCTGCACATTGGGGTAAACATGGTTTAACCAAACCCGTCCAAAAAGGAACACATAGGATAACAACACAAATACCACGCGAAAATCAGACCACGGTACCTTTGCGGAAAAAACATATATTAAATTTAGGCAAATGGATATCATTGTCATGTAAAACCCGTAGTATGACCATGGCACGGAAAACGATGTTTTCCCCCATATGTTAAACAGGAAAACGATTTCCAATAAAAAGAAAACAAAATTAAAAAACAACCATAGGGTCTTTGTTTTTATTTTCATATACAAAGAATCCTCTCATATCTTGGTCACATACATGTGCTCAACTGTTGACGCCACATATTCGATATTTTTTCGGAATCAAAAAGTTCACACACATCCTGAGCATTTCTGCTTAACTCTTCCGCTAATTTCGGCGAAGAAATAATCTTCTTTATCGCTGCCGCCATTTGTTCAACGTCATCTATATCCACAAGAAGGCCGCGATCATCGCCAATAAGCAACTGCGCACCGCCGGGGATACAATTAGCAGCTACCGACGGAACACCCAACCCCAACACTTCCATCAACATGTTGGGAATTCCCTCAACGCGGGACGGCAACAAAAACACCCCGGCATCCCAAACGATGTTTTCAATATTACCGGAGACATCATGAAAACAAATATACTGACTTGCATTTGCCTCCTCAACCAGCTGCTGGCATTGTTTCAAGCCGGGGCCACCACCATAAACATCCATTCTGTAATCAGGAAATTCCGAATGAAGGCGTATCATCGCTTTAATACCGATATCAAAGCCTTTTTCTCTCTCAATACGTGCTGCCGCCATAACAATGTTTTTCTGTCGCTTTTCAACCGGACAAATCTCCCGTTTTTCACCCACATAGGGGTTGGGGATGATTTGCGATTTCTTATGAATGTTTTTGCCGAAAAAGTCCTGTGCCCCTTTTAACTGGAAAACCACACCGTCACAACGGCCATAAACCAACTTGCTTAAAAATTTCCACGGAAGCGACAGATCCTGCGGCGCTCTTCTTTCGGAAGCAACCACCTTCATCTTTAAACGCCGGGCGGCAATTACAGAAACAAGCGCATAGTAGGGGCCAAATGCATACACGATATCGGTTTTTTGCTCCTTGAACAGGTTTCTGACAAATCTCGATTTCTCTTTAATGGCTAAAAGCTTTTGATACGCCCCTGCCTTGCCACCTGTTTTTTCGGGCATAGAAAAAACCTGCGTATTGTTCGGAAGTGAATATGAAACAACCGCTTCATCGGTTAAAATAACCTGAATTTTCACCGACGGAATCGTTGCTATCGTATTCATGACAAAGGTCAGCATTTTTTGAGCGCCGCCTCTTTTTAAAGATCCCGTTACAAATGCTATGTTCATAAACCCTCCATACACTAACGCACTATCGTTTTCGGCAAAGATTTTGTGGATTACAGGAAGTAGGTGCCTTCCAAATCGCAAACTCTGCGAGTATCAAACACAATTTTGCCTTTTAACTTGTCCATGTTTTCCCGAATTTGCGAGTGGCCGACCATGATGACGACCAGATCGGTGTCTTCCAAGAATCGATCAAAGTCGTGATATTGGTTGGGGACAATGTCCTGTTCAAAA
>JAZROQ010000050.1:0-17680 GCA_045648765.1 Acutalibacteraceae bacterium
AAACGCTTCTGTAAACTTGTTCATTTGTGCCTCGGTATGGAAATAAGCAGTTTTTAATTTATCGCAATGTTGAAAGGCATTATATGCAATAGTAGTAACGCTATTGGGTATTGTAACCGTAGTCAATGAATCGCAGGTGTAAAAAGCCTCTTCACCAATGGAAGTAACACTATTTGGAAATGTCACCGCGGTTAATAAGTAGCAGTGGGAGAAGGCCGTTCTGCCAATGGTAACAAGACTGTTCGGCATTGTTACCGACGTCAATGAAGTACAAGAAGCGAAAGTTCCCTCGTTAATAATTGTAATATTATCGGATATTTTAGCCGAGGTTAGTGAATAGCACTGGAAGAAAGCGTATTTACCAATGGTAGTAACACTATTCGGTATAGTAATTGAAGTTAATGAAGTGCACGCGTTAAAAACGGATTCACCAATAGTGGTAACTCCATTAGGTATTACAACCGAGGTTAATGAACTACACCAAGAAAATGCACTATCACCAATACTTGTAACACTATCCGGTATGGTAATTGAAGTTAATGAACTACACTTGTAGAAAGCGCATCTACCAATGGCAGTAACACTATTCGGTATGGTAATTGAAGTTAATGACGTGCACTCGTCAAAAGCGAATCTACCAATGGCAGTAACACTATTCGGTATGGTAATTGAAGTTAATGACGTGCACTCGCCAAAAGCGAATCCACCAATAGTGGTAACTCCATTAGGTATTACAACCGAGGTTAATGAACTACACTTGTAGAAAGCGAATTCACCAATAGTGGTAACCGAATATCCCTTTACTTTTTGAGGAATATTCACAACACTTGAAGTACCGTTATATTTAGTAATTTCAACATCTACTGGTAAGTTCGGCTTATATGTTAACCCATATGAAAAATCACCTTCTGTAATATACAATGTATCGCTATCAGCAAATATAGCCGGTCTCCCAGAAGTGGGTTTTCCCAAAGTTGTTGCAGCTGTACTGGAAGTTGTAGCAAAAGAAGGCGTTTTTGAAGGTATTGTGCTGGAGATTGTGGTAGAAGACGGCGTTTTTGAAGATATTGTGTTGGAGGTTGTGGTAGAAGACGGCGTTTGCGTTGAGGATTTATTTGATGTAATGGGTTTTGATTTTGATGTGCTACCCTTGCTTGGTTTGTTTCCAAGAGTGGTCGACAAGGTATTCTCATCTGTTGCTATATCGCTTGACGGTACGATATCCAACGAGCTGTCAATTGAGTCATTACCTTTCCAAGGAATGCAGGCTACAATAATCAAAAGTATTATTACAAGCGATGCTATACTGGCAATTGTTTTAATGCGTTTGTCTTTTTCGGCTCCTACTAAGGCAACACTGTTTAGTTGCGCAATTTTTTCATAACAATATTGTATTTTTTCATCTGAATCTTTGTATCCACGAATTTTTTCAAATTCAACAATTGCGTCTTTGAAGCACTGAATGTCATTACCTTGTTGCATCAACGCACAAGCCTTGACATATATGTTGTTACGCTGCGTTTCATAATTACGCTTATTAATATGTTGAATGGTTTCTCTTAAAAATCGTTTCAAGGAATCATCGGCAAATGTAAATGCTCTCTGATAGTTCTTTTTGTCCGTAAAAGGATGCGGGCTGTTTTTTAAAGCATCTCGTGTTTTCACCTGCAACTCAATCATCAATTTACCAAGATAAGCTTCTGCCAATCCCGCATTTTGATTTAATGCTTGCTCGAAAAAGCGGTCTGCTTTCATCCATTCGCCATCTTCCAGCGCCATAAAACCCCGTTTGAGCAAAGCATCCGTGTTGATTACATTGCTTTCCTGTTTGGGAGTGTAATAAGATTTTTGATTGTTCTGAGCTTGATTTTTTATTGAATAATCATATTGTCTTTTCTTTGTTTCATTGGAGAGAGTGTCATACGCTTCGTTAATCTTTTTCATTTTTTCTTCGGCTTGCTTTTTATCACCTTGGCAAACGTCAGGGTGATACTTTTTACACAAAGCCTTATATGCCATATGAATCACTTCTTGCGAAGCATTTTCGCTAATTTCTAATATTTCATAATACGTCATTTAGCTCTCTCCGTCCTTTTATTTTAAAAAATTATAACACATAAATTCAATAAAAACAAGACAAAGCAGATGGGTTCCCCATCTGCTTTGTCTTGGGCGGCGGGAGCAAGCCCCCGCCCTACTATTTTGCTTATTTTCCGCAGTTTTTGTCAAACGACGGATTGCAGGCGTAGAAGTTTTTGCTGTTGAGTCGGTCGGTGGTGAGTTGTAAGCCTTCACCAAAACGTTGATAGTGCACAACCTCACGTTGGCGCAGGAATTTGAGCGGGTCGCGCACGTCAGGGTCATCGATTAAGCGCAACAAGTTATCATAGGTGGTGCGCGCTTTTTGTTCGGCTGCCATGTCTTCGTGCAGGTCGGTGATGGTATCGCCTTTGACACCGATATATTCTGCTCGCCACGGCACAGACGATGCCGCAATCGGATACACACCGGTGGTATGGTCGACAAAGTATTTGTCGAAACCGGATTTGACAATTTCTTCGGGTGTGAGGTTGCGGGTGAGTTGATACACCATGGCACAAATCATTTCCAGGTGAGCTAGTTCCTCAGTGCCGATGTCGGTGAGCAAACCTTTGAGTTCGCCATAGGGCATACTATATCGTTGCGAAAGATAGCGCATGGAAGCACCGAGTTCCCCATCGGGTCCTCCGTATTGCGTAATAATGATTTGCGCAATTTTCGGGTTCGGATTGGCTATCTTGACGGGATATTGCAATTTTTTCTCATACTGCCACATGATTACCCCTCCATTCACATTCCCACGGCCACGGATTGTTTACCCATGTCCAGCAATCGCCGCGTACGTCTTTGTCGGTGACAACATACGGACCAAATTTTTCTTCGTATTCCATTACCAAAGCGGCGCGTTCGGCTTGGAGTTCTTGGCGTTTTTGGAGTGCGCAGGTGTCGCCGGGATGTGTGTCGAGATACAAACCCATTTCCAAAATAGCAAAATCGTAGGCGTGAATACGCCGTACCAATTGTTTATCCACAGCGGCAACCTCCCCCTGCTAAAAACGGTTTATCCAAATCGGGAAACAACGTACCGTGAGCGTAGGCTTCTTCCGGCGTGAATACGGTACCAAACGTTTGCCACGGAACGTAGGCCATGGCAACGACCATGTCTTCACACGATGTGCGCGCGGCTGTGTTTTGTTGGCAGTCACACGGCGTCGGCATGGAACGATTATACGGCATGGGCGCAAAACGGTTGTCGGAACAACCCATGGTGCGTCTGCCGTAATACGCATGATTCATTGTGCTCTCTCCTTCTTGTTTTTTGGGAATTGATATCCCTTTACCATCCTATGAGCGTGTCCAAAAAAAGGTGAGGAAAAGTTATATTTTTCTCTTTAAATTCATATTCGATTATGATATGATAAGTTGGATTTGAAAAGTTACTTTTAAAGAAGGAGAACCGCTATGGCATTACACATTTTAGACGAAGCAAATCGGTGCTTGGCATGCAAAAATCCCACATGTCAAAAAGGATGTCCACTTAACACACCTATTCCCGAAGTGATTCGTCTGCTTAAAGAAAATCGTTTAGACGATGCCGGTCGTTTGTTATTTGAAAACAATCCACTGACCACAGTGTGCAGCCTAATTTGCAATCATGAAATACAGTGCGAAGGACATTGTGTTTTGGGGAAAAAGGGCGCACCGGTTCACTTTTCGGCAATTGAAAATTACATTTCGAGTGCCTATGCCCCGAAAATGGTAAAAGGCCCCGCCAAATCAAACGGCAACCGCGTTGCCATTGTTGGTTCGGGACCTGCCGGACTAACTATTGCGATTATTTTGGCACGATACGGATACCAAGTAACCATTTTTGAAGGGAAAGATAAAATCGGCGGTGTATTACGACATGGTATTCCTGAATTCCGTTTACCCAAAAGTGTGTTAGACGATCTGCAATATCGTCATATTGAACTGAAAGGAATTAAAGTTCGTCCCAACACACGCATCGGTGATGCTATTACCCTTAACGACCTATTCCGTGATGGATACAAAGCTGTTTTTATCGGCACCGGTGTTTGGCGGCCCAATGTTTTGCATATTAAAGGGGAAACATTAGGGAACGTTCATTTTGCCATCAACTATCTCAACAACCCCTCGGTATATCGCTTGGGGGAAAATGTCACTATTATTGGTGCAGGCAATGCTGCTATGGATGTGGCACGTACTGCTATCCGAAGCGGAAGCCGAAATGTCACTTGTTTTTCTATCACCAAGGAAGTCGCTGCCAGCAAGTACGAATATTCATATGCACAATTAGAAGGCGTACATTTTGAATACAACTACAGTCCGGTAGAAATTTTGGACGATGGCGTACTGTTTCGCCGCGTAGAAGAAAAAGAAAACGGCGAATTTGAAGAAATAAAGAGCAGCGACACCTTCTTCCCCTCGGATTCGGTAATTATTGCCATTAGCCAAGGGCCCCGTAATGTTATTGTTTCCAGCACGACCGGGTTGGAAACTAATGAGAATGGATTGTTGGTTGCCGATGAAACAGGACACACTACACGGCCCGGTGTTTTTGCATCCGGTGATGTGGTAAACGGGGCACGTACGGTTGCCGAGGCAGTAGCGCACAGCAAAGTGGTTGCAGAATCTATGCATCAATATATTCAAAATTCATCAAACAACTAGCCTAAACAAAAACAGAGCCGCATCGGCAGATATGCCGATGCGGCTGCTTTTTTTAGTGTTTATCGTTCTTCACGGAAGTACGGCAACCCCAAGCCTTGCGGGGGTTGATGTTCGCGTTTTTTGCGCATGCTGGTGATGATAAGCACCAACAAGGTGACGATATACGGAAGCAATTTGAACAGTTCTTGTGTAGCATCGCCCAAACCTTGAATGTAGTTGTTGGCGTTGCACAGTGCACCAAACAAGAACGAACCGAAGATTGCCATATTGGGTTTCCACAATGCAAAGATAACCAAGGCAATGGCCATCCAGCCGCGATCGCCGAAGGCGTCATTTGACCACACACCGTTGGCATAGGCCATAACGTATTGCAAACCACCCAAGCCCGCAATAGCGCTGCCGATACAGGTGGAAATGTATTTATATGCGGTAACGTTAATGCCGGCGGCATCTGCTGTTGCAGGGTTTTCGCCCACGGCACGCAAGTTCAAGCCCACGCGGGTGCGATTGAGAACCAACGATGCGACAACCGCAACCACAATGGAAAGATAAGTCAAGAAATCGTGCGAAAGGAAAATTTCGCCAAACCAACCCAAATCATCGGCAAACGGCAAGTTTGCACGATAAAATTTGCTGGTGTTGGTGAGAATAATGTTAGGAAGTTCGCTGTTGGTAAGTTTGGTAAGCGAACCACCAAAGAAGTTACCGATGCCGATACCGAATGTGGTAAGTGCCAAACCGGTAACGTTTTGGTTGGCGCGCAAAGTAACAGTTAAGAAACTGTAAATTAAGCCCATTAACACAGACCCCAAAACCGAGCACAAAAACGGAATGAGAATGGCCAATGCGGGATTCATGTTGGCAAAAGTGTTACCGCAGGCTTGTTCATACAAAAACGCGCCGATAACACCGCCGATACCTCCCACATACATGATGCCGGGGATACCCAAGTTGAGGTGACCGGATTTTTCGGTGACGATTTCGCCGGTAGAGCCGTATAACAGCGGAACCCCAAGCGGAATAGCACTTCTGATAAATGCTGTTAACATGCTTTACCCCTCCTTTTTCACGCGGCTGAAGCGGACTTTATAGCGGATAAAGAATTCGCAACCAACCAAAAAGAGAATGATGATGCCGGACACGATGTCGGCATACGAGCTATTGAGGAAGAACGAGTCTGCCACTTTGGCAGCACCGGTTTGCAAGAACGTAATTAACCCCGACATAAGACCCATGATAAAGGGGTTAAACTGACCGAGCCAAGAAATCATGATAGCGGTAAAACCTTGACCACCAACGGTATGCGTGTTGATGGAATGGTCGGTACCGGCAACCAACAACAAACCGGCGACACCGCAAATCGCACCTGAAATGATCATGGTGCGCAAAATAACTTTTTTGACGTTAATGCCGATGTACCGTGCCGTGTTTTGGCTTTCACCGACAACAGTGACTTCGTATCCTTGTTTGCTGTACTTGAGGTAAATATACATAACCACCATTAAAGCCGCAACAATAAGAATATTGAGCAAATATGGTTGTTTGCCGATAACCGGTAAACTGCCGGTGGAAACCGGTTGAATGATACCGGAACCTTTACCGGTGAGATAGACGTAATACGCGGTAATTTGCGTTGCCACGTAGTTCATCATTAACGTAAACAGTGTTTCGTTGGTGTTGTACTTTGCTTTGAAAATAGCGGGAATCATACCCCAAACAGCGCCTGCTAAAATGCTGGCAAAAACAACCACCAAAACAAGCAAACCTTCGGGCATTTTGCCGCCCAGTTGCATCATACAAACCATGGCAGCCAAACCGCCGATTAAAGCTTGACCTTCGGCACCGCAGTTCCAGAATTTCATTTTAAAAGCAGGGGTGACTGCCAAGCTGAGGCACAGTAAAATGGCGGTTTGTTGCAAAAAGCGCCACAACAAAGTGAATTTGCCTTCAAACAGACGTCCAAACGTTCCGCGGAACATGAGGTAATACACTTCGCCGAGAGTGTCTTTGGTGAGTAACACCGAAATGAAACCGACAAGCAAGAAACCAATTAAAATCGCCGCGAGACGGATAAGCCACGCTTTCCAACCGACCATGTCATCGCGTTTGGCGATGTGCAACAACGGTTCACGGTGAATTTTTTTGGTGCTTTGTTCACGCATTCTTATCCCCTCCGTTCTCGCTTTCGTTTCCAACCGTTTTGGTCATAAGCAAACCGATTTCTTCTTTGGTGCTTGTCCGTGCATCGACAATGCCGGTAACACGACCCGAACCAATAACCAAAATGCGGTCGCACAGTTCCAACAATACGTCCAAATCTTCGCCAACAAAGATAACCGCCACGCCGTTTTCTTTTTGTTGGTTAAGAAGATTATAAATAGTGTAAGATGAATTAATATCCAATCCTCGTACCGGATATGCCGCCATCAAAACAGTGGGTGCCGAGGCAATTTCACGGCCGACCAACACTTTTTGAACGTTACCACCGGATAAGCGACGTACCGGTGTGGTGGCGGCGGGGGTAACCACTTCCAGTTCTTTGATTAAATGTTCCGCCAAATCTTTGGGGGCTTTGCGCTCCAAAAATGCGGATTTTCCACGACGGTAGCTACGCAACATCATGTTGTCGATAATATCCATATTACCAACCAAGCCCATGCCCAATCGGTCTTCGGGAACGAAAGACAAACGAACACCGAGTTCGCGGATTTGCATGGGCGTTTTGTCGCGCAAATCGTCAACTGCGTTTGTTTTGGGGTTATGGTAATAAATGTCACCTTGTGTCAGATGTTGCAAACCTGCAATGGCTTCGAGCAATTCGCGTTGACCCGAACCGGCAATACCGGCAATACCCAAAATTTCACCCGATTTGGCCACGAAAGAAACATCGTCCAACACGGTTGTTCCCTCGCGGTTGATACAACTGATGTGTTGTACCGATAAACGTTCTTGCACGTTTTTAGGTTCACTGCGGTCGATATTAAGAGAAATCTTTTTACCGACCATCATTTCGGTAAGTTCTGATTCGTTTGTTTCGGCGGTATTGACTGTGCCGATATATTCGCCTTTGCGAAGCACCGAAACACGGTCGGAAATTTCCATTACTTCGTTTAATTTATGGGTGATGATGATAACTGCTTTCCCGTCTTCTCGCATCTTGCGTAAAATAGAGAAAAGTTTACGAATTTCAATTGGCGTCAACACGGCAGTCGGTTCATCCAAAATCAAGATATCTGCACCGCGATAAAGCACTTTAACAATCTCTACCGTTTGTTTTTCGGAAACCGACATGGTATAAATCTTTTTCTTGGGATCAAGATCAAATCCGTATTTTTCGCAAATTTCTGCCACGCGTTCTTCAGCTTTTTTGAGGTCATATTTGCCATTCTCATTCAGCCCTAAAATGATGTTCTCGGTTGCTGAAAAAACATCCACCAACTTAAAGTGTTGATGAATCATGCCGATTTTATAGTCAAAAGCATCTTTGGGAGAAGCAATGGTGGCTTCTTCCCCATCAATGAAAATTTGACCTTCATCCGGAAAATAAATGCCCGAAATCATATTCATCAGCGTGGTTTTACCGCTTCCGTTTTCACCCAAAATGGATAAAATCTCGCCGCGGTTTGCTGTAAGACAAACATTTTTGTTTGCTACAACACTGCCAAATGTTTTGGTAATGTTTTTAAGTTCAATGGCCGCTTTGGTTGCCATAGTATGACCCCTTTCCTCATAATTCTCAAAACCAAGCCGTATTCCGCGGCTTGCTGTTCAAAATTATGCTTTTTTCTTTTAAGCAGAGAAGGCGGGGCAGATTGGTGCCCCGCCTTTTCTTGAAAACGGATAATTAGCCGTAGTTACGGTCCAAAAGGGTGATGCCATCGATTTCGAGATCGAAATACGGGCCGGAACGGAATTTGGATTCGTAGAAAACACCATTTTCGATAACTTCGGTATCTTTGGCGTAGTCTTTATCGAAGTCCACGTCGGCTTTGTAGGAAGTCAAAGTTTCACCTTTAACAGTGAAGTTTCTGGTGTCGAACACGTTGATAGCGCCCGATTTCAGATCTTTTTTGACGAGTTCCAATTTGTCAGCGGTGCCGGCAGCTACGTTTTTGCCGAGTTCGGTCAACATAACAGCGCCGTTTTCCAAAGTGCCAACCCAGTCAACTGCGATTTCTTTGCCTTCTTTAACTTGGGTGATCATGTACTCAAAGTACGGAGCCCAGTTAATGCGGGAAGAAATGAGGAAGGTTTCGGGGCAAGCAGCAGCGGTCGAACCGTTGTAAGAAACGTTCGGAATACCTTTGTTTTCGCAAGCAGTCGGAGCGCCCATGGAGTCAGCGTGTTGGCTGATCAAAACGCAACCGCCGTCGATCAAGGCCAAAGCTGCTTGTTTTTCTTTTTCTTCATCGTACCAGCTACCGGTGAATTTAACATCCATTTTTACCGAGGGGCAAACGGATTTAGCACCCAGGTAGAAGGAAGTGTAACCGGACATAACTTCAGCAAAAGTGAAAGCACCGACATAGCCCATTTTGGCTTGTTCTTTGGTGATTTTGCCAGCTTCGATCATTTCGTTAAGTTTCAAACCGGCAACCACACCTGCCATATAGCGGCCTTCGTAGATGGAAGCAAAAGCGTTGTGGAAGTTTTTGAGGCCGGCAGTGTGAGCTTGCGTACCGGTGGCGTGGCAGAATTCCACATCCGGATATTCTTGAGCAGCTTTCATCAAGAAAGATTCATGACCAAAGCTATCAGCGAAGATGATATCGCATTCTTCAACTTCGATCAATTCTTTAGCTGCATCGTAGCAAGCATTGGATTCGGGGATTTGCGTTTTTTGAACCATAGTCACGCCCATTTTTTCGCAGGCGGCTTTGGCTGCATCGATGAAGTTTTTGTCGTAAGTGGATTGTTCATCGTGCAAGAAGATGAAACCAACTTTCATTTTTTCGTCGGCCGGTTTCTTTGCGCCGCAAGCAGCCATACCAAGAATCATGACGACTGCCAACAGCAAAGCCAGTACTTTTTTCATTCTGAGTCCCTCCAAAAATTTTTATTACAACTGCAAGTATCACGCAGTTTTGTAACCTTAAATAAACTCAACGCCTTTTTCGGAATCCATGGAAGCGATGCGCGCCAAAGATTCCACGCGAATACCGCGTTTTCTGAGAGTGTCCCCTCCGCCTTGATAGGCTTTTTCAATGACAATGCCGGCGCCAACCACCGTGCCACCTGCCGATTGCACCAAATCGACCAAACCGTTCAGTGCGCAACCGTTTGCCAAAAAGTCATCGACGATCAAGACGCGATCTTCTGCATTTAAATATTGTTTGGAAACCAAAACAGTGTTAACGTTGCCGTGTGTATACGAAGGTACTTCGGCGGTATAAACATCGTTTGCGATGTTGCTGGTTTTGGATTTTTTGGCAAACACAACCGGTGCATCAAAATATTTTGCTGTCATGCAGGCAATGGCAATGCCGGATGCTTCGTTCGTCAGAATTTTATTAACGCCGCAATCTTTGTACAAGCGAGCAAATTCTTTGCCAATCTCGTCAAGAAGCGAAACATCAATTTGATGGTTCAAAAAAGAATCGACTTTCAAAATGTCTGCCGACAAACATTTGCCATCTTTGATAATGCGTTCTTTCAGTTGTTGCACTGTTCTCCCCCCGAAAAAACAAAAAAAGCAAGGATGTGAAATTCCTGCTTCGGCAAATGTCATAATGAATAACCGCCGATAGTCCGACTTGTTTACGGCAGTCGGGTAGAAACTTCAAAACCGTACTATTTTGATATATATCGACAAATAAAACCTTTTTACACGTATATCATACTCTTTTTATTATCAAGAGTCAAGAGCCAAATCGAAAAAACACGGCAAGTTTTTACACAAAAAAACGAGTCTGTCGGCAGTGCTGACAGACTCGTTTTTGCTTTAAAATTTGATTTTTTCTTCCAAGTATGCTTTTAAGTCGGCAATTGCCACACGTTCTTGCGCCATGGTATCGCGGTCGCGAACGGTTACGCAGCCGTCGGTTTCGGAATCGAAGTCGTAGGTGATGCAAAACGGCGTACCGATTTCGTCTTCGCGACGGTACCGTTTGCCGATAGAACCGGCATCATCAAAATCGACCATAAAGTCTTTTGCCAACGCTTCGTGAACTTTCAAAGCGGCGTCACTGAGTTTTTTGGAAAGGGGCAACACGGCGGCTTTGAAAGGAGCCAACGCAGGATGCAAACGAAGCACAACGCGCATATCGTTCTTTTCAACATCGACAACTTCTTCGTCGTAAGCATCGCAGAGAAACGCCAACACCACACGGTCAGCACCAAGCGAGGGTTCCACGACGTACGGAATATAGTGCTCGTTGGTTTCTTGATCAAAATATTCCAAACGTTGACCGGAATGATTGCTATGTTGCGTCAAGTCAAAGTCGGTACGGTCTGCAACACCCCACAGTTCGCCCCATCCAAAGGGGAACAAAAATTCAAAGTCGGTGGTTGCTTTGGAATAGTGAGAAAGTTCTTTGGGATCGTGGTCACGCAGTTTGATGTTTTCCGGGCGCATACCGAGCGACAACAACCATTGATGGCAATAATCTTTCCAATAATGGAACCATTCCAGATCCGTGCCGGGTTTGCAGAAGAATTCAAGTTCCATTTGTTCGAACTCGCGGGTGCGGAAAGTAAAGTTGCCGGGAGTGATCTCGTTACGGAAACTTTTACCGATTTGAGCCACACCAAAAGGCAACTTTTTGCGAGCCGAACGTTGGATATTGCTGAAATTCACAAAAATACCTTGGGCAGTTTCAGGACGCATATACAGCTCGCTTTTAGCGTCTTCCGTAACGCCTTGGAATGTTTTGAACATCAAGTTAAACGTACGAATATCCGTAAAGTTTTGTTCGCCGCATTCGGGACAAACAATATGGTTATCGGCAATGTATTTTGCCATTTCTTCAAACGACCAACCGGCGGGGTTAACACCTGCATCTTCAATCAGTTTGTCAGCGCGATGACGCGTTTTACAGCTTTTGCAATCCATAAGCGGGTCGGAAAAGTTGCCAACGTGACCGGAAGCCACCCACACTTGCGGATTCATCAAGATGGCGCTGTCCAAGCCAACGTTATACGGACTTTCTTGAACAAACTTTTTCCACCATGCTTTTTTAACGTTGTTTTTGAGTTCCACACCCAAAGGGCCGTAGTCCCAAGCATTGGCAAGACCACCGTATATATCGGAACCCGGATATACAAAGCCGCGACCTTTGCAAAGCGCAACCACTTTATCCATTGTTTTTTCCGTGTTTTTCATTCTCTATTCCTCCGAAAGTATAAAATAAACTTATTTTTATATAGTAATCCCATCAAGCAAAAAAGTCAACCTTTTATACCACAAAAAATTTTTATGTCGAAAGTATAGCATTTCTTGTAGGAGTGTGCTATAATTCAACTGATTATGCGACTTACAAGGGAGGATTACCGGATGGATATGTCGAAAAAGAAGTTTTTAGAGCAAACCGCGCTGCGCATTCGCAAGGCTGTAATTGAAGGAACCTATCACGCCAAAAGCGGACACCCCGGTGGCTCGTTATCCATTGCCGATGTATTGGCATATTTGTATTTTGAAGAAATGAACGTTGACGCTGCTACCCCTAACAATCCGGACCGCGATCGTTTTGTGCTTTCCAAAGGGCACTGTGCGCCGGCTTTGTATGGTGCTTTGGCACTTAAAGGGTTTTTCCCCGAAAGTGAAATTCAATCGTTACGTCATATCGGCGCTATGTTGCAAGGGCATCCCTGCATGACAAGCACTCCCGGCGTGGATATGTCTACCGGTTCTTTGGGTCAAGGTATCTCGGCTGCTGTTGGTATGGCATTGGCTGCCAAGATTGACAAAAAAGAGTATCGTACATATGCTATTTTGGGCGACGGCGAAATTGAAGAAGGTCAAGTGTGGGAAGCCGCTATGTTTGCCGCACACAAAAAATTGGATAACTTGTGCATTGTGGTGGACAACAACAATTTACAAATTGACGGCACGGTAGAAGAAGTTAACTCCCCCTACCCTATCCCCGAAAAATTTGCAGCATTCGGTTGGAATGTTATTGTGATCGACGCCCACGATTTTGATCAAATCGAAGCAGCATTTGCCGCCGCACGCGCTTGTGCCGATAAACCGACGGCTATTATCCAAAAATCCATCAAAGGAAAAGGCGTTTCCTTTATGGAAAATCAAGTTGGTTGGCACGGCAGTGCTCCCAACGCCGAGCAATACGAACAAGCTATGAACGAACTTGACGGTGCGCTTTGTGCATTGAAGGAGGAATAATCGTGTCGGAAATTATTAAAAAAGCTACACGCGATGCCTATGGCTCCGCTTTGGTAGAGTTGGCACAAACTCAACCCAATTTGATTGTTTTGGATTCCGATTTGGCTGCCGCCACAAAAACAGGCGCTTTTAAAAAAGCTTGTCCGGAACGTTTTTTTGATTGTGGTATTGCCGAGGGCAATATGATGAGCATTGCTGCAGGCTTAGCATCGACGGGCAAAGTAGTGTTTGCTTCTTCCTTTGCCATGTTTGCTGCCGGTCGTGCTTTTGAGCAGGTGCGCAATTCCATTGGGTATACTCATCTCAACGTAAAAATCGGTGCTACTCACGGCGGTATTTCCGTGGGTGAAGACGGCGCCACGCACCAATGTTGCGAAGACATCGCGCTTATGCGTTCTATCCCCGGTATGGTGGTTTTGAATCCTGCCGACGCCGTGGAAGCACGTCTTGCCGTTATGGCCGCCGCTGCTTGGGAAGGCCCGGTATATCTTCGCTTTGGTCGATTGGCTGTTCCGATTATTTTTGACGACAATTATCAGTTTGAAATCGGCAAAAGCGTTCGTTTGACCGAAGGCAATGACGTGACCATCATCGCAACAGGCTTGATGGTTAACGAAGCACTGATTGCCGCCGAAACATTGAAAAACGAAGGCATTTCGGCGCGTGTTATCAACATGGCCACCATCAAACCGCTCGACCGTCAAGCCGTTATTGATGCCGCTGTGGAAACCGGCGCAATTGTCACCGCCGAAGAACATTCTATTTTGGGTGGTCTGGGCAGTGCTGTTTCCGAAGTGGTTTGCGAAGAAAAACCGGTGCCGGTTTTACGCGTTGGTGTGGAAGATACTTTTGGCAAATCCGGCCCTGCCGCGGAGCTCTTGAAACTCTTTGGTTTGTCGGCGGAAAACATTGTCCAAAAAGCCAAGGCCGCCATTGCTAAAAAAGGCAGTATGTAAAATCGCTTTGCGGAGATACTAATTTTGAACTTGTTACACAACAAGGAGATGGATAACATGCCAAAAAAGAAAAGAAAACATACCTACTCCAAGCAAACACGTACTTGGGCTATTGTCGGTTCGTCCGTTATGGCTTTTATAGGCGTTGTTTGTATTGTTGCCTACGCTCTCCTTTCTTCTTTGTTGGGACGAATCAACTTTCTTGACGACAATTTTTACGATCCCAACGCCGATGTGGACTTAGGTGTTGAGGATGAAGGCGTTCCCAACGCTCCGGTTATGGATGATTCCGCTTATGAAAATGCGAAATCTGTTTTGGAATTACCATTGCGCGGAAACGAAAAAGGAATTCGCAACCTTTTGTTGTTAGGCATTGACAGTCGCACCGATTCTTATAAAGGTCTTTCGGACACCACTATTATTTTGTCTATCAACGACAACACCAAAACTATCAAGCTTATTTCGCTGTTACGAGACACTTGGGTTACTTTGCCCGGGCGTGATAAAGATGGTGACGGCAAAGACGACTTTGGGAAACTGAATTCCGCTTACGCCTATGGTCGTCACGTTTTGCAAAACAAAACCATTGCTCAAAACTTCCGCTTGAAAATTGATGATTATATCGGTGTTAATTTTCAAAGTTTGCCGGTCCTTATTGACGCTATGGGTGGTCTTGATATTGAACTGACAGCCAAAGAAATCACACAGATTCCTGCGGTAGGATGCTATACAGTCGCTGACAACCCCAATTTCATAGGCATGACCGGGACGCCCGGTGTGCACCATTTAAATGGGTATCAAGCCATGCAATACGCTCGTATTCGCAAAATCGATAGCGATTTCAAACGTACCGAACGGCAACGCAAAGTAATTACCTTGCTTATGGAAAAAGCAAAAACCATGAACTATACACAACTTATCAGTATGGTGTATAAGGCAGTTTCGTATGTTGATACCAACTTCTCAACCGATGAACTGCTGGATTTTGCCGGTAACGCTCTTAAATATTCCTCTTATACCATCGAAAACAGTTATCATCTTCCCAAAAATGGCGAGTACCAATCCACCTCTATTCCCGGGAAAGGCAATGGTCTGTTGCTGATAAACAACAAAAAAGTTGTGCAAGACTTACACAACTACATTTACGGTTAAAAAAAGACGTCTGATGAATTCATCAGACGTCTTTTTTATCACTCAATACCAACCACCGTATAACCGGCATCTTCTACAATTTTTTGTAATTGTTCGGCAGACAGCGTGTTGGTTTCTATGGCAGCTTCGGCGTGTTCCAAATCCACTGTTGCTTGAACACCGTTCACCGCGTTCAAGGCTTTTTCCACACGTGAGCGACAATGTTCGCACATCATACCTTCTATTTTTAAACGAATCACAGAAACTTCCTCCTTTTCCTTTGGTTTTGTTTTTCCAAATTTGCACAATCTGAGAGCGTTTGTTACCACAAATACACTACTCAAACTCATAGCAGCAGCAGCAAACATAGGACTTAAATCCCATTTAAGCAAAGGATAAAAAGCTCCTGCCGCCAACGGTATGCCCAAACAGTTATAAAAGAATGCCCAAAACAAATTTTGACGAATATTGCGCATCACAGAGCGGCTCAAACGAATGGCGGTTGCCACATCGCGCAAATCATTTTTCATAAGCACAATATCGGCACTGTCAATAGCGACATCGGCTCCCGCACCGATGGCAACCCCTAAATCCGCACGCATTAACGCCGGAGCATCGTTGATACCATCCCCTACCATTGCCACCATTTTTCCTTGTTTTTGCAAAGAAGAAACCGCTTTTTCTTTTTCTTGCGGTAACACATCGGAAATCACGGTTTGAATAGAAAGCTTCTTTGCTACCGTTTCGGCTGTTTTTCGGTTATCACCCGTTAGCAAAACGGTTTCAAGCCCCAACCGTTGCAATTGACGTATAGCCACGGCACTGGTTTCTTTTACCGTATCTGCCACAGCTATAATACCAACCAATTGATGTCCTTTGGCAAAAAAAAGCGGCGTTTTCCCTTGCATGGAAAGGGTGGCAATGGTGTTTGTATGTGCACCAACATCCACGCCGTTTTCTACCATAAATTTTTCGTTGCCTGCAAAGCAAAACTGACCATCAATTTGTGCGGTAACACCTAAGCCGGAAATCACACGAAACGCCTCGACCTTTGGTGTTTCTATACCTTGCTGTTTTACCAGCGCCATAATTGCTTGTGACAAGGGATGTTCACTGCTTTTTTCAAGTCCTGCCGCCAAGCGCAACAAATCCTGCTCGGTTACGCCAATGGGCAAACAATCGGTAACGGAAGGTTTACCAATTGTCACCGTTCCGGTTTTATCCAGCAAAACCGTTTGTATACGGCAAGCGGTTTCCAACGCTTCGCCCGATTTAACAAAAATACCGTAACGTGCGCCCTGTTCGGTACCTACCATAATCGCTACCGGCGTTGCCAAGCCCAAAGCACAGGGGCATGAAATCACCAACACACACACTGCGTGTGTTAAAGCTGTTTCAAAAACGCCAACCGCCAACCACCACACTATACCGGTCAGCAAGGAAAGAACCATTACAACAGGAACAAAGACACCCGCAATTTTATCGGCGGTTTTGGCAATAGGCGCTTTGGAAGCACCGGCTGTTTCCACCAAATGTATGATTTGTGCAAACATAGTTTCTTGCCCCACGCGGGTAACTTGTACACGTAAAAAGCCATTGTAATTTACGGTAGCACCAATAACCGTATCCCCTACCGATTTTTCGACCGGCAGACTTTCTCCGGTAATGGCAGATTCATCCACCGCCGCCTCCCCTTCGATAATAATACCATCTACGGGGATACGCGTACCCGCACGAACCACCACAACGTCACCGACGACAACCGACTCTATGGGAAGTGTAACAACCGTTCCGCCACGTTCTACTTCGGCAATTTGTGGCGCTAAATCCATAAGACCTTCCAGCGCCTCGGTCGTTTTCTTTTTGGAACGAAACTCCAAAAATTTTCCCAACGTTACCAAGCTTAACACCATAGCGGCAGATTCAAAATACAAATCTTCGTAATAGCGCATAACAAGCGGCATATTGTGTGTACTGATGCCGTGTGCTATACGATACAAGGCAAACAAACCGTATACAAGTGTTGCTGTTGTCGCAACCGCTACTAAGCTATCCATATTAGGGGCGCGACGAAGTAACGCAGAAAACCCTTTTTGAAAATAGGACCGATTAACATAAACCACCGGCAAACAAAGCAACAGTTGTGTCAATGCAAACGAAACAGCGTTTTCATGACCGCCCAAAAAATTTGGCAACGGCAATCCTATCATATGTCCCATTGACAAATACATCAGCGGCAACAAAAAAGCAAAAGATATGCCCAAACGAATAAACCACGCGGTATTGGATGCCGCCGCCTTTTTAGGTGCAGGCTTTTCTTTTTTTTCGGAATTTGCTTTATACCCCACAGCATCCACAGCAACTGTTATGGATTCAACAGTGGCAACGGTTTCGTCATAATCAACCATCATGGAATTCGTAAGCAAATTGACTTCGACTGACTTTACACCGTTTACTTTGCGCACCGCTTTTTCCACATGGGAAGAACACGCCGAGCAAGTCATGCCTAACACAGAAAATTTTT
>JAZROQ010000051.1:0-4595 GCA_045648765.1 Acutalibacteraceae bacterium
ATTAAACCCCTCGTTGATGACATTCATCAACGAGGGGTTTTGGTTAGTCTTGTACAAAGCGCCGTGCCATAACAAACCGTTGTGCCCAATACGAAACATCGAGCCGTTGTTCTTTGGTGGGGCTTTCGGGGTTGTTGCAAGAGATAACACGGTTGTTACCAATGTAAATGCCCGCGAACCCAACTTCTTCGCCGATTTCGTTGCAGAAAAGCAAAATATCACCGGGCTGGATTTCGTCGGGGTATACCTCTTTGCCGTATCCCGTCATATTTTTGGCATACCGCGGTACGGTGAATCCGTTTTGACGGTAGCAGTAAACCACAAAACCGGGGTTATCAAAAGAATCGGGGCCGCTTTTGCCGACTTCATACGGCGCGCCGACAAGGCTTATTGCCAAAGCGGCAATGGCGTCGCCTGTTACGGAATTGCCGGTATCGGTGCTGACCCCCGGCACAATCATGGTGTCAGGTCCGGTGGGTTTTCCCATAACGGTGGTGGTTGTTGTTAAAGACGTTGTGGTGGTCGTCGTTGTCGTTGTGGTTGTTTGAGTGGGGCTGTTGACGGATTGTTTGGAAATCACCGTCACTTTTGGCAAAGATGGACCGCAAGCACAAAGCAACACGGTGAGCAAAGCCGAAACGATCAGTAATGCTAACAAAGCGCGTGGTTTCATCAAAATCACCTCGCTTATTATTATATAATTTTTTTGAAAAAATTTCAATATTTTTATATATGGTGTGGTCTTTTCAAAAAAGTTATGGTACAATAAAGTCAGTCTGAATAAAAGGGGATAATTTTATGGCAGAAATCCGTCCGTTTCGCGCATTGCGCTTTACAAAAACAGCAGGTCCGTTGGAACAACTGCTTTGCCCGCCGTACGATATTATTTCGGAACAACAACGGCAAGAATACTTAAAAACCAATCCCAACAACATTATCCGTTTGGAACTGCCGCGTGAAGGGGAAAACCCGTATGCCACAGCGTCCAACGTGCTGAAAAACATGTTGGCAAACGGCGTGTTGCAACGGGATGATACCGCGGCACTGTATATTTATGAAATCCAGTTTACTATTGAAAAAAATCCCGATTTTCAATATCGGCTACACGGTATTGTCGGTCAGGTGCATTTGGAAGAGTTTGATAAAGGCATTGTGTTGCCGCACGAAGAAACGCTTTCCAAAGCCAAAGAAGACCGCCTGAATTTGATGAAGGCCACCGGTTGCAATTTTAGCAACGTGTATTCGTTATATAATGACGAAAGCGGAAAAGTAGAAGCGGTGTTGTCGGCTGAAATGAAAAAAGCACCGCTTTGTGAAGTGGTGGATGAAGTGGGACTTACACATCGTTTGTGGGCGTTGACCGATGCCGATGCACTCAAAACGGTTTGTGCTCAATTTGCCGATACAAAACTGTATATTGCCGATGGGCACCATCGTTACGAAACGGCCATCAATTACCGCAATTATTTGCGCGCACAAGGCGTACCGGTAGGCGCAGATTCGGATTATATTATGATGATGGTAGTGGAAATGAGTCATCCCGGCTTGGTGGTTTTCCCCACGCATCGTTTGCTCAAAGATTTGCCGAATTTTTCTGCCGAAAACGTGGTGGCGGCTTGTGCCGAAGATTTTAAAGCAGAAGAAGTATCGTTGGCAGATTTGGACGCTCGTTTAGATGCAGCGTATGAAGCCGGTGAAAAAGCTTTTGGTTTTTATGTTGGTGGCGAAAAAGCAACGCTTTTGACGCTCAAGGATATTACGGTAATGGACCGTGTGTTGCCCGGTTTGTCGGTGGCCTCGCGCCGTTTGGATGTGAATGTTCTCCACACCTTGATTTTGGAACGGCTTTTGGGTATTGACAAAGCCAATATGGCCCAACAAATCAACTTGACCTATACACGCAGCTTGGATGAGGCAATCGACGGTGTTAACAGTGGCGTTTATCAAGGCACTTTCATTTTGAATCCCACGCGTGTGTCGGAAATCCGTGATGTGGCGGCAGAAGGTGAAAAAATGCCGCAAAAATCTACCTATTTTTATCCGAAACTGATTACCGGTTTGACTATGAATCAATTGTCTTGATGAGGTGATGATCCCGTGATGGAAACTTTACAAAAACAAGTAGCCGCCGCAGTTGCCGAATTGTGCGAGGTGGCGCACCTAAAAGCGGGTGATTGCTTGGTCGTCGGTTGCTCCTCCAGTGAGGTGATGGGACACACGGTGGGCAGTTTTTCCACTCCCGAAGTGGCCGAGGCAATTATAGACGGCATTTTGAAAGAACTAAATCCGCGTGGCATTTTTTTGGCGGCGCAATGTTGCGAACACCTTAATCGCGCATTGATTGTGGAACGTGCAGCAGTTATAGGCCAAGATATTGTAAATGTACTTCCGCAACCCAAAGCGGGCGGTTCGTTTGCTACGGCGGCGTACAAGCGTTTTTCCCAACCGGTGGCGGTGGAACATATTCGTGCAGATGCCGGTTTGGATATTGGCGGTACGCTGATTGGTATGCACTTAAAGGAAGTGGCGGTTCCCGTGCGTTTGTCGGTTAAAACCGTTGGCGATGCGTTGCTTTTGGCAGCCAGAACACGTCCTCGCTTTATTGGCGGTGTTCGTGCTGTATACGATGAAACATTACTGTAAAAACAGAGGAAGAGAGAAAAACATTATGAAAAAAGTGATTTTAGTTTTTTTGGTGTGCTTGGCGATTCTGGCGCACAGCGGGTGCACCGATCAAACGCAAGGAAGTAACAATGTTACTACTGAAAATCAAGCGCAAGTCACTACCGTGGTTGCTAATGAGGACACATCCGGCACTACCGTTTTGGCGGATGAGACAACAGTTGCTTTGCAAACAACGGCAACCGATGCTAAAAACAGTACCCCTACGCAAAGCAGCAAGGTTACGCAAACTACCACAAAAACCACAAAAACCTCAACAACCTCAACAACAAAGGTAACCACTACAACCAAATCGACAACAGCTACCACCGGTAAGACTACCAAATCGTCAAAAGGTGTTCTTAAGATATTGAATATCGGCAACAGCTTTGGGCATAACTCCACCAGTTATCTTGCCGATGTGGCTGCCGCTAATGGTAAAACGATCGAAGTAGTTAACTTGTTTAGGAGCGGTTGCTCGTTAGAGCGGCATTGGAAAGGATACCAAGAAGACCTGGCGCAATATTGGTATGAACTTAACGGTTATGTTTACTGGGATTCGGCGGTAACGCTTAAATCGGTGTTGGATGACGAAGAATGGGATATTATTGTTACTCACGCAAGTCCTACTGAAGCAGCACAAACCACGTACCAAGTAACGTTGAAAAAGTTGGTAGATGCTGTTAAAAAACATTGTCCGACCGCAAAATACTATGTAATGCAAACGTGGGCGCTTGGCGACACCTCTATTTACTTTAATGACTATACCGGTTCTTCCAGAATTGAAATGTGGAGCAAGATCGAGAGCGCCTCTAAACTGGCGTCCACCACAACACGCTTGCCAATGATTCCGTGCGGTATAGCGGCCAATGAGTTGGAAAATTGGTTTGAGGCAAACTATCCCTCGTTGTCGTTTTATGCAGAGGACGATTTGCACGCCGCCGATACATGGGGTTGGTATTTGCTGTCGCTTGTGTGGTACCAAACGTTAACGGGCGAGGTTCCGAACGATAAGTTTACTGAGTTTAAATCTCCTTATACCAACGATCCGGTTATTCGTGCCAAGGTGCACGAAATCGCTCGTGCAGCAGTGGCGACCTACGCTAAGTAAAGAGGAACAAAAAGGAAGTTCTTGCTTTTATTATCCTTTTGTGATATGCTTTTTTTGGACGTATTATGAGATTTTGATAGAGAAGGGATGAAGATTCCAATGAAAAAAGTGATTTTGGCACTTACCTTATGTTTGGCAGTGCTGATTATCGGCGGATGTAATCCTCAATCCCAAGTTGGTGGTTCGAACATCATTACCGAAGGTGGCGGAACAAAAGCCACTACAACGACGGTGGCGCTTGCTGTGACCGATACGAACGAATCGGTTGTCACCACGGACAATGGGGATATTGTGACGACCTATGTTAGCAAATTACCTACTAAAACGGTAGCGGTTACAAACGCTCAAGGCACTACGATAACAACCGATAACGGCGTAACGGTAACGCAAGTGGTGATTCCCTCCCACGTGATTGTGGGTACCGATGCCCAAGGCAACCAAACCACCACTGTGGTAAGCCAACAAACAGTGACAACAACGGTGCCTGTGCAAACCACAACTGCGGGCACGACCACGACAACCAAAAAATCGGAAACAACAACTGTTAAAAATACCACTACGAGCACGACTACTCAATTGGTAACCACTGAGGCAACAACCACAGAGCCGACCACCGAAGCCACAACGGAAGCGGTTACCACAACAACCCAAGCCGTAACAACCAAAGCCACCACAACGACTAAAAAGATTATTCTTCCGACCAACAAAGATGGTTGGAGTGTTTGGCTGTAATACAAAAACCAAACCCCACAAAAACACCCAAATTGGGGTTGTGGGGGGGGTTTTTTTTTTAACAAAAAAACAACCCCAACAAAATTTTTGG
>JAZROQ010000052.1:0-7129 GCA_045648765.1 Acutalibacteraceae bacterium
GCAACACCGGTTTTCTTTTGGGCAATGGCAGCAGCGCGCAGCACTTTGCGTTCTTTGTCGTCAAAGATTTCACTGATGCCGATTTCTCCAATGTAACCGGCACGTACGCCGTCAACACCTTCCACCAACTCTTTGACCATCAAATCACCGACTTCTTCATCGGTCATCGAAGCCAATTCTGCGGGATGGGTTTCACCTACATAGAAGCCGGTCCCCATAATGATGTTAAGTCCGGTTGCTTTGGCAATGCGTGCCAACGCTTTGGGATCGCGGCCAATGCCGGGGAGGGAAGCGTCGACCACCGTGTCGCCGCCCGCTTCTTTAAAGCGGTTCAACTCATCAATGGCTACGTCTTCATCGTCCAACAATAAGTTGTCTTTTAAGGCGTAACAGTCACGGCTGAGAATACCCAAGTTCCACATTTCCACTTTTTGTGTAGCGGGGTCTTCAATGCCCGGAACAGGGAGTTCTTGATAAAACGCGGTCAAGTCCAACAACACATGTTCGTGAGTGGTGACAACTCCCAAATCTTTGCGGCTCAGTTCGCCGCAAACACCTTGAACGTTCATGCAGATTTCCTCCTTATTCGCTTTGTGCCATCAAGGCCATATAAGCCATGTTCGGTTGTTGCACATCTAACCGTCCGTATTGTACCACAACACCAACATCACTTTTGATAGACAGAGAATACTGAACACCGATGCCTAATTCCAAACCTCCAAACACTTCTTTGTCGTCAGACTTGAAGCAGCGGATACGTTTGGCAGGAACCGTGTAAGGAATGTTTTCCACCGGTTCACGGTCTTCAAAATATACGCTGAGCAGCACGTGAGCATCTTTAGCATTGGTGTTAAGAATCATGATGCTTTCGTGTCCCTCATAAACCGCATTCGGGTCGGGTTGGGGCGAAGGACGGTAGCCGTCAACAATATACCATTGTTTTTTTCCACTCATAGCATTCACCTCAACGGGGGAAACTCTTCGTCGCCGTGTTCATCCATCCATTCGATGGCGGCGTCGTAAGCTTCCAAATCCAAGTCGGCCATGGTGTTCGTGTGCAACACAACACCCTCGGCTTCGCCGTTATACATGCGTTCGCGGTACCAATCCAATTGCCATTTCACGGCTTTGCCGGTGGCTTCTTTTTCTTCGCCGAAGTTCCACAAATAGCAACCGAACATAAACCGTTTGCCGGGCAATTTTTCTTGCAACCAAGCAAATTTTTCGGGGATGAGGGGAACGTCTTTTTCTTCCCAGCACCACAAAATGATACCGTCAAAGCATTCCATGTACGAAACCAATTTTTTGTCGGCTTCTTCATCTTCGCCAAAGTTGATGGTGTAAAGCACCATCCAAGTTTCCAAACCTCTCACATCGTTGTGGCGAAAACGGTCATGAATCTTTTTAAAATCGTCCATCGGCAACGATTCACCGTTGGTGGATTTAAAATCGTCAAACACTACGCAAGAAATGTTCGGAAAATCTTTGGCATCTTCCAAAAAAGCATCTGCGGCGGTAATAGCACCGCCTGCATCTCTGCAAGCGCCGCCAAATTCCCAACCGACGCGACGTAACGTTTTGAACGATTTGTTGTATTGGCGGCGGTTGATTTTGTGGCGATTGCGTTCGCCCATCGGAATCATAAAAGTGTTGCGAACGCCCAAATATAAGCACGCTTCCATAGGTGTCATACGAGATTCTTGATGGTTGCCGTATTGGTCGTTGTAGCATCCTTCGGGATGTCCCCAAAGCCAAAAATTGTCGCGAAGTAACATGGGTTTAATCCTCCTAAAAATTTATGTTATTCCGGGAACTCTTCGTCACCGTGTTCTTCCATCCAAGCAACGGCAGCGTCATAGGATTCCAAATCCAAATCAGCCATGGTGTTGGTGTGCATGACAACGCCCTCGGCTTCGCCGTTCATAATGCGCTCACGATACCAATCCAATTGCCATTTCACAGCTTTTGCGGTGGCTTGTTTCTTTTCGCCAAAATTCCACAAATAGCAACCGAACATATATCTCATGTTCGGGAGTTTTTCTTTTAACCAAGCAAATTTTTCGGGGATAAGGGGAACGTCTTTTTCTTCCCAGCACCACAAAATGATACCGTCAAAACATTCCATGTACGAAAGCAGATTTTTATCTGCCTCTTCGTCATCACCAAAGTTGATGGTGTAAAGCACCATCCAAGTTTCCAAACCTCTAACTTCGTTGTTGCGGAAACGATGATGAATTTTTTTGAAATCTTCCAATGAAAGTTGTTCACTGTTGGTGGATTTAAAATCGTCAAACACAGCACAAGTGATATTGGGAAAATCTTTGGCATCCTCCAAAAATTCATCCACAGCGCTGACTTTACCGTTTGCATCACGGCAAGCGCCACCAAATTCCCAACCAACATTGCGCAACGTTTTAAACGATTTGTTATACTGACGGCGGTTTACCTGAAAATGGGTGTGTTCACCGTCGGGCACCATAAAAGTGTTGCGAACCCCCAAATAGAGGCAGGCTTCCATTGGTGTCATACGAGAAACTTGCTCATTGCCATAGGCGTTGTTGTAGCATCCTTCCGGATGACCCCAAAGCCAAAACTTGTCACGTAATCGCATCTTTTTCCTCTCCTTCTTGCTTTTTTTAACAAAATAGAGTATGATACATTCATACATAATTATCATAGTAAAAACAGCCTGCAAAAACAAGGTGTTTTTGAATAAAAAATATGGAGAAATGAGTATCATGGACGTATACAGCAGCGCATTGCCGAAATACATTAATCGTATACAACTTTCACTTTTAAACTGCGGCTACGCTGTGGTGGATAAAGAGTGGAACGGCACTGTGTATGCGCCCATTTATACACGACTTTACTATGTTGTCAGCGGGCAGGCGTCGGTCACCACGTCGGAGGGTACACTTCCTCTTACTTCGGGCAACTGGTATCTGATTCCCGCAACTTGTACTTTTGACTACGCGTGTGAAGAAAAAATGGAGCACTTGTTTTTCCATGTCAAGCTTTCCGATTTTGACGAAACCGACTTACTGCGCAGTGCCAAAGTTCCTCTTTGCTTACCTTCACAAAAAGAACAATATTCACTTTGGAAAAACCACCTTTCGGGCGAGGATGTGGTTGGCGGATTGGCGTTGCGTCACCACGTTTACGAAGTTTTGTTGCGCTTCATTGACACCTATTCCATTAACATTCACAGCGACGATTATTCTCCTTGTGTTTTCCGTGCTTTGCAATATATCAAGCAAAATTTATCCATACAACTCACCGTAACAGAAATTGCGCAAAATGTGTTTGTTTCCAAAAGCACACTTTCCAAACATTTTCAAAAAGAACTCTCCTTTGCGGTAAAGGAATATGTCGAAGAATCGGTTATGGCCGAAGCAATGCAACTGCTCACCAAAACCAAATTGCCGATTTTAGCAATCAGTGAAAAACTTGGTTTTTCCGACCAATGCTATTTTTCCAAGTGTTTCAAAAAGAAGTTTGGCAAATCCCCCCGCGAATTCCGTAAAAATCCGTATGCCTAATTAAAGGAGGAAGAAAAATGAAAAGACTGTCTGCATTACTCGTAATCACCTTGTTTTTGTGTTCGTTATGTGCTTGCAAAAAGGACGAACAAAACAACGCGGAAAATCAAACCACCACAACTATTTCCGAAACAAATGGCGCAACCGATGCACAATCCACCACAACCATTGTCGAAGATGTAACGACAACCGTTGCCGACAAAACGACCACCCTTGCAACAAAAACAGAAACCACCACAACAACCAAACTTGCCACAACAGAGCAAGGTGGCGGTACCAAACGGACAACAACTACCACTACCACAAAGGCAACCACCACTACCACAGCCGCACCGACTTTCCTCAACCCCAAAACCAACATCAAATGGGAAAAAGAATACGTATCCAAAAACTACAAAGCCTATGACGAAAACAACATCAGTGCCGGCGGCATCAGTTTCTTTAACGATGCAGTCGATGGGGAATATGCCTTGGTATTGGAAGCCATGTTCGAAACCCAAAACCCCGGTGACCGAAAAGGCATTACTCATAACGGCAAAACCTACTATCGCTGCGGTGCCGGACAAACCCCGCACAAAATGGAAATGACCGATACCGAAATCATCATCAAAGATTCTTTTTGGGAAAACAACGGCGCTACCAATTTGGTGTTGGTGCTGCAAAACGATGGCAACTTAAAAGTTACACAATCCAAACTTCCTGAATTTGCCGTCGGCGATATCTTGTCTATCAGTTATAACGGACTCAAGTAATAAAAAAACGAGCCAACAAATGTTGGCTCGTTTTTTTATTACAATAATTCTTTAATTTTTTTCGGAAAATCCAAATAATTGTCAATGGCAATGCACGGGAAATCCGATTTAAAAACTGCCTCGTCATTACCGCCCAAGCCATAGTCGTCGCCAATATATACAATCTCATCGTGCGACAAATTGTTTTCACGGCAATATACATCCAAAGCATGGTATTTGTTAAACGGCTTTGGTGCCATGTCAAACGATGAAGAACCGCCCACAAACACGTGGTAATCTGAAAAAGCATCCAGCACTTCGACATAAATTTTGCGACGTTTTGAGCGGTCGGGGTCAAACGCAAGTTTGTCCTCTATCTTGGCTTTGGTTCCCAAAATGGGAAAGGTGATGCAACCCGATGGATGAAACTCTACGCTTTCTCCTGCATACTCTGTAAAACCGTATTTTTCACGCAATCGGGCGACAGTTTGTGTGATGGTTTCTTTGTCGCAAGTCAACGTTGTATTGCGGATAATATCCATGCCTTGTGTTTTTGGATTATAGACACCGTATTGCATACCGTAGTTGCCGATAATATCAATGGGGAAACACTCCATTTGATTAAAAATCCGCATCACTTGTCCGGCACCCACCATAAGAAGTTTGTACTTTTTCGAAAGTTTTTCAAGAGTGTTTCGGTTTTCGGCACAAAGCGGTGTTCGGTGTTGCGTGAGCGTTCCGTCCAAATCCATGGCAATAACTTTATACATCCCTATTTTCTCCCAACAAATCATAATACATCCAAAGCACCGTGTAACGGTCTTTCAAATCTTTGGCGTAAACAATTGCATCGCGGATTTTTTCTTTTCCGTACATATCGTAAAATTCTTGTATATCCAGTTCCACTAATGCTAACATATCTTTGATTTCATCAGCAGTCGGCATCTCGGCTAATACTTCTCGGATTTCCGTTTCACGGTCAAGGTACATTTTGGCGGTGTTGTTTTGATAGCGTCCCATTTTTTCTTGCAGTGCCATGCACCCTTCTGCCGAAGAAAGATAAACACGCTTCATTTCTTGCTCGTATTCTTGTTTTTCTTGACGATACAGCGTTTGGGGGAAGATAGATGCCAACAGTTTTTCGCGCAAAGCGGCGGTAACAACCGTGGAATACGCCACGTCAATCCCGTGCGAAAAATAGGGCTTATCCGTCAAAATCCCGCTAATCTCAAAAAAGTGTGAAAGATGATGTTCACTGCCCGAAGCGGGACGCGAAGACCCCGCAAAACTCATCAAAATACCAATAATCACCAATGCCTCCATCAAGGCTTTGACACTTTCTTCATTTCTTTTTAAAATACCGTCGGCGAGGTTAAGGGTGGTTTGGATTTGCTCAAACGTCAGGTCATAAATGTATTGACAAAAATATTCGTCGTTTACCAAATAACTTAACTTCCAGTCGTTAAGCGCCGAAAACTTACCGATAACGTCACCGTATCCGGCTTTAATCATTTCCATCGGTGCGTTTTTGAGCACCTCGGTGTCGGCAAGAATAGCTTTGGGCAATCCCGCAGGATAAGTAACTTTCATGCCGCCCGTAATCATGGCAGCACCGTTCGAAGCATAGCCGTCCATAGACGGTGCCGTCGCAACAATGATATAGGGGATAGCGTGATAAAACGATACATATTTGCACAAATCTTGAATCACACCGGAACCGATACCGATAATCACTTCGGCACCTTCCAACTTTTCTTCTACCGCCTTGATAGCAGTTTCGTTGGGAACCAAAATTTCTTTCCCGCTAAAAATCACCTTTTGCAAAACCTTGTCGGATAACGCGGCCACAGTCTGATTCCCTGCCGCAGCAAAGGTGTTTTCGTCTGCTACCAACAAAATATGTGTTTGCTCTTTGCAAATTTCACGCAGACGGCGCGTGGCATTTTTTTCAGTGTATACGTAATCAATAGGGCATTCGTGCCGTTTTTTGCACGAACAATCGACGCCTTTTAACAAATTGTTGATATCCAAGTTTAAAAATCCCCTTTACGAATCAATATAGTTTGAGTTATACTATATCCGTCAGAAAAAATCAACAATTAATCAAAAACTTGCCTAAAAGTTGAATAAAAGGCAAAGAAATGTGAAAAACAATCAAAATCAATCAAAGTGAGGGGTAATTATGCTTGGTAAAGAACGCGAACAGGAAATTATCAATCTGCTCAAAACGTCAAACGGCTTTGTTACGGTTAAACAACTTTGTACCGCGCTGTTTGCCAGTGAATCCAGTATTCGTCGCGATTTAAAATCGCTCGAAGAGAGAGGCCTTGTCAAGCGCAGTTATGGCGGTGCTTCGTCAACGGTCAACCATTCGCACATCGTCACGTTTAATCAGCGTACACGGAACAATGCCGAAGCCAAAAAAGCAATTGCCCAAAAAGCGGCTTCGCTGATACAAGATGGTGACGTTGTATTTTTGGACCAATCTTCCAGCACGTTTTATCTTGCCAACGAATTACTTAACCGCAGTTTGCTTACGGTGGTGACCAATAACATTGAAATTGTTATGTTGCTTTCTCATTCTGCCATCAAAGTGATTTCTTCGGGCGGTATTTTAAGCGGAGAAAACCGAAGTTGCCTTGTGGGGGACGATGCACAAACTACGTTCGAAAACATCGTGGCAGATTGGATGTTCTTTTCGGTTAAATCCATTTCCAAAGAAGGCTGCCTCACCGATTGTTCGCGAGAAGAGGTGTTTGTGCGCAACGCCATGTTCAAAACCGCACAAAAGAAGGTGCTGCTGTGCGACAGTTCCAAGTACGATACACGCGCTACTTTCAAACAATGCGATCTTTCCGA
>JAZROQ010000053.1:0-19430 GCA_045648765.1 Acutalibacteraceae bacterium
CTTCGTATTTTTCGCGCATGTCGCGGTAGTCTTTTTCGCTGAGCACTTGTTTGGCTTGTAAGGGCGTATCACCGGGGTCGGTGACAATGTAGGAAGCAAAGTACAAAACTTGTTCCAACAAACGGGGCGACACGTCCAAAAGCAAACCAATGCGGGAGGGGATGCCTTTGAAATACCAAATGTGAGAAACAGGAGCCGCGAGTTCAATGTGGCCCATGCGTTCACGACGAACTTTGGCGCGGGTAACTTCTACGCCGCAGCGGTCACAGACTTTTCCTTTAAAACGGATGCGTTTGTATTTTCCGCAATGGCATTCCCAGTCTTTGGTGGGCCCGAAAATGCGTTCGCAGAACAAACCGTCGCGTTCCGGTTTTAAGGTGCGGTAGTTGATGGTTTCCGGTTTTTTGACCTCACCGTACGACCATTCGCGGATTTGTTCGGGGGATGCAAGACCGATTTTAATTGAATCAAATACATTGAAGTCCATCATAACGTTCTGCCCCCTTCCTTAAATTTCGTCGGAATCGTCAAACGATTCCTCGTCAGAGCCGAATAAATCGGCACCAAAATAATCGTCCATTTCCGGTTCTTCTACTTCGTAGCCGGAAAGTTCGCTTTCGTCGGTGACGGTGGTAAAGGCATCGTCATCGGCAGGGTCAACAGCGACCATGGTGAGGTCTTCGTCTTCTTCAAAGGTTTGTTTTAAGTCGATTTCTTCTTTGTCGGCGTTGAGCACTTTGACGTCTAAGCCGAGAGATTGCAATTCTTTAACCAACACTTTGAAGGATTCCGGAACACCGGACTTGGGCACGTTTTGACCTTTGACAATAGCTTCGTACGTTTTGACACGGCCGACCACGTCGTCGGATTTGACGGTGAGGATTTCTTGCAAGGTGTAGGCGGCGCCGTAAGCTTCGAGCGCCCACACTTCCATTTCACCAAAACGTTGACCGCCGAATTGTGCTTTACCGCCGAGCGGTTGTTGCGTAACCAGCGAGTACGGACCGGTGGAACGAGCGTGAATCTTATCGCCAACCAAGTGGTGTAATTTGAGGTAGTACATGTAACCGACAGTGACCGGATTATCGAATTGTTCACCGGTGCGGCCATCGTACAAAATGGTTTTGCCGTTGGGATTTTTGCCGGCTTGTTCGAGCATTTCTTGAATGTCGCTTTCGTGAGCGCCGTCAAAAATCGGAGTCATTACGTTGATGCCAAGTGCTTTGGCGGCATAGCCCAAGTGCACTTCCAACACCTGACCAATGTTCATACGCGAAGGAACGCCCAACGGGTTAAGAACGATATCCAACGGGGTGCCATCCGGCAAGAACGGCATATCTTCGCTGGGGAGAATGCGGGAAACAACACCCTTGTTACCGTGACGACCCGCCATTTTATCGCCCACGCTGATTTTGCGTTTTTGAGCAATGTAGCAGCGGACAACCATGTTAACGCCGGGGCTGAGTTCGTCGCAGTTTTCGCGAGTGAAGACTTTGACATCGACAATGATGCCGTATTCACCGTGCGGTACACGCAACGAGGTGTCGCGAACTTCGCGTGCTTTTTCGCCAAAGATGGCGCGCAACAAGCGTTCTTCTGCGGTGAGTTCGGTTTCACCCTTCGGAGTGACTTTACCCACCAAGATGTCACCGGAGCGAACTTCCGCACCGATGCGAATGATGCCGCGGTCGTCCAAATCCTTGAGCGCGTCGTCACCCACGTTGGGAATATCGCGAGTGATTTCTTCCGGCCCTAATTTGGTGTCGCGGGATTCGATTTCGTATTCTTCAATGTGAATGGAGGTGAAGACATCATCGCGCACGATTTTTTCGTTGATCAAGACGGCGTCTTCGTAGTTGTAACCTTCCCACGTCATAAAGCCGATGAGCGCGTTTTTACCCAAGGCGATTTCGCCGTTGCAGGTTGCGGGACCGTCGGCAATGACGTCGTGTTCGGCCAAATGTTGACCAAGTTCTACCACGGGGCGTTGGTTAATGCAAGTGCCTTGGTTGGAACGGGAGAATTTGACCAATTGATAAGTATCGATTTCACCGGTGTCATCGCGGCGGACACACACGCGGTCTGCCGAAACAAACGTGACGGTACCGGCGGCTTTGGCAAGCACGCAAACGCCCGAGTCAACACCGGCTTTGTATTCCATACCGGTACCGACCACAGGGGATTCGGTTTTGAGCAGCGGAACAGCTTGACGTTGCATGTTGGAACCCATCAACGCACGGTTGGCGTCGTCGTTTTCCAAGAACGGGATCATGGCGGTGGCAACCGAAACAACCATTTTCGGCGAAACGTCCATGTAATCGATCTTATCGCTTTCGATTTCCAAGAACTCGCTGCGGAAACGTGCGTTAACGCGGTTACGAGCAAAGCGACCTTGTTCGTCGAGCGGTTCGTTAGCTTGGGCGACGATGAAATCGTCTTCCATATCGGCGGGCATGTACACCACTTCGTCGGTGACGATGCCGGTTTCTTTATCTACGCGGCGGAACGGTGCTTCAATAAAGCCATATTGGTTGATGCGGGCAAAAGTTGCCAAATAAGAGATCAAACCAATGTTGGGACCTTCGGGCGTTTCGATCGGGCACATACGGCCATAGTGGCTGTAGTGTACGTCACGCACTTCAAAGCCTGCGCGGTCACGCGACAAACCACCGGGGCCCAAAGCGGACAAACGGCGTTTGTGAGTGAGTTCTGCCAAGGGGTTGTTTTGGTCCATAAACTGCGAAAGCGGAGAAGAACCAAAGAATTCTTTGATAGCGGCAACAACCGGACGGATGTTGATGAGCGCTTGGGGAGTAACGGTTTCGAGATCTTGTGCTTGCAAGGTCATACGTTCGCGAATGACGCGTTCCATACGCGAAAAACCAATGCGGAATTGGTTTTGCAACAATTCGCCCACCGAACGAATGCGGCGGTTGCCCAAGTGGTCGATATCGTCTGTGGTGCCGATGTCGTGGCCCAAGCAGTTGACGTAGTTGATGGATGCCAAAATGTCGTCCACAATAATGTGGTTGGGAATCAAATCGGCGGCGCGAGCAACCAACGCTTCGACAAGAGCTTCGTCGGTTTCGGCTTCTTCCAAGATTTCTTGCAATACCGAAAAACGCACGCGTTCATTGATGACTTTTTTGACTTCTTCGTACACAGCTTCGCTGATGAATTTGGAAATATCCACCATGCCGTTAGAAATGATTTTCACTTCGCGTTGTTCGCCGTGTTCTTCCACGGTGACGTAGGCAAGAGTGACACCGGCGTTTTCCATTTCCATTGCCAGGTCGCGGCGGATAACTTCGCCGGCTTCTGCCATGAGTTCGCCTGTGGACGGATTGACCACCGGACGGCTCAAACGGCAACCTGCCAAACGGTTGGAAATGCCGAGTTTTTTGTTGTATTTGTAACGACCTACGCGCGACAAATCGTAACGGCGGGGGTCAAAGAACAGGTTTTCCAAATGTTGTTGCGAGTTTTCCAGCGTGAGCGGTTCACCGGGACGCAGTTTGCGATAGACTTCGAGCAAGGCTTCCTCGGTGTTTTTGGTGGTGTCTTTTTCCAACGTTGCCAAAATGCGTTCGTCTTCGCCAAAGAAGTCGAGCAATTCGGCATCTGAGCTCAAGCCGAGAGCACGGGCAAACACCGTGATGGGGAGTTTGCGGTTTTTGTCGATGCGAACATAGAACACGTCGGAAGAATCTGTTTCATATTCCAGCCAAGCGCCGCGGTTGGGGATGACGGTGGACGAGAACAACTTTTTGCCCGTTCCGTCATAGCTGACGCCATAGTACACACCGGGAGAACGCACCAATTGCGAAACAATAACACGTTCGGCGCCGTTGATGACAAAGGTGCCGCTTTCGGTCATTAACGGGAAATCACCCATGAACACTTCGGATTCTTTGATTTCACCGGTTTCTTTGTTGATTAAACGGGCGCGAACACGCAAGGGCGCAGCGTAGGTCACGTCGCGTTCTTTGCATTCTTCTACCGTGTATTTGGGAGTTTCGTCCAAACGGTAATCCAGAAATTCGAGCGAAAGATTACCCGAATAGTCCGTGATGGCGGTGGTGTCGTTGAAGACATCCTTTAAGCCTTCCTCCAAAAACCATTGATAGGAATTCTTTTGGATTTCAATGAGGTTGGGCATATCCAAAACTTCATTAATTTTGGAAAAGCTCATACGCGTTGTTTTGCCTAACTGTACCGGTTTAATATTAACCATCGGCTTCCATCACTCCTGTTTTTGTAATTTGCCTGCCGCTTCAAAACGGCGGAGGAACAGTTCGTAAAATCGTGGGTGGCAGCAACCCGCTTTTTGCAAAAAACACTTGCATTTTAGGGCGGCTTATGGTACACTATATTCGGTGTTCGCACTGTTACCCACGATAGTGCAGTATACTATAATACAGGATTTTGCTGCCGTTGTCAATGTTTTTTTGCAAAATGGCAGATTTTTTTATAACTTTTTTTGGTTTTTCCAAAAACCGGTCGCCAAAAAGTTTTTCAAGAGGAAAAATCGGGTGGGAAAAGAGCAGGAAACACGTGGCGGAGTTGTCTGTTTTTGAAGAAAGAAGGAACAAAGTAAATGCAAAAAACAAAAACGATAGGGTTTCGAGTAGGCTGTTTGTTGCTGTGCACAGCGCTTTTGTGTACCGGTTGCGGACGTGGCGGCGGAAAAGAAAAAAACACCACCACGGCGCCTACCACCACAACGGTGCCGACAACGACCACCACGCGTGTGCCGACTACCACGCAAAAAGCCGAATCGACAACCGACATTTTGGTAAACTGCCCCGATGGCAAAACGGCGGATTCCGAATTGGTTTCGCGTATTTCGGGGTTGTGCCGACAATTGGGAACAACGGTTTCTTTATATTATAAGGATTTAAAGACAGGGTACGCGGTGGAATATCGCGCCGATGCCGACTATCAAACGGCCAGTGTGATTAAAGCACCGTATGTGAAGTATTTGTTGGCTTCGGGCGTGGACCGTACTGAAAAAATCAAAAGCAAAACCAAGCAAGGCGGGGCAGGCAAAGTGGACGAGTCGCCCATTGGCACCGAGTTTACGGTAGCCGAGTTGATGGAATATGCCATTCGGTATAGCGACAACACCGCTTATTATATGCTCAACGAACGGTTTGGGTTTGATGGGTTTATGCAGTATGCCGAGTCGATCGGCGTGGAGCTTAGTTTAAAACTGACGTTCCCGCGGCCGCGGTTTGGGTATTTGTCGGCACGGCACGCAGGGCTATATTTTGAAGATATTGCCAAGTATATTGAAACCGGCAGCCAAGACGCATTGTTGCTCAAAGCGTGGCTGACAGGAACCGAAGAAACGCGGCAGTTCCCCGCGGCGTTCCCGCAATATGCCGTGGCGCACAAATATGGTGAGCAAGGCAACCAAGCGTACCACGATGCAGCGATTGTTTATGCCAAACAACCGTATGTGTTGACGATGTTATCGACGTTGCCGCCGTACACGGAGGAATCGATTGAAACGTTCCACGAAATAGCGCGACTCGTTGATGCGTTGCAAGCGTCGTTTTATAGCAAATAAAAAAATAAAAAAGCGAGAAGTTCAACAGAACTTCTCGCTTTTTGTTTGGATTAATTAGTCGTTGACAAACGGCATCAAAGCAATTTGACGAGCGCGTTTGATGGCAACCGTCAATTCTCTTTGGTGACGAGCGCAAGTGCCGGTCACACGGCGGGGGAGAATTTTGGCGCGTTCCGAAACGAAACGGCGCAAACGAGCAACATCTTTATAGTCGATGGTTTCTACACGGTCTACACAAAAGCTGCAAACTTTGCGGCGACCTTTGCGCATGCCGCCGTGAGGACGATCGAACTTTTCATTTCTTTCCATTTTATCGGACATGAGAAATTCCTCCTTTTTTCAGATTGATGATTCTCAAAACGGAAGGTCGTCGGCACCGACAATTTCTTCAAAATCCGTAGCAGATGCCGTGGAAAATGCAGGTGCGGCCTCGTTGTATGTGGGAATCTGGGAATCGGTTTGGGGAGCCGAAGCGCCACCGGACTTGGATTCCGCGAAGAAAGCGTTATCTACCACCACTTCGAAAACGGTGCGGTTGGCACCGTTTTTATCGGTGTACGAACGGCTTTGCAACGAACCTTGCAAAGCAATGCGTTGACCTTTTTGGAAATAGCGGCAAATAAACTCGGCGGTGCCGCGCCATGCGACGCAGTTGATAAAGTCGGTTTGGCGTTCAGCACCCTTGGGTTGGTAGGCACGGTCCACGGCAACCGAGAAACTGGTTACCGAAACACCGTTTTGCGTGGTTTTTTGTTCGGGGGTTGCGGTTAAGCGACCCAAAAGGCATACGACGTTCATACGTTTGCCTCCTTACTTGTCCTTGCGAACAACCATGGAACGCAGCACACCTTCGGTGATTTTGCTGATACGTTCCAGTTCGGCAGGGAACTCAGGCGCACTGACAAAGTTGTACAGCACGTAGTAGCCTTCGGTTTCGTCGTTGATCGGGTATGCCAAACGGCGTTTGCCCCATTCATCAACTTCACCGATTTCGGCGTTTTGTTCAACCAAGGTCTTGAATTTTTCGACCATGGCGGCGACGGCTTCTTCTTCTGCTTTTACGGAGAAGATGAAGACGGCTTCGTAGGAACCTTTTACTGTGGGCATAATTGCACCTCCTCTTGGTCTTTCGGCCCTCTCGTCCTTGGAGAGAGCAAGGATAGAATGAATATTTGCGCATAAAAACGCTGTATTATTATAGCAGTGAAAAAATTGCTCGTCAAGACTTTTTTGAAAAATTTTCTTTACAAGCAAGGTTTTGTGTCATATAATAATGGATAGGCTGGCGGGAGTCGAGCTCTTTACGCCTGCAAAAGAAAATTTTCGGTGATAGTTTGCCACAAAACTTGAAATACGTTAGTATTCCTTCGCTTTTCGGCTTCCTCTCACACAAAAATTTTTACTTTTGCTGGTCCTAAGAGTTTCTGCCGCCGGATTTTTTGTGCGGGGAAGTGCGAGTTTGCCGCAAGGCTGTCGCCTTGCAAAAACGAACACAAACCCGCGCGGGTAAAGGCGGCGAGCGAAACCGCAAAGAGTTCGACTCTCGCCAGCCTAATGGAAAGGACTGGGATTATGCTTCAATTTGAAGAATTGCGATTACGGCTGGAAAACAGCTTGCCTGAAATAGAAAAATTGGCGGATGCTATTGGTCTTGCCGGCATGAAAAAAGAGTTGGCAGAGTTGGATATGCGCGCGGCCGCACCCGGTTTTTGGGACGACATGGAAAAAGCGCAAGAGGTCACGCAGCGCGCCGCCAAAATCAAAGATGCCATTGAACGGTATGAACGCCTGGTTTCGGATTATCACGATACGTTGACGTTGATTGAATTGGCAGACGAAGAAGGCGATTTGTCGCTTCTTTCAGAATGTACAGACGGTGTCGACCATGTGGAAAGCGAAACCGAAACACAACGTCTTGCCACGTTGCTTACGGGCGAATACGATTCGAAAAACGCCATTTTGACGTTCCATGCGGGTTCGGGCGGTACCGAAGCGCAAGACTGGGCGGAAATGCTTTACCGTATGTATACCCGTTGGGCAGAAAAGCACGGGTTTTCGTATAAAATTTTGGATTACCTCGACGGTGACGAAGCGGGCTTAAAAAGCGCGTGTATTCAAGTGGAAGGCGAAAACGCTTATGGGTATTTGAAAGGGGAAGCGGGCGTACACCGTTTGGTGCGTGTTTCTCCGTTTGATGCTGCAGGCCGTCGGCATACCTCGTTTTCGGCTTTGGAAGTGCTACCCGAACTGGACGACAGCGTGCAAATTGACATTCGTCCCGAAGATATTAAAATGGACGTGTTCCGTTCCAGCGGCGCGGGTGGTCAGCATATCAACAAAACGTCGTCAGCTGTTCGACTCACTCACATTCCTACCGGCATTGTGGTGGCGTGTCAAACGGAACGAAGCCAGTTCCAAAACCGCGACACGGCAATGAGCATGCTCAAAGCCAAGTTGATGGAAATTAAAGAACGCGAACATTTGGACCGTATTGAAGATATTAAAGGTGTGCAAGCACAAATTGCGTGGGGCAACCAAATTCGCTCTTACGTTTTTATGCCGTATACACTTGCCAAAGACCATCGCACCGGCTACGAAATGGGTAACATCAACGCCGTGATGGATGGGGATTTAGACGGTTTTATTAACGCGTATCTTTCGGCACTTTCCAACGGAACGCTTTCGTAAAGAAGGACGATATTTAGAAAAAACGACGAAACAGTTGACTTTTTCGTCGTTTTTGTTTATACTCACGTTAAGACTCTGTTTCATTAGGACTTTGAAAAGAAAGAGGGATGACATGGATTTTCAGGAAATTGCCTCACATTTTGGGATTACTGATCCCATTTTGTCGGCAGAAGAAATCCATTCCGGAAACATTAACCGCACGTATTTGGTAACGGTGAAGCATCCGGAGGAGGAACGGGAATATATTTTCCAACGCATTAACACCTTTGTCTTTACACAACCGGAACTGGTGATGAGTAACATTTTGAAAGTCACCGAACATATTAAGCAAAAACTGATGGCGGCAGACGGCACGTATGCGCGTCGCGTGTTATCGTTTTTGACCACGCCTGAAGGGGTTCCTTTTTACTACACTGCCAGCACCAAGCATGTTTGGCGTGCCTATGAATATATTGCCAACGCCACCGCATACAACATGGTGCAAGCGCCCGAACAGTTTTATGAAGCGGGGCGCTCCTTTGGTGAATTCCAAGGTTGGCTTTCGGATTTTCCTGCACAAACGTTGGCAGAAATTATTCCGAACTTTCACCACACACCCAAACGTTTTGAAACGTTTCGCGCGGCGGTCGCGGAGGATAAAGCCGGTCGACGTGCCGAAGTGGCGGACGAAATTGAATTTTTGCTCAATCACGAACAAGAATGCGGCATTGTTGTAAAAGCGTTGGAAAACGGCGAAATTCCTTATCGCGTAACACACAACGACACCAAAATTAACAACATTTTGTTTGACGAAGAAACAAACAAAGCCATCTGCGTGATCGATTTGGATACGGTTATGCCGGGGTCTTCGTTGTTCGATTTTGGCGATGCCGTGCGTTACGGCGCTTCCACAGCTTTGGAAGACGAACGCGATCTTTCCAAAGTTTCGATCAGTTTACCGCTTTATGAACAGTTTACCAAAGGCTTTTTGGAGGGCGTTGGCGGCTTGCTGACCGACAAAGAGGTAGAGTTGTTGCCATATAGTGTGAAAATTATGGCGTTGGAACTGGCTTCGCGCTTTTTGGCAGACTATTTGGACGGTGACGTGTATTTTAAGACCAATTGTGATGACCACAATTTGGTGCGTGCGCGTACACAAATTCAATTGGCAAAAGACATTGAAGCCAAATGGGATAAATTGTGTGAAATTACGGCGGCTTGCCGATAACAAAACAGACAAAGTAGGCACGGGGAAATCCTGTGCCTACTTTTTTTGCCCCTTTACAGAAAACCATAAAAAAGGTATAATGCAAAAGACCTTTATTATTAAGGAGAATACTATGAACGCCTATTTTTACACCATGGGTTGTAAAGTAAATCAATATGAAACGCAAACGATGCGCCAAGCGCTGGAAGCCGAGGGGTATCAGACGTACGAATTGGCAGTCAACCAAACAGGCGTTGGCGAGGGTGCTGTTGTGATCAATTCGTGTACCGTTACCGGTGAAAGTGACCGCAAGTTGCGCAAATTGTTGCGGCGTTTACGGCGGCAACATCCAAGCGCGGTGCTGGTGCTGACAGGTTGTTTGCCGCAAGCGTTTCCGAACCAAGCGGACGCCTTGACCGAGGCGGATGTTGTGCTTGGCAACGCGAACCGTGCGGAATTGCCGCGTCGGTTACGCGAGTTTTATGCGAATCGTCAGCGGGTGGTGGATGTGGTTCCGCACAGCGTGCAATATGACACACCTGCCATTTGCGATTTTGAGGGGCGTACCCGTGCCTTTGTGAAAATTGAAGATGGGTGCAACCGTTTTTGCTCGTATTGTATTATTCCGTATGCTCGCGGGAGAGTGCGCTCGAAGCCATTGGACGTATTGCAAAAAGAGGTAAACGAACTTGCCCAAAAAGGATACCGCGAAGTGGTGTTGGTGGGTATTAACCTAACAGCCTACGGGCAAGATTGCGGGCTTTGCATTGCCGATGCCGTGGAATGTGTGTGCGCGGTAGAAGGTATTTGCCGTGTGCGGTTGGGCTCGATTGAACCTGATCACATGACCGACGAATTGATTGCCCGTTTGGCGGCATGCGAAAAACTGTGCCCGCAATTTCACGTGGCGTTACAAAGCGGGTGTGATGCGACGTTAAAGCGTATGAACCGTCATTATACCACCACGGAATTTTACGAGGTGTGCGAAAAATTGCGACAGGCATTTCCGAACGCTGCGTTGACCACCGATATTATGGTGGGATTCCCCGGTGAAACCAAAGAGGAATTTGAACAGTCACTTAACTTTGCTGAAAAGGTGGGGTTTTCGAGGGTGCACTGTTTCCCATATTCCCCGCGTGAGGGAACACCTGCGGCAAAAGCAGAAAACCAAGTGCCGCAAAACGAAAAGAACCGCCGCAACCGATTGATGATTGCTATGGGTGAGCGTTGCCGCGATGCCTATGCGCAAACATTGGTGGGAACAACGGTGGAGGTGCTGCCGGAAAGTGTTTGCGAAAACGGTTGGCGCGAAGGATATACCGCCACGTATGTGCCGGTGTTTTCGGATGCCGCCGAGGAAGGCGTGCCTGTTTTGGTGCACATTGACCGCCACGAAAACGGTGTATGTTACGGAAAAGTGCAATTAAGTTAAAAAAACGCGGGAATCGAATTTTCGATTCCCGCGTTTTTTTATTTGTTGAGGGCTTCTTGCAGAGCTTTTGCTAATTGATCGGGACAAGAGGTAGGTTTAAACCCGCAACGAATGCCCGAAAGACGGCGCACGGCTTCGGCGGCGTCCATGCCCTCGACCAAGGCGGCAATGCCTTTGGTGTTGCCGTTACAACCGCCCTCAAAACGGACGTTGTGAACGGTGTTGCCCAATATTTCAAAAGTGATGGAGCGCGAGCAAACGCCGCGCGTTTGATAACGATATTCCATAACCTTAAACCTTTCCGGCACGTGTTGCACGCGCTTTGCGTTCTTTGTAGGCAATTAAATTGTCGGCGCAATCATCGGGGACAGCGACCGAGCCGAGCGGGCGGGCCGTCGAACCGTACATGCCGTGGAAATCCGAACCGCCGGTGGTGACCAAAGCGTTATCTTTGGCAAATTGCAACAACTGCTCGGTTTGTTCTTCGCTGTGTTTGGGGTGCCACACTTCCACACCGTCTAAGCCGAGCGCCACCAATTCTTCCAACAACGCTTCGCTGTGATAGACAGGGGGGTGTGCGAGCACGGCGATGCCGCCTGCTTCGTGAATGGCGGTAAGCACGTCGCGCGTGTCGGGATATTCAATTTCCACCCGAGCGCAGCCGCCGTCGCGAGAAAACAGTTTTTGGTATACGTCACCGTAGAAAGAGTCGGCATAGCCGGCGTCGATGAGCGCGTGCATGATATGTTGTTTGTAAATGTTGGTGCTGCCTGTGGAACATTTGACGACTAGTTCCGAGGTGATGGGATAGTACCGCATGACTTTGCGCACCATTTCCAACCCCGCGGCACGGCGCTTTTCGCCGATGCGGCGGCACAAGCCTTCCAGGCGGTCGGGATAGTCGCACAAATAGCAAAGCAAATGAGCGCGGTTGCCGCGCGCTTTGTCGGTGGTGGAAAGTTCCACTCCGTGAATGACGCGCAAGTCGTGCCGTTTGCCGACAATTACCGCGCGGGTAGCACCGGCGGTGGAATCGTGATCGGTGACAGATATGGCAGAAAGGCCGCGCCGTTTGGCGATGCCGATAAGTTCTTCAATGCCCAAAGAGCCATCGGAAATTTTGGTGTGACAGTGTAAATCGCTTGCCAAAGATAAATCCTCCCATAATTAGGTTGGCAAAAAGGCACGCCCGATTTTTGGGGTGCTTGCCGACCTAAAAAGCCAAAAAAACACGTTTCTAACACGTACAGTATACTACTTTTCGGCAAAAAACGCAAGGCGTTTTCTTAAAAAATTATGCAAAAAATGGGAGTTTTCCTTGCTTTAATGACTTTCTCTTGTAAAAAAAAGAAGAGTGTGATACCATATAAAAATAAGAAAAAATTCTTTTTGACAACAAAAACCGAAAAAGAAAAACGGAAAGGAGTGCGGCTTAATGATTCACGCCTGGGAAGAAAAACGAGAGCTATTACAAGAACTGCTCGCAGAGCGACGCTTTCAAGCGGCGCGAGGCGAGTTGCTTGAAATGAACGCGGTGGATATTGCCGCACTGCTGGACACGTTGGAGGATGACCAACAGCCGCTTACGTATCGCTTGCTGCCAAAAGAAACAGCGGCGGATGCGTTTGCTTATTTGGAGTCGGAAACGCAAGAAACGTTGATTCACGCGTTTACCGAACGCGAAATCAAAGCGATTATGGAAGATTTGTACGCAGACGACGTAGCGGATATGTTGGAAGAAATGCCTGCCAATGTAACCAAGCGGTTGTTACGTGCGGTTTCTGCCGAAAAACGAAGCGAAATAAACCAATTGTTACAATATCCCGAAGACAGTGCAGGCAGCGTGATGGCCATTGAGTTGGTTGACCTGAAAGCCCACATGACGGTGGAAGAAGCGTTTGCGTATATCCGCAAACACGGTCCCGATACCGAAGCAATTTACACTTGTTACGTCACCGATGACAGACGGCACTTGTGCGGCGTGGTTTCGGTGAAAGAGTTGTTGTTGGCGCGGCAAAAAGATCGTGTTGGCGATTTGATGGACACCCAAGTATTTTCTGTCAACACGCTGGAAGACCAAGAAAAAGTAGCGCAAGTGTTTGCGCGGTACGATTTGTTGGCGTTGCCGGTGGTGGACAGCGAACAGCGTTTGGTGGGTGTGATAACCGTTGACGACGTGGTGGATATTTTGCAAGAAGAGGCCTCCGAAACGGTGGAAAAAATGGCGGCTATCACCCCGACTGACAAGCCGTATTTGCGCACGGGTGTGTGGGCAACGTTTGGCAAACGGATTCCGTGGCTTTTGCTGCTTATGCTTTCTTCTACGTTTACAGGTGTTGTGATGACGGCGTTTGAAAGCACGTTGATGGCATCGGTGGTACTTACGGCGTTTATTCCCATGCTGATGGGTACGGGTGGCAACAGCGGAAGCCAAAGTTCGGTTACCGTTATCCGTGCATTGGCAGTGGGCGACATTCGATTCCGCGATGCTTTTCGGGTTCTTTTTAAAGAACTGCGCGTGGCGTTTTTGTGCGGCGTGGTGTTGGCGGTCGTGAACTTTTTGAAAATGTTGGTGGTGGACCGCTTGATAATGGGTGTGGCGGTCAGCGCCGGTGAAGCGGCGGTGATTGCGGCGACGTTGTTGGTCACTGTGGTGATTGCCAAGGCGGTAGGCGGATTGCTGCCGCTCCTTGCCAAAAAGTTAGGGCTTGACCCTGCGGTGATGGCAAGTCCGTTTATCACCACTATTGTTGACGTGTTATCGCTGTTAGTGTATTTTGGGTTTGCCAACTGGATTTTGTTTTGATAGATATTGACAAAATTAATTTATCTTTTTATAATAATGACAGAATCTTCGGGGCGGGGTGAAATTCCCCACCGGCGGTAACAGCCCGCGAGCGCTACGGCGTTGATTTGGTGAAATTCCAAAGCCGACGGTACAGTCCGGATGCGAGAAGATGATTTGGAATGCAAAAACACACGCCCCACAAGATTACCTTGTAGGGCGTGTTTCTTTTTGAGGAGGTATAAAAATGAACGGACAGAAAAAAATAGACACGCGGCAATTGGTCGTGTTGGCGCTGATGGCAGCTCTTGCCTATGCGGCGGTGGCGGTGTTTCGTATTCCGGTGGTGTTGTTTTTGAAATACGAGCCGAAAGATTGCCTTTTGGCCATTGCCGGTATGTTGTACGGACCGTTACCGGCTTTGTTGGTGGCAACGGTTGTGTCTTTGGTAGAAATGGTTACGATTAGCACCACCGGTATTATCGGTTTTGTTATGAACGTGCTTTCTTCGGCGTTGTTTGTGTGTCCTGCGGCATGGGTATATCAAAAAAAGAGAACGCTGCGAGGGGCGCTTTGGGGATTGATTTTGGGCGCCTTGCTCATGTCCGGCGGCATGGTGCTGTGGAATTGGTTAATCACACCTCTTTATATGAATATTCCCCGCCAAGCGGTGGTAGAGATGTTGTTGCCGGCGTTTTTGCCGTTTAATTTGCTCAAAGCGGGTTTGAATGCCGCGCTCACGGTTTTGCTTTACAAATCGGTGGTTACGGTGTTGCGCAAAGCGCATCTAACACCCGAGCGAGAGGTGCTTGCGCAAGGAAAACCTCATCGTTACAGCTGGGTTATCGGTGCGGTGACGTTGGTGGTTTTGGCAGCGGCTCTGATTTTGTGGCGGGTGCTGTGATTTTTGGCGGTGTTACGGCATCGGTTTGTCGGTTGTCGGGATAAATTTTTGTGGGGCGTTTGTCTTTTTTTGGCATGAGATAACCTCCTTTTTACATAGTATCCGGCACAGGTACTCCGAATATGCAAAAAAACATTGACAAAAAGTACGGTTCAATGCGATAATACTAGTAAATATAAGGTTGTTTAAAGAAAGAAGGCGTTCCCATGAGCAAGTATACCGCGGCAGATATTGCCCGCATTGTGGAAGAAGAACACGTAGAATTTATTCGGTTGCAATTTACCGATATTTTCGGCACGTTTAAAAACGTTGCCATTACTGCCAGTCAGTTGCAAAAAGCTTTGAACAACCAATGTATGTTTGACGGTTCGTCCATTGAGGGGTTTGTACGTATTGAAGAATCGGATATGCTGTTGTATCCCGATTATGACAGCTTTTTGATTTTTCCGTGGTACGACTCCGCTTGCAAAGAAGCACGTCTTATTTGTGATGTTTGCAAACCCGACGGTACACCTTTTTCGGGTGACCCGCGCAGTTTGCTGAAAAAGGTATTGGCAGAAGCCAAAGAAATGGGCTTTACCGCCTTTAACGTCGGTCCCGAATGCGAATTCTTTTTGTTTAACACCGACGAAGACGGTCATCCCACCACCATTACCAAAGACCGCGGCGCTTATTTTGAACTTGGTCCTACCGACCGCGGCGAAAATATCCGTCGTGAGATTTGTTTGGCGCTCGAAGATATGGGCTACGAAATCGAAGCCTCGCATCACGAAAACGCTAACGGTCAACACGAAATTGATTTTAAATATACCGACGCTTTACGCGCGGCAGATAATATTGCCACCTTCAAATTGGCGGTAAAAACCATTGCTGACAAACACGGTATGTATGCCACGTTCATGCCTAAACCGGTTTACGGCAAAGAGGGTAGTGGTATGCATATTAACATGTCGTTGATGAAAGATGGCGAAAACGCGTTTTACGATGCCAACGATCCGTGCGGACTCAGCAAAACGGCGTATCACTTTATTGCCGGTTTGTTGGAACACGCGCGCGGTTTAAGTGCCATTACCAATCCGCTTGTCAATTCTTACAAGCGTTTGGTATCGGGGTATGAAGCGCCGGTGTATATTGCGTGGTCGGCAAGTAACCGCAGTCCACTTGTTCGTGTTCCTGCCAGCCGCGGCATGGGCACACGGTTGGAATTGCGCAATCCCGACCCGTCTGCCAATCCCTATTTGGCGTTGGCGGTGTGCTTGGCTGCCGGTCTTGACGGTATCCGTCGCGAACTGACGCCGCCCGAAGCGGTGACGCACAATCTTTACAAAATGACCGAAGAAGAATTGGAAGAAAAAGGAATCCAGCAGTTGCCTGCCGATTTGGAAGAGGCGGTATCCGCCATGAAAAAGGATGCTTTGGTCAAAGAAACCCTTGGCAAACACATTTTCTCGCGTTACGTGTTACACAAAACCAAGGAATGGGAAGAATACAAAATGCAAGTCACGCGTTGGGAAATTGATCGCTATCTCGCGCGATATTAATAACTTTTAGGAGGAACCGTATGATTATTACCATTGCTCGTCAATTTGGCAGCGGCGGAAGAGAAATCGGCAAAAAGTTGGCAGAAAAATTGGGAATCCCCTTTTACGATAACGAATTGCTGTTACACGCTGCCGAAATGAGCGGTTTATCCGAAGAAATCGTTTCGCACTTTGATGAACAGCCGACCAACAGTTTGTTATACTCGTTGTCGACAGGTGTGTATTCGCTTAACGATGCCGGTGTGGTGAATTTTGCGCAGCCGGTGAACCAACGTGTGTTCCAAGCACAATTCGACGCCATTCGCGCTCTGGCAGAAAAAGGCCCTTGCGTAATTGTGGGTCGGTGCGCGGATTACGTGCTCGAAAATCACGAAAATGTGGTAACGGTGTTTTTGCATGCCGATTTGGAAGACCGTATTCACCGTGTGGCGGAACACGACGGTGTTTCCTCGGCGGAAGCCAAAGCGCAAATTAACAAGAGCGACAAAAAACGCGCTAATTATTATAACTTCTATTCGGGCAAAAAGTGGGGCGTGGCTTCCTCTTACGACTTGTGCATCAACACCAGTGCGTTAGGATATGAGCAAACGGTTGATTTTATTGCCGAATATGTCCAAAAAGCAAAAAAGAAATAACCGCTTAAAGCGCCGTCTGCTGACGGCGCTTTTTTTACAAAATTTTCCTTGTGGTTTTTTGGTTTGTCGGGAAATACTATTGACAAAACAAAAAGAGGAGAGATGGGTATGTCGCGAGGAATGAAGTTTGTTAAAGGAATGGGTATTGGATTGGCGGTAGGGTGCATGGTAGGTGCGGTGGGCACACACTGTATGCGCAACGGCAAACGAGGTTTTAAAAAGAACGTAGGCAAAGCACTAAAAGACATGAGCGAATTGGTTGAACAAGTCGGCGAATTGTTTTAAAAAAAGCGGGCAGAAAGAAGATTCTTTCTGCCCGCATCTTTGTTATTCGGAAGTGTTTAGTTTCATCATGGTTTTTTTGCGAACAATTTTTGCACAGATAACGTGCGTTAAGAACGTGACACACCAAGTAACGGGATAGGATAAAAACAAAACAGTGAAAGTGGGGAAGGCTTCGAACACGGTGAAAATCCACACGACGCGCAAACCGCAAGCGCCAATCAGCGATACGAGCATAGGCATGATAGAGTACCCCATACCGCGGATATGGCCGGTCATAACTTCCATTAAACCACAGAAGAAGTAAGGAATACCCGTAGCCATAACGCGCATGGTGCCGTATCGAATAGCTTCAGGGCTGTTGGTGTAAATTCTGAGCAGCGGTTCGGAGAACAGCACAATTCCTCCCCCAATGACCATGCCGAGGATAGCAACCAACAACAGTGAATACCGACACGAGCGCACCATGCGGTCAAACTTTTTGGCGCCAAAGTTTTGTGCCGTGAAATTTAACGAGGCATGATAGAAGGCGTTCATGGCGGTGTAGGCGAAGCTTTCGATATTGCCGGCGGCACCGCCGCCTGCCATGGCATAGCTGCCAAAACTATTGACTGTCGATTGAATAAGAACATTGGAAATGGCAAACAACGAACTTTGGATGCCGGAGGGAAGACCCAGTCGCAAAATTTCGCCCGCCATCTTAAAATCCAGGCGCAAATGGGAAGGAATCAGTCGAATCAAACTTTTTTCTTTGATCAGACACCGAATCAGCAAAACGGCAGAAAGGACTTGCGAAGTGGTGGTAGCAATGGCGACGCCTGCCACGCCCATGTGGAAGACGATAACCAAAACAAGATTAAGCGCAACGTTGATCAAACCGGAAATTGCCAAAAAAACCAACGGGCGGCGCGTGTCACCGTTAGCGCGAAGCACAGCGGCACCGAAATTGTAGGTTAAAAAGAAAGGCATTCCCAAAAAGTAAATGCGCACGTAAAGGGCGGCCTGTTTCAGCACACTGGCGCCTGTATCGTCCGGCACACCCATCAAGCGCAACAACGGCTCTGCCAAGAACAAACCGACAAACATTAAAAAAATGCCGCCGATGACGCCCATAACGATGGACGTGTGGACACTTTGGTGTACCTTTTTGGTGTGTCGTGCGCCAAGGTGAAGTGCAACGACCGCAGAAACACCGGTGGAAAGCCCCAAAAACAAATTCACCATAAGAGAAATCAGCGAAGAGGTGGACGTGACCGCTGCCAAAGCGTTGTCGCCCGCGAATTTGCCCACTACAATAATGTCGGCAGCGTTATAAAACACTTGTAACAAACCGGTGGCAATAAGCGGCAGTGCAAACAGCACCAATTTGGGAAGCAACGGACCGTTGCACATATCAATACCGGACTTTTTCATCACGCATCACCTCACGTCAAGGTTACTATAACATTATACAAATAAAAGTCAATAGATATTGTTTAAAAACGGTGTTTTTTCCGCTTTTTCTTGACGGAAAGAAAAGATTTTTGTATACTTAAAAGTAACATCGCAAAAGGAGTGGTTGACGATGGCAAAAAGAAAACAAACCGAAACAGAAATTTCCCTTTTGAATACAAACAGTGCAAAAGCAGAGTTTGAACAAGAAGAAAAACTGTTTTCCAAAAAACAGATGTTGCAAATCATTGCCGTGGTGGCGGCCGTGGCCGTTTTTGTGGCGGCTTTGGTGGTCGTTGGCGGCATTGTTTCGAAAAACATAGAGAAAAAAGAGCAGTTGCGTCAACCCGATGCATCCATGAGCGCGTTTTACGCCGAGGAAACGCAAGCAACCATTGCGGAAGAAAAATTGGAGTCGATTATCACACAGGCTTATTATACCAATGAAAAGGGCTTGCACGTTTCGTTGAATTTCGGCAACGGCTTTAACGAAGCACAACAGATTACCAAGATTTTCATTACCGTTCGCGACAAAAACGAACAAGGAAAAGTGATTGCCGAGGGCAACACGGAAAAAATCAGCAAAAAGACCATTGTTCCCGCCGGGAAAAACCTTGACTTTGAATTATATCTTCCGCCGGAGTTTGTGAAGATAAACAACCATTCCTTGGAAAATATATATTATAGTATAACATTGGAATATTTACCTGCAAAATAAGTCGAATTGTTTTTTGCCGAGTGCGGATACTGTCGTTTTTTGAAGTATCGGCACTCGGTTTTTTGTTTTTTTAAAATTTTTTCAAAAAACCCCAAAAAAAGTGTTGACAAAGGGAATAAGTAGTGGTATGATAGCAAAGCTGTCCCGAAAAAATGGGGTAGCAAAAGGACCTTGAAAATTAAACAATGTGAAAGAAAGAACGAACACACAACCCGTAATTTCTTAAAAAAAGAGATTCGAAAAGAATCCGGTCAAT
>JAZROQ010000054.1:0-2067 GCA_045648765.1 Acutalibacteraceae bacterium
AAAAAGTAGTAATTTTGCAAGTTCTAAAAAATACTATAAACGGATCAAAAATGGCAAAGAAACAGAAATATTATACTGTGTGGCAGGGTAAAACCACGGGCGTGTTCGACTCTTGGGCCGACTGCCAAGAGCAAATAAAAGGTGTGGCGGGAGCATTGTACAAAGCCTTCGACAGTCGTGCCGAAGCCGAGGCAGCTTTGAAAGGAAACTATTGGTCGTATGTTTCGCCCAAGGACAGTGTCGTAAGCAGAGAGCCGTCGGCCGAGGTTGTTCTTAACAGCCTATCGGTTGATGCAGCCTGTAGTGGAAATCCGGGAGTAATGGAATACCAGGGAGTTCGCACCTTCGACAAAGAACGTATATTTCACCGGAAGTTTCCGTTGGGAACCAATAATATTGGCGAGTTTTTGGCTTTGGTACACGGCCTATCGTATATGAAAAAACATGGTTTGACCCAACCAATTTATTCCGACTCTGTAAATGCCATAGCGTGGGTGAAACAAAAGAAGTGTAAGACCAAACTTGTTCGCACCGCCGAAACCGAAGAGCTGTTCCGCTTTGTGGAACGTGCCGAAGCCTGGCTGCAAAACAACACATATACCACCCAAATACTGAAGTGGGACACCGAAAACTGGGGCGAGATACCTGCCGACTTTAACCGAAAGAAGTAAAAAACAAAAAAAATACCATTTGTAATAGTTTGAACAAGTGCAATATAAAAAATATATTGCACTTTTTTTTGTTGTTGGCTGTAATAAAAAGCCACTCCCAAGCGACTTATATGCGAAGAACGATGAGAAAGGAACGAATAAAGGAAGGTTTATAGGTATAGCAGACTCGAAAACAGATAAACAAGCTCATATAATTTAATTCCCTGCCTCTCACAAGGCAGGGTTTTCGTTGGAAAATTAAAAACTAATACTTATAATAACACATTAACACGTAATAAAATGAGAAAAACATTCAAACTTTTGACTTTTGCCCTAACGGCAAGCCTTGTGGCACTTACTTCGTGCACACCCGACGACGACGAAAACAACCCTACAACCCCACCGGTAGAACAACCCGAGCTGAGCTACACTTTCGAGGACGTAGCATCGTGGACTCCGCAAACTGTGGAGTTTGGATACGACACCCTAGGTTTTGATGGCGTATATGCCGGAGGATACATTTCGCAAAACAACATGAGCTTTTATGAGGCTAACGAAATAATGGAGAGCGGTGACGAAATAGCAGCTTATGAGCAACTGAAAAATAGTTTCATATTGATGTTTTCAGGAACGCCGGGCAACTTTGATTGGGAATTGGAGTTCTTTGAAGGTGCCCCGGTGCTGGATTACGGAGTTATGTATCTCGACGGACTTACCCAGCTGATGGGGCAAACAATTCCGCTGATATGGATTTCGGAAAATATGACCGTAACTGTAACAAAATTTGATATGGCAAACCAAAAACTCTCGCTCACGCTCACCGCTACCATGCGCGATATGGTAAGTTTGATGATGGGCGCTTCGGGCAACGACCAAGGTGCAAAAACTTTCACCCTCTCCGTAAAAAATTATCCTATGAGCGATTGGGGGTTGGAAGACCTTGAAAAATTTACAACAAAGATGAAAAAACTAAAATAAAAACTGCTTAATGCTGATAAAAGTATCGGAAACGCTTTTTTGTTCCGGTACTTTTTTAGTTGTTTGCTTGCATATATTGTTGATACACACCTGTTATATATTTTCCAAAAGATTCTTTGAAAGAAAAAGCCGGGAGAAGTTGTACAATAAATATATTATACGTAACTTTGCAACCTGAATGAAACAGTAAAACCAAGTTATTAAATAAAAAAACAGTAAACAAAAATGAAAAAGACATTCCACCTTTTGGCTTTTGCCCTAATGGCAAGCCTTGTAGCGTTTACCGCTTGCGAGCCCGACGACCCTGCCGAAGGTACAAACCCCGGCGACGGTAGCGAAATAGTAGATGACGAAACCCCCGGCGACCCCGAAATCGGACTTCCAAGCGGAGTTATGTGCGACTTTGATGGTGCTGTTGATTGGAGTCCGCAAATGGTTT
>JAZROQ010000055.1:0-15148 GCA_045648765.1 Acutalibacteraceae bacterium
TATCCATCCAAAGCCGCATTGATTTACTCATTTATTTTCATTAAACAAAGGGGTGGATAAATAACGGTCGCCGGTATCGGGAAGCAAAACCACAATGGTTTTGCCGTCGTTTTCGGGTTTTTGGGCTATGGTGCGTGCGGCGTACAATGCCGCACCCGAAGAAATCCCCACCAGCACGCCGTGCGCGTGAGCAAAGTCACGTGCTGCCGCGTAGGCTTGTTGTTCGTTGACAGTGACGACAGCATCAATAATAGCGGTGTTGAGGTTTTGGGGGATAAAATTGGCGCCAATGCCTTGCAGACCGTGTGTGCCTGCCTTGCCGCCCGAAAGCAGAGGGGAGGCAGAGGGTTCCACAGCAACAACTTGCACAGCGGGGTTTTGTGATTTTAGATATTCACCCACACCGCTTAACGTACCGCCTGTGCCGACACCTGCCACAAAAATATCCACTGTTCCATCGGTATCGCGCCAAATTTCGGGGCCGGTTGTTGTGCGATGTGCTGCGGGGTTGGCGGGATTATCGAACTGCGAGGGGATAAAACTGTGGGGGTATGTGGCGGCAAGTTCGTTTGCTTTTTCAATAGCGCCCGACATACCCGAAGCACCGTCGGTCAACACGATTTCGGCGCCGTAGGCTTTGAGCAATAAGCGGCGTTCGGCGCTCATGGTTTCGGGCATGGTCAAGATGACACGGTAGCCGCGTACTGCCGCCACCATTGCCAAACCGATGCCGGTGTTGCCGCTTGTCGGTTCGATAATAACCGAATCGGGTTGCAGCACCCCTTGTTGTTCGGCATCGTCAAGCAAGGCGACCGCTACGCGGTCTTTGGCACTGCCCGCGGGATTAAAACATTCCAATTTAGCAAGAATGTTGGCGTGTTCATCCTCTTTTTTTTGCACGGCAAGCAGCGGTGTGTTGCCGATGAGTTGTGTGATGTTTTGATAAACGTTCATCATAATTTTCCGCCTTTGGCGCCCTTGGCACCGCCAAGAGAAACGGTGGAAAGCAAGTTGGTTTCGTAGCTAAAACTCAAACCTTCGCGGCGGCGCTGCCGTGCCCAAGCCAAGGCAATCATTTCGTCGAGCAGTTTGTCAAACGGCAAACCGGCTTCTTCCCACAAATAGAAAGCCAAGGAGCCGGGAATGGTGTTGATTTCGTTCACCCACAGTTCGCCTGTTTCGGGGTTGTTCAAAAAGTCGATACGTGCGACACCGGTGCAACCGAGCGCCACAAACGTTTTGACAGCCAGGTCTTGGACTTTGGCGGTCATTTCGTCGGGGATATCGGCGGGGCAACGGCGTTTTAAATCCGACATACCGCCGGATTTACCCGATTTATTGCCGCCGCTTAAATATTTGTCACCGAAACTTAAAATTTCGTCACTGCCGATGGGTTCCTCACAAACAGAGGGACGAGCGTTTTCGGCATCACCAAGCACGGAACAGTTGATTTCGCGAAGCGGGGTTACCGCTTTTTCTACCAACACGCGGGGGGCAAATCCAAAAGCGGTATCCAAAGCAATTTGCAGTTTTTCACGGCTATCGGCGCGGGAAATGCCGACCGAGGAACCCAAGTTAACAGGTTTGACAATGACAGGATAGCCAATTTCTTTTTCGATGGTGTCACAAACCGTTTCACTTTTCAAAGCATACTCTTTGCCCAAGAAAGCAAGGGCGGGGAGTACCGGAACGCCGGCATCCCGCAGAGCCGATTTCATCAAAAATTTATCCATACCCACTGCCGAGGAAGTGACGTCACAAGCGGCATAGGGGATATTCAACATTTCGAGGAAGCCCATTAACGTGCCGTCTTCCACGTTGGTACCGTGCACGGCGGGAAGTGCCACTTCGAACGAACCGACCACGTTGTTGCCAAACTTTTTGGCGGGATAACGAATCATATCCACGCCGTTTTCAGAGGGGACAAGCAACACTTGTGTGGCGGCGGCAAGACACGCTTTCATGTCGCGGTATGTTTCAATTTTACCCAGAGCTTCACCGGTATAAAAACGGTTATCTTTGGAAATATACAGCGGAATGGGATCATATTTTTCGCGATTCAAAGCGCAAAAGGCTTGGATGCCTGTAATAATCGAAACCTCATGTTCCACGGTGCGTCCGCCAAAAATGACAGCTACTTTTGTTTTCATGACAGCATCTCCTTAAAAATTATCCGGTAAATCGTTTTCTAACAACACAATACGGTTTTGGGTGGCAGGAATTTGTTGCAACAGTGCAAGGCCTTCTTGCAAAGTGGAAACAACGTGCAAGTTTTCTGCGGGGAAACCGCCTTTGAGCAACCCTTCTTTAAGGGGCGGTGCTTGACGTTCTCCAACCAAAACAGCAACATCGCAGCAATTGGCGGCATATTCGCCAAGTTCGCGGTTGAGGGCATCTTGACGGTCGCCCAATTCGACCATACCGGGAGTGACTAAAACACGTTGCGATTCAAATTGGCGCAACACGTCCAGTGCGCTGCGGAAACCGGCGGGGTTTGAGTTGTATGCATCGTCAATATAGCCGTTTGGGAGAAGTTGCAAACGATGTTCCACCGGTTTTAATAAGCGGATGGGGTAAACCATTTCGCCAAGTGATACGCCCAATTGATGTGCCACGGCAATACATGCCGCCAAGTTTTGTAAGTTATGTGAGCCAAGCAATTTTGTGGTGAAAGTTTGACTTTCTTCTCCGATTTGAACAGTGAATGTGCAACCGTTTAAATCGACACGATAGTCGGTGATGGTGACGTCGGCATTTTTAAAGCCGTATACGACGGTTTTGCAATGGGGTGGATTTTCTGCCAAACGGTCGCGGATATAGGCGTTGTCACCGCACGTGACCAAACAACCGTTTTTGGGCAATGCATCGGCAAGTTCAAATTTGGTGGCAACGATATTGCCCACGGTGCGGAACGTTTCCAAATGTTGTTCACCAATCGAGGTGATAATGCCGTATTGCGGAGAAACCAAATCGCAAATTTCGCGAATATCACCGCGGTTTTTGGCGCCCATTTCGGCAATAAAAATCTCGTGCGAGGGGCGAAGATGTTCACGCACCGTGCGCACCACGCCCATGGTCGTGTTAAAACTTTCGGGTGTCATCAGCACGTTATACCGTGCAGAAAGTAAGGTGTGTAAAAAGGTTTTGGTGCTGGTTTTACCGTAACTGCCGGTAATGCCGATAACCGTTAATCGCGAATGACTTTTGAGCAAACGGCGCGCATCACCCACATACCATTTTGCAACTGCTTTTTCGAGCGGAGTGTTGATAAGGTTGGAAAGCCCGATCCAAGCCCAAATCACCGAAGAAAATACCGCCAACAAAATAGCACACCAGCCAATTGGCAACAACCATACGCGCCACAAAACAAGGGCTGTCAACAATGCTTGTGTAACGAGCAGACGTTTGACACGCGCAGTGAACACCAACGGTTTTTTGGCCTTTTTCGGAAAGTTTAACGCGGTTGCGGCGAACAATACGACGGCAGAAGCAATCAAACAGTATGTTGTCGGCAAGAACGCGCAAACCAACAACAGAAGCGGCCAAAGGCGACGGCTGTTAAGCAGTTTTTTGCGGTTATCACGGCACCATTTGCGATACCGTTCCGGCCGATACGAGTTGAGTTGCAACATGTGAGTGAAATATAACGATTGCGCAGCGGTGTTGCACACACACGCTGCCAAAACAACGGCTTTTAAAAACTCCATGCTCATTCTCCTTGTAAAAACGAATCCAAAACACGACGGCAAAGTCCAAAACTTTCGGCAAATGCAAAGTGCCCGCCCGAAAGTTCAACCAACCCTGCATCGGGGATTAAACGTTCCATAATTTTGGCGTCCGAAAGGGGAGTGGCGGTATCGTCTTTCCCCCAAACGAGCAATGTCGGTACGCGGATTTGTGATAAATACGGAGTCATATCCTTTTGCAACGCCAACACCATGCTTTGCCGCATAATGGGACTGGCTTTGCGGTAATCGTCAGAGCCAAAGCGCTTTTGCGCGTTTTCCAAAGCGTGGGGGAACAGTTTTTGAACGAAAGGCAAAGATAACACTTGTTTTAGGAATTTGAAAGTATAGACCCGCACATAATAACCCAAAGAATGGTGGGCGGGAAGACCGGCAGAATCCATCAATACCGCTTTTTTAAAACGAAGAGGACTTTGTTTGCGGGATAACAGTTCAATCAAAATGCGGCCACCATTGGAATGACCGATACCAACCACATCGTTTACGCCGAGCTGTGCAGTGAATTCCACCACGAAATCGGCAAAATCGGTAGGGGAAAAAGGAACAGCAGGTTCTTCGGAACCGCCAAACCCCGGCAAATCGGGTGCCAATACGCGACAATACGAGGAAAGGTGATCGATGATGAGATGGTAAACACTGCTGTCTACACCCCAACCATGCAATAACAACACGGTTTTTGCGCCGCTGCCGCTATCGATATAGTGAACACGGCGTCCATTGATGGTGATTTCCATATCGACTCCTCCTCTCGTTACTAATATAATACCATACCATATTATGTAAAAAAAATCAATGGTACAACCTAAAAGTATACACGCGTAAAAAATTTGGAATTAGGGTTGACAAACAAAAATAAAAGGTGTACTCTAAACGTAGGTATTTTATTATGTCCGTAAATATTTATTTTAAGTAAGGAGAAAGTATCATGAAAAAAGTTATGTCCATTGTTTTAGCGTGCGTATTACTCGTTAGCATGATGGTCCTTTCGATTGTTCCGGTTTCCGCCGCCACTCCGAAAGAAGATATCATTGCGGCAATTAAAGCCAATGTATCGGCAGAAATTTTCGAAAAATATTTGCCTACCATCGAAAACACTTTGCAACAAGTGGAAGTTACCGCAGAACAAGCTGAAAAAGTTATTGCTAACATCGAAACCGCAAAAGAAGCTGTTAAAGAAGACAAAGGTGATTCGTTGTCTGAATATGCCAAAGAAGAACGCGAAGTTATTTTGAAAGAATTTGACACTGCTTGCGAAACTTTGGGCTTGAAATACGAAATAAAACCCGCCGAAAAACCCACCCACAAAGGTGACGTTGACGTGGTTATCAAAGTAGAAGACAAAGTCATTGCTACACTTGACGGCGACGACGTTAAAAAGACCAACGTTCCCGAAAGCGCTGTGAACTACGGTTTGGTTGCTTTGGCTGGCGTTTTGGCCGCAGCAGCTGTGGTTGTTGCAACTCGTTGCAAAAAAGCCACCTCTTGCTAATTTTTGTATGAAACAAAGTAGTTTGTTTTCGAGAAAAAGCCCTTTGTATAAGGGCTTTTTCTTGCTTTTTCCGTATATTACCGCGGTTTTGGCGTGGGGTTGCGCGGTTGTGGTGCTTTTTCAAGCGTTTGTTGCCGACTCGGAATATTATCGAGTTTTTACGGGGAAAAATTATGGTAACAATGCTTCATCTTCTGTCACACAAGACGAAGGCTATATTCCGCCTATTTCTTTTGGTAGTCAATGGGCAACGCTCAACGTCGACGGTTGGGAACGCCGTGACATCAAAGTATTCTTTGGTGACAACGACGAGTTTTTGCGCAAAGGCGCCGGCATGTGGATCAATTCACGATTTTGCGGGCAAAACGGAAAAATTGTGTTATCTGCGCACGTTACTTCGGATTTTTATGAATTGGAAGTAACGCCTATTGGTACACTTGTTACGATGGATACGGTGTACGGTAAATATGTATACAAAGTAGTGGGAACACAAGTTTTTCATTATAAAGATGCTTCGTTGCTCCAACCCAAAGATGGAGTGGAGCAACTGATTATGTATACTTGTTATCCGCGCAAAAATGGTCATCTTTTCAAAACTGAACGTATGGCTCTTATTTGCAAGAAAATAGAGGGGAAGGAGTGGAAAACCTATGGTTGATACTTCTTTTCGGAAAATAATGCGGTTCTTATTATCGTTGTTGCTTGTGCTTTCGATTGCGGCGACGTTGCTTTCTTGCGTGTTGCGCTATGCTTTGCTTGACCGCACGGCGTATGCCAAAGCGGCACACTCTCCCTCTTTGGTTGATTTTGTTCACACAGCGCTTTTAAACCGCTTGGAATCGGAGTGCTTGTTTTATGATTTGCCGTTTGAAACACTCAAAGCCGCTGTTAGCAAAGATGTTGTTGAAACGCTGGTTACTTCTCAGACATCGGTGATATACGATGCGTTGTTTCACGGCGCGCCGCTCCCTAAGGTGGAGTGGGATGGTGCGGCACTTACAAGGACCATTCAATCATTTTTTGATACGTTGCCGGAACAAGACCGACCAACCAATGATGTTGCGCAAATGATTGCCGCTGATTTGATAAATTCTATGTCCCCAATGTTGCGCATTGGTTTGAGTGACAAACTATTAATGCAAGGGCACAATATCATAAAAAAATTGTCGCTGCTGCAATCGTTTGCCGCAGTCACTGTTTGGCTGGCACTTTTGTCAGCTGTTTTGGCGGTGGGTTTGTGGTTGGTAACCCCCAAAAGCACCCCGCAACGTTTGCAAACGGTTTTTGGCATGGTGTTTTTTGGCTCGTCGGTGGTAGCGGTGCCGTTTTGGCTGCTGCGGTGGTATGACCTTCCTTCACGTTTGGTGTTGAGTGAATCGGCTTTGAAACAATACGTGAACAGTGTGTTGTACCGCATCGTGAACTATTCCGTAACGGTTACCTCGGTTGTTTTTGCGGCCAGCGCAGTGCTTTTGTTTACAGCTGTGGTGCTTTGCGTTCGTAAAATGAATAAAAGCGCATAACTTGCACAAAAGAAAACCTCTCTCGGCTAACCGAGAGAGGTTATTTTTATGTAACAAAAAACTTGTACCAAAAGAATAGCGGGTAAGCCCAATATAAATCGCTTGTGCAACGTTTTGTGCCGAATCAGCAACATGGTCAAATACATTGCCGCACATCCACCCAACAGTGCAACCAAAAACAACACCGCTTCGGGCACACGACTGCGTTTTCGTTTGGCGCAGCATTTGTCGCTGACTGTCAAGAGGATTGCCACCGCCGAAACAGCGGCAAGATAAATCAAAAAGATTCTCATTCGAACAAAACGGTATCTTGCATTCCGATGGCACCTTGGTTGTCGTTGCAAACAACGGTCGCACGGTCGGGCTGCAAGGTGATGGTGGCACCGACATGACCGTTGATATCACCGTCGAGCGACTTGCACATCGAAGCCACAATCACGGGGCAGGGCGTTCCTTTTTCGTCTCTTTCGTCACCCGGTCGAATAACAAAACAAGTATGCGTGTGACCGCTAAACATTACGTGCGGTTTCACCGTTTCTTTTAAAATTTTTGCCCACTCGGTAAAAATGTCGGCATCCACATTAAAAACGCCTTCGCATTTGCGAACAAAGGGGTTGTGACTTAACACCACACGATATTTCACCGACGGATCATCGTAACCCGATAAGTTTTTAATAAATTCGGTTTCCTTAACGCGGAATTGGTGACAAGCAACCACGTGACCATACTCTTTGGAACTGTCTTCTTTGTCTTCGCCACCATCTAACACAACGCCCCAAATGCAACCGATGCGGAACGTGTAATAGGAATATCCGTCGCGGTTGGGTGTATACTCCGCTAAATGTTCGGCCATTTTACCGCGTAACTCGTGATTGCCACGTGCATACACGCACGGGATTTCACCCTCGGTAATGCCCGAAGTAATTTCGTGTACTTTCACAAAAGCCTTTTCAGTGCCGCAACCGTCGGCAATGTCACCATTAAGCACCAACACATCGAGCTTTTCGCCGCAAAGCTGTGCTGCTTTTACAGCAGGAACAACGTAGTTGTGAGTGTCTGCTAAATGATAAATACGAATATCTGTTTCCTTTTCTAACGGATGGAACGAATACGTATATTCGACCGGTTCTTCCGTTTCGGTAAAATATTCTTTTCGCTCCACCATTTTTCTGGCAACGACAGTGTACTCTTTAACTGTGTTAAGCAATGCCATCGGTACACAAAGCCGATGGATTTTTCGGTTAGAACGGCGAATACCGTTCGACTCATCAAAAAATTCTTGGTCGCCCACGCGAACCGAAACCAAATACTCGCCCTCGGTCTTTAACAGCACCATGATTTGATACTCGCTTTCCACAGCAAAAACCGAAGGGTGCGCGTGGAATTCTTGGGGCACTTCACGAATAGCCATTATTTATTCCTCCTATAACCTATAATAATTCTTCGAATACTTCCAAAAACTGTTTTTCGACATCCTCAAATGCCTCAAACAAAAATAGTGGCGTTGTGGTAAGCGGTGGCTGCGGTTCCCATAACCGTTTTCCTGTTAATTGTAAAAACTCGTGATACAATAACGCATCATCCACCGCACACACTTGTTGTTCCTCTTCGTCTGTCAAAGCAGGGGAGAGCCATTTGCTGAAAACAAGTGTTTGCAACTGCTTTTCAAAGCGGCGGTACTCCGGCAAACATTCTTTAACCGGCCGCGTAATGTCCGAAAGATAAGCTTCGCTCGCATCGTGCAACAAACAAGCAAACTGTACGCGTTTGCTAAAGCCGCGTGCCTTTGCCTCGCGCACGCAATTGAGGCAGTGTTGCGCCACCGAATAAAAATGGGGGAAATGCCCGCCCGCGCGGCAAAGTAGCGACAACGAATGCGCAATATCGCGAATATCAATATCTTCTGCCACCGCCGTGGTGGGGTTGAACGAATGATTATAATAGGTTGAAATGTTACTCATGAATTGTTTCCGCCTTGTTTAACAAATATTTCAACGGATTATTTTCAATGTACTTTTGCGTTTCGTGGTAATCTTGCTGATTGCGAATACCGTGGTCATAAAACGATTTTTGCCAAATCGGTCTACCGATTTTTTTGGTAATAGCCCCTTTAAATTGTTTAACTATCCTCGAAATGGTAGGGGCGAACTGTGTTCGCCCGTTTTCATCGGCACTAATGGTGATGATGAAATGAATATGATCCGGCATAATACAATAGGTGTCAATTCGTACAGCGTCGTATAAGGTGTTTAATTTTTGGATTTCCCTATCAACAACTGCCCCTATGTTTGTCAAGGGAGTATCGGCGGGCGAACACAGTTCGCCCCTACAATCATCCCAAAAGATTTTTTCTCTGTTTTTGGTGCAGATTGTCACAAAATAGGCGCCGGGCGCAGAATAATCGTAATGTTCTATCCGAATGTTCTTTCGTTTAGGAAGTTCGTTCACAAAACATTCCCACTCTCTGTCTTTTCATAAAGTGTAGCATATCTTTTGGTGTTTATCAAGCCTAAATCCTACAAAAAAACGTGCTCAAGTTTTGTTGTTCGACAATAAAACCCCGCGCTGTAAACATGCACAAAACGGCGCGATGAAATTTGTTTACATTTTCAAAAAAGGGTGCTTGACAAAACGCACAAAAAGCTTCATAATGATAATGTACAATTATGGGCTTGCTGTACCATTTTTACAATTTTTATTAGGAGGTCAAGCAAACATGAACAAATTTCTCAAACGCTTGTTAGCGGTATCTTTGTCGGCTGCATTGCTCATTGGCTGTGCGGTTTCCGGCTTGGTATTACCTGCTGCAGCGGAAACCACTCCTGAATCGTCAGCCCCGACAAACTTGTTCCCAGGTGGTGACTTCGACGCGGCATTTTCTGCGGCGGTAACTTACGGGTCGGGTGTCTCTATTAACCAAAAAGCCGGTGTCGATGGTACTCCGGGCTTGGAAATTGCGTCCGGAGCTTCCACTAGCGGTTCCGGTAAAATCACCATCAATTTCACCACACCTTTAAAAGCCGGAAAATACTATATTTTCCGTGCAAAATTCAAGGGCGGTGCCGATAATGCATTCTATCTTTGGTGTGACTTATTATCGACTACGCAAGCCTTGCGTTCCAATACGGAATATGTGGAAGTGCAAACGATTTTTTGCCCGACGACGGATTTAAAAACTCTCAGTGCGTTTTTGATAAACAAAAGTGCTAATCCGGGTTATGTTGACGATATCCGTATTTACGAATATGTCCCCGGCATGAACGTTTATCCGAACGAATGGGAATATACACAAACACCATATTTGTACACATCAACTTCCGATTCCAATATCTTCCAGTCTATGCCGAATTATAGTTATACAAAAGAATCGGAAGAAAGTACAAACTACGTCCACAAATTTGATGCTAAGTACACACAACTCAAATTTGGTTTGATCTCTAAATTCCTTACTACTTCGAGCTCTGGCGTAGTTGTTCCTGGTATTATTGATAAAGAACAACCCTTCTTGTTCTCGTTCCGTTACAAAGGCGAAAGTGCCGACGCTACATTCAACATAGCCCTCGCCGCAGACAAAGGCGGTGCCATTTTGCGCCAAAGCTCCACAGCAGCCGATGAAAACGGTTGGAAAACCTACACTGCTTTGCTGAGCTTTTCTTTATACGATCCCAACTGGCAATATATCGCTAGCATTGGAAAAACCACAACCCTTATGGTAGACGACGTTTTCCTTGGCGAAGCGACAGAAGTGGATATTACCACTGCCGACCAAGATTTGAAAATTGGTGAATCCTTGCAATTAGCATATTCTGTTTTGCCTTTGGATTCTCAAATCACTTGGACTTCCTCTAATCCCAAAGTTGCCATGGTAGATGCGAATGGCAAAGTGACTGCTTTAAGCTTCGGTACAACCGAAATCACCGCCACTATCCTCGACGGTGTGACCGACACGTTCAACGTGAAAGTTGTTAGTTCTTGCAATCTGATCACCAATGGTGATTTAGAGGGTGCAGAATGGAAAAACGCTAGCAAATACATTCGAACGGTCGATAACAACACCGTTTTGGCTACCAACCATTACAGTGAAGGTTCTTTTCCGTATATTTCCTTACCCAAAAACCTTCAATTGAGTAAACCGTTCGAAGAAGGTAAATACTACATTTTCCGCATGAAGGTCAAAGGTGGTCCTGGTCAGATGTATGATTATGCTGCGAGAGGATACGGAACCATTTCTACTTCCACCGCCGCACCTAAGAGCGAAAATGAGTGGTATAGCCACCAATTTGTTTTCACTCCGCACGCAAGCGATGTGGGCAAAACAACGTTTAGCGGTTGGTACTATTACAACACGAGATCCGACGCAAAGACCGAAGGTTCTTATGTATATTACGATGATTTTGAATTGTATGAGTACTCTCTCGATATGAACATCTTGGAGTATGGTGTTGCAAATGGCGAAGTAATTCCCACTTGCATTTGGCCATCGTATAGCTCTGAATACATGGAACTGGATACCATCGACGGTAACAGTGTCATCAAAATCAAAGATGGTCATACTACTTCCGGTACGTACTTTAACCTCGCACAATACAGTAAAATTATCCAGAAGAATGTACCGTACACTTTCTCTTTCCGCTATAAAACAGAAGGTGACGAAAGTAAAATTAAATACTGGCTTGCCAGTGATAAAGCTATTCAAAACAGCCTTGTCAGAGAAGATGACCCAAACAACCCGGGTTGGAAAATTTTGACTTTAACGTTTACCTTGGTTGATACTTACAGTTTCTCCGCGCCTTTTGCTTGCTACTTCCCTGGCGTTGACACTTGGGTCGATGATATCTCGCTTATGAGAACTAGTTCTATTGATATCACCACTGCTGATGCAAATCTTAAACTTGACGGTATGTTGCAACTGGAGTACAATGTTGTATACCCAACAACCGATTACACCATAAAATGGGTATCTTCGGACAGCACGGTCGCCACAGTGGATATTGCCGGCCGTGTGATTGCCAAAGGTTTTGGTGAAGCCACTATCACTGCCTTACTCCCCAGCGGCGCGTCCGATACTTTCACAGTGAACATTACAGAATACCACAACCTTATCACTAACGGTGATTTTGAAACGGTGTCAAACTCTCACATTGTAGATAAAGAAGGCTACGGTGGCGGTAAAGCTTTCTTTATGGACCCGCCTTCTATCACAGACGGCGTGAAAGCCGCTACTTCAGGTGTTGGTATGGGTATCACCTTTAAATTGAGTGAACCATTAGACCCCAACAAGACCTATGTTTTCCGTTATAAATCACGTGGCGGTATGAGCGGCCTTTATGCAGGTGGTACTGCGTCCTTTATATCCCTCAATCCCTATGACTGGAAAGCAACCACTACTGAGGCTCAAGCAGTTAACTTCCGTGCCAATGAAGCAATGGTGCTTGGTAACACCAACGAATGGTTCCAATACCAGACTGCTCCTTTTAGTCCGAGTTCGGCAATCACGGAATTCTCTGGTGTTACTGCCTATTCCTATCGTGCCAATACCGGCAGAGTCTATTACGATGATTTTGAAATCATCGAATACAAACCCGGTTTCAACTTAATTCCGGGATCCGATGGTGAACTTTTGCCTGGCGCATTCAGAAGCCCGAATCATCTTTTTGCAGGTTTCTTGAACTATGGCCTTACAGCTGATGAAAAGAAATCTATTCATACTACGATGGTGACCGACAAACAAGCATTGGGCGAAGATTTGTTGGCAACCGGTATGAAAATTAATCTTGTTACAGAAGAAAACGGTAACAAAGTGTGGAAATTCTCCAACGTTATCGGCTCTATGCAAACTCGTTTCTATGCAGAAAACTTACTTTATAATAGATTTGGTGCGGGTGAAACACTTGAATTCTCGATTCGTTATAAGAGTGCGGGTACTATCACTTTTGATGCTTCTCAGTACTCGAAAGTAGATGCAAAAACTGTGACGGGCACCGACGGTTGGAAAACTTATTCGGGTACAATTACAGGTGTAATCGCAGCGGATGGCAAATGTAATCTTAGTTACCTTTTCTATATGACAATAAAAGGTGCGTCCGAGTTCTTGGTTGACGATTTTTACATCAGCGAATCGTTGGAAAACTACGAGATGAAAACGGTTGACACGAGCGTTCATCAAAGAAAAGATGGCACTATCGATGGTGTTCGTTTTAAAACTCGTTTGAACTTTGGTGACGAACTCAAAGTGAGTGAAGAAACCGGTTTATTGCAAGTAGCATACAACGGCGTTTATTACGATGTTATCAGAATGGGTGCTTTGCTCAAACGTTCCACCAACGAAGCTGAATTAACACTGGAAAATGCTGCTGACCAAACGTTACCCGGTAGCACAAGGGTGTTTAAAGCCGAAGCCTACAATAGCACCGAAAATGTATTAAAGTGTGTTGCGCAAGGCGATACGTATGTGGAGATGGCAGTCAACATGATGACCAGTAATCCATCGGAAACCTTTGAAAACCGTAAGTATGATGGTCGTGGTTATATTCAGTTGAACATTGATGGCAAGGTTGTAACGTTCTACACCAATACGTATACAGATAGCGCAATTGCTGCTTACAACCGCTACGTTGCCTCTTTGGCGGCCTAAGAAAGAGGAAGGAGAATAATAATTATGAAACAATATCAAAAACCTCTTTTGACGGTTGAAACATTAGTATCGGAAAACGCCATTGCATTTGACCTTATCGTTTCGGGTGAGGGCGACAAAATCTTCGACGACGAAGAGTAATTTGAAAATCCGATAAAAGATTTAACACACCGACCATGGCAAGATTGCCTTGGTCGGTGTGTTTTTTCTCTCTTCCTTGCTTAAAAGGAGGGGGACCGTGCCAACGGTGGTGGGATATGCATGTGGGGGAAAATTTGTCTTTATTTTTTGTTGTTTGACTACTTTTTTTGTATTAAAAACGTCCGCTAAATCGGTTTAGCAAAAAGTCGGTTTTAATTTGTCAAAAGGCTTTACAAAGCCATTTTCGTCTAGTATAATCAAGGGGAAAATAGCCTTTTTAAAGGAGGAAAAACCATGACCGAAAACGTGAAACTCAAAATCACCGATATCACCTGGAACGGTGGTAATCAAGTGAAACCCGGCACGCCGGTGGTGTTCACAGTTACCATGAAAAATGAGGGGACCGAGGATATGTTGCCCGCGGTGCAACAAACGGTGATTCAACTGCATATCGACAGGGCTGAGCCTGTGTGGTTCCGTTATGACGATGGACTCAAAGTGGGCGAAAGCAAAACGTTTGATTTTCCGGCTTGGGAAGCAGTGGAGGGTAACCACGCGATTACCGCTACCATCAATTTCGCAATGCCCAGCCCGACTACTTGGGAATCGGGCATGGTGTTTGTGAAATATCTGCGTGTTTCTGACAAAGCGTTGGAAGTACCTTCGTTTGCAGCTGCGGCAGGGATGAACACTTTGACGTTCAGCGATGATTTTACCACGCTGGATACCATCGACGTGAATGCTACGGGCAAGGTGGGGTACCATTGGTATCTTTCGCGTCCGTTTGGTGTGAGAACGCTGAGACCCGATGATTTTTCGTTGACAGAGAACGGCCTTTCGGTGCATATTGACACTCCCAAAATTAACTATGGCTTGGCAATGGTGGATACACGCACCGGTGCCGGTTGGGGTTACAAGCACGGATACATGGAAGCGCGCATTCGCGTGGATCGTGAACGCTCGATCCCCGGCACCCGCGGCAGTACTGCTATTTGGGCGTTGCCCGCCTTGCGCTATTGGTGCTACATTGACCATTGGCTGGAAATGGACCATATGGAATACTGGGGCGATACCATGGGCATGGGCGGCGATTTAATGACCGTTACCATGCACGAACAAGCCTATGAACACGGTGGTAGTGACCCGATTTATCAATGGGTGAAAAACGAAAACACTTGCTACCACCACGGTTTGGGTGACGGCGAATGGCATACCATGGGTTGGCTGTGGGAAGAAGGTTCTTTCACTACCTATTTTGATGGTGTACAAATTATGCAGCAAAAATGGGGCGGCGCTGACGGCACACCCGAACTGAAAGTTATCAAAGGCGAAATGGGCGAAGCTCCGTTTGCTGTTTTTGATAAATACACTTATCCGATTACCATTTGCGGTGCCAAAGGTTGGCCGTTGGATATTGAATATTTAAACGTTTGGCAAAAATAAGGAGGGCAAAACCATGACCGAAAATGTGAAGCTCAAAATCACGGATATTGCCTGGAACGGTGGTAATCAAGTGAAACCCGGTACTTCTGTGGTGTTCACAGTTACCATGAAAAACGAAGGGACCGAGGATATGTTGCCCGCTGTGCAACAAACGGTGATTCAGCTGCATATC
>JAZROQ010000056.1:0-16698 GCA_045648765.1 Acutalibacteraceae bacterium
ATTGCCATAGACTTTGCCCATGAGTTTGGTTTACGGCTTGAAGAGATTTGCACCCTTAGAGTTGAATACCTTATGTCAGCCTTAAAGACCGGGCAACTTGTTATAAAAGGCAAAGGCGGTCAAACAAGGGCTATCGATTTAAGTGCAAAACAACGCAGTATTATTACTAAATATTTGGATTATGCACGATGCTCGGGCCGATACCCGAGGGATTACTTAATCTCCGCAAGCGAAAAAGACGGAGTCAAGCGTGAAAAGCGTTCTTTGCAGAACTGGATGAGTTATAACCGAAAAAACTTCATAGTAGAAAACCGTGAAGATTTATACGAAGATGGTAAAAAGAAAAGAACTGAGACAATCTCATGGCACGGACTCAGACACACCTATGCACAAAGAACCTATGCCGAAGCATTGCAAGAGAGACCAAAGAAAGCACGAAAGATTGTAAGCGAAAACTTAGGCCACCATAGGACCGAAGTAACAAGAATCTATTTGGCTGATAAGCCACAGAAAAAGTAAGATGTTAATTAAAATGATGAAGGAATTTTTTAAATTGACGACAATATCCTGCTGACGAAAATCTGCGGGATTGATATATAGGGACAATTAGGAAGAATAGTAAGTAACCGGCGGTGGCATCCGTCACCGCCCGTAAGGAGAATTTATATGTTATATGTTTCGAAGCCTACCTCCGGCGGAAATGGAGGAAAATAATATAGGAGGTATCGCCGATGAAAGAGGTTCCAATTTGGGAGAAAACCACTTTAACGCTGACAGAAGCCGCAGCCTATTCGGGCATTGGCATTAACAAACTCAGAAAACTGTCCGATAAGGTTGATTGTACTTTCGTGCTGTTTAACGGCACAAAGCGTCTGATCAAGCGTAGGAAATTGGATGAATATATAGAAAAGAATTATTCGATTTAATTACTTTCTTTACAGGCCTGTCAGCTCCAAAAGAGTACTTGTAAAGATAACGGATTTATGTTATAATATAAATACTATCATAGTGCTTTTCAATGCTGACAGGTATTGAAAGGAGCTAGATAAATATGACTGCAAAGAAAGGTAAAGGTAGAAGATTAGATAAGGATCGGGTTACACTCCGCAAGGGTGAATCCCAAAGAGCAGACGGTATTTATGATTACCGTTGGAGCACTCCCGACGGTAAGCGCCACTCGATATACGCAGGCACCCTTGAGGAGCTTCGTGAACGAGAAGAGCAAATTATCCTTGATAAAAGGGACGGTATTAAAACGGAGATTCGTTTGATAACGGTCAACGAAGTTTTTGACCTGTGGTGTGATCTGAAACGAGGTTTGAAACACAACACTTTTCAGAATTACAAATATATGTATAATATGTTTGTACGCCCCACGTTCGGCAAGCTTCGTATTGCGAATGTCAGAAAATCTGATGTAAAAAGGTTTTATAACCGCCTTGCAGACGAAAGAATTTTGACCATAGCAACCATTGACAACGTGCATACGGTTCTGCATCAAGTGTTTAACTTGGCTGTGGATGATGGTTACATACGTCTTAATCCCACCGACAATATGCTGAAAGAACTGAAACAGTCCCACAATTTTCAAGTAGAAAAGCGTAAGGCACTTACTATCCCCGAACAACAATTGTTCATTAACTTCCTTAAAAATCATCCGGTATATCGACATTGGTATCCTGTATTTGCTATTATGCTTGGCACAGGGTTGCGTGTTGGTGAATTGATAGGACTACGGTGGTGCGATATTGATTTGGAAGAAGGACTTATCCACGTCAATCACACCTTGGTATACTACAATCACGGCGACGGCAACGGCTGTTCTTTTAGCATAAACACACCCAAAACCAAAGCCGGTGAACGAACTGTACCGATGATGGATGATGTAAAAGAAGCATTCCTACTTGAAAAGCAAAATCAAGAGGATGCCGGGGTTAAGTGCAAAGCAATTGTAGATTGCTATACGGATTTTATCTTTATAAACCGCTATGGCGATGTTCAGCATCAAGGAACACTCAACAAAGCCATTCGAAGAATTATCCGTGACTGTAATGATGAAGTGTTGCTCAAAGGAGAAAATGATCCCGTTCTGTTGCCGCCATTTAGTTGCCACAGCTTGAGACACACCTTTGCTACGCGACTCTGTGAGTCGGGTATCAATATAAAGGTGATTCAGGATGTTTTAGGTCACGCTGACATCAGCACAACGATGGATATTTATTGCGACGTGACCAATGAACTGAAAAAGAAAGAGTTTACAAGCTTGGGTGAATTCTTTAAGGACAAGCAGATTTAATCTACTACGCCAATGGTACGCCAGTTACTACGCCAAAATGCCGCACAGATACAAAGGGTTATATTCTGTGCTGTAAAAACGGCTTACAAAGACAACTTGGAACCATTGGAGTTTTGTACACTTAGGTATTGTTTTATAACTTCGGGGGCAGAGGTCCCCACGATGAAGCCGTTAGATTAAGAAAAAATTTAAACGGACTGTGGATTTGCCATAGTCCGTTTTCGCATATTGCAATGTTTTACTATTAATGTTATTATTTTGCTGATATGATTCTGAAATTATCGTAAGGGAGGATGTGATGCTATGTCCAAAATGTATATTTCTTATCGCGCATTTCCTAACTGCCAAGCAGCGACGACATATTCTAGAAGTAGAGCGACAGCTTCTACCGGTTTCGGTATGGCGGGTGTATTTTTTACGCTCATAATAGGTGTGAATTTAATGAATGCTGCCTTGTCTTTTCACGAGGAAAATGATTGGTTCAACTTTATTGGCTTGCTCGTATTATTTCTTTGTTCGTTAGCTCTTGATTTTTATGCTTTTGTTTTTAGAGGTTACCAAACTAACTATGAATTAGAAAAAATTTTTATAGATGAAGCATATCGTCAAGCTGTGGTATATGGCGAAGAAGAAAGAAGTGAGCAATATATAGAAGCGTGTAAAAAAGAGCGAAAGCGAAAGAAAAAAGCAGCGAAAGAAAATTATAAAAAGCATATTAAAAAGGCAGCTATAATTTACAGTATTTGTTCTTTTGCTGTCGTAATCACGATTTTGCTGTTGTCCCTGTAAGCCAATTTCTAAATGCGTATCAACTCGCAATAGCAGAGAGCAGATTTAGACCATTTTTAGACCATTTGTAGACCATTTCAGAGGTATGATATGTCCCGATAAGGTAATTTGAGGTAAGATAATTTTTGGAGATAAAAATGCAGTAGTTGAAACGGGTAAGAAAAATCATAAAAAAGCAAGATGAGGTAAGATATTTTGCTTTCGATTTTATAACCCTTTCACACTCCCAACGATGAAACCGCTGGATTAAGGAAAAGAGGATGTTAACGATGGAAAAAAGATTGTACAAGTCGGCAACCGACAAAAAACTCGACGGCGTATGTGCCGGTATTGCGGAATATTGCAATATTGACCCCACGGTCATTCGTCTTTTGTGGGTGTTGGCCACCTTGTTTGTGGGCGCCGGTATTTTGGCGTATATCGTGGCAGCAATCGTTATGCCGCGTAACCCCCAACAATTCTAAAACGGTTAAAATACAAAAACTCCCGATAACACGTGTTATCGGGAGTTTTTTTCAGTGTTGTTTATCGAATGGTATGAATACTGATTGAGAAATTATAACAGTGTTTATTACTGTCAAAGTCGACGTTCGACGAGAACGAGAACGTCATGTTAAACGTTTTGCCGTCAACTTTGACGTCGGTAATAGTAACACGCAAGGTATTGCGGTTACAGTCGGCAGCGGTTTTCAACATATCGTCGGTGATTTTGTCAAACGACGATGCGTAAGAACCGTAATTCAAACTAATGCTGGGTGTGCCATATTTGTTGCCAAGGAATTTTTTGAGCGTTGCGACGTCGTTTTTCAAGCAAACAAAGATATCGTCTTTGTTTTTAAGCGGTATATTGGCATGTCCGTCAGCACTTTTGAAATCCACTTTCAAACTGGGACCGACCAAATCGGACCAAAAGTCCACCGAACCCCAACCGCTTCCGCACAAATCATCCAACGTAAGATTGTAGCCGTAAATATCCATGTGTTGGAGTTGGTCTGCCGAGCCGTCAAAGGAATAAATAGCGTATGTGCGTTCGTCTTCGGTTTCCGGTGTACCGCCGCCATAACCCGCAACTTCTTCGGAAAAAGCGCAAACCTTGCGGAACATGCTCTCAATCGTTACCGATGATGAAGTTTTGCGAGATAATTCGTAGTATTCTGGGAACCGAGGTGTTTCCGATTGTGTGGTTGTTGTGTTTTTCGTGCTGCTTTGCGGTTTGGTGGATTTGTCGGTAATCTGTGTGTATTTGCTCGTTGTTGTCGTACTTGTTTTTTTGGTGGTTGTTGTTTTGGTTGTTGTGAAAGTTGTCTTGGTGACTGCCGAGGTAGTGGTACCACCGGTTTCGGTGACAACGGTTGTGGTTGCGGTGTCGTCGGTCGTGTCAGAAATGACAGTGGTGGTTGTACCGTCAGCATTTTCTTCGGTGATGGTGGTTACTGTTGTTGTGCCGGCACTGTCTGCATCTTCCGCTTTTTCGCCGCATGCGGAGAGGGTGAACAGCAGTGTGGTTGTCAGTAACAATGTAAAAAGTTTTTTCATTTTTCCGCCTCCCATGAAACATCATTAAAAGTAGTGTAACATACATCTGCCAAAAAAGCAAATTACAATGATTCCGGAGAAAAAGAGGATGATGCTAACATCAAAAATCTTTAAAATTTCCATATACTTGATTTTTTATGATTTCATGTTAAAATAAAAAGTATAGTATCCCAACGAGGAGGGTTGCGTATGAAAGATATTGCAGCAGTTATTTTATGTGCAGGCAAAGGTTCGCGCATGAATGACAATTCAAAAAGCAAAGTATGCTTTGATTGCGCGGGAGAACCTGTTATTCGCAGAATTATCAACAATATGAAAGCGGCGGGTGTTAACCGTTTTGTTGTGGTGATTGGTCATCAAGCATACAGCGTTATGGATTGTCTCGATGGGGTAGACGGTGTTGTCTACGCGTACCAAAAAGAACAAAAAGGTACGGGCCATGCGGCACTGTGCGGGTTAAAAGCGCTTTTTGCTGTGGGACATACCGGCGCCACCATTATATCAATGGGTGATAAAATCGTTTCCGAAAACGTAATAAAAGGGTTGATTTCTCGCGCCCAATCTGCACAGGCAGTGTGGGCAGTGCAACCTGTTGCCGCCAATTTCAACGGCGGTCGCGTGGTCGTTCGCAACGGAAAACCGCTTGGCGTGGTGGAGTTTGCAGACGCTGCCTTGATGGCACTTGCCGACGTACCTGCCAATCAACATGCTGATACGTTATGTTCTATTGGTCTTAACCCCAAAAAAGCGGAAAAAGTGTTGCAACGCGCCAAACAAACGCCGCCGTCTGCCACATGCAACTTATGCGGTCAAGAAATTAGCGCCAAAGAAATTTTGGCAACACCGTATGCCAATGCGGCCCTGTATTGTTTTGATACGCAAGCGGTTATCAAGGCTATTGGCACTTTATCCGCCGATAATGCACAAGGAGAGTTGTATCTCACCGACACCTTGGAATATTTTGCAAAAAACGATAACGCTCTTTTGTATGAAGTCTCCGAAAAAAAAGATATGTTGACATATAGCACAAAGCAAGAACTTTGTGCGGTAAGCGAACATTTTATGCGTACTGTTTCGGAATACCAAAAAGCCATTATTTCCGGTGAAATGGATGCGCTGTTTACAGAATTGTATGGAAAAGATGTTGCTCAACAAAAATCGCGGTATCTCGAAATTTTACAAAAATTTGCCGACAAATACGGCAATCGAAAAGTGGTAATAACCCGTTCGCCGGGTCGAGTAAATTTGATGGGACGGCACATTGATCACCGCGGTGGTGGAATCAATGTTATGGCGACCGATTGCGACCAAGTATTCGTTTCGGCAAAACGTGAAGATGATGTTGTGCGCATATCCAATGTCAATGCCGATTATCCGGATTATTCGTTTTCTGTCAAAGAAACGTTGGCGCTCGGCACAACCGAATCGTGGTTACAATATCTTAACGACGAAAAAGTAAAATCAGATTTACAATCCAGCGCAGGCGCCTGGGCAAACTATGTAAAATCTGCAATTTTACGTGCCCAATTAGAGGTTGATTATCCACTTTGCGGTATGGACATGGTGGCAAGCGGTGACATCCCGATAGCGGCAGGACTTTCCTCATCTTCTGCCATTGTGGTTTCGGTGATGGAAGCGATAGAAGCGCTCAATTGTTTAAATTTGCCTGAACGCGAGTTTATTAACCTTTGCGGTGAAGGCGAATGGTTTGTTGGTTCTCGTGGCGGTGCGGGTGACCACGCTGCCATGAAATGTGCCAAAAAGAATACCATTGTTCATTTAGACTTTAAACCGTTCAAAGTGGGACAACAGTTGCCGTTTTCCGATGATTACGCCATCTTGGTTGCTAACTCTATGTTGCAAGCTAAAAAATCCGAAGGCAGCCGCGACGCTTTTAACGCGAAAGTGGCTTGCTACGAATTTGCTTTAATGCTGTTGCAACGTTCTTATCCGCAATATGAGCTTAAAGAATTTCGAGATTTGGCGCATATTCGTCCCTATGCTAAGGTGTACGAGATGCTACGCTCTTTGCCCGAAACCATCACCAGAGGCGGCATCAAAGCATTGCTTCCCGCTCACAAAGCACAATTGGAACAAATTTTTGCAACACATAAAGAACCGTTAATATACGAATTGCGCAGTGTGGCATTGTATGGCGTTTCCGAATGTGCACGTGCCGAAAAGTTCACCACAGTGTTGCAGCAAGGTGACTATGAACAACTGGGCAATATGATGAAACGTAGTCACGATGGTGACCGTTTGGATTCACCCTCCATCACCGACGCATTGTTGGACGAACTAATAATGCAAGATGCGCCGTTTGATTTACAATGCGGTGCCTACCGTTGTTCAACCGCACAAATCGATGAACTTTGCGACCTACTCAATGCAACCGACGGGGTTCTCGGCAGTCAATTGGTTGGTGCCGGCCTTGGTGGTTGCGTAGTAGCACTGATTCGTAAAGAGGATGCAGCATCGGTAATTGATGCTGTCAATAAAGGATATTATGATCGTTTGGGGTACCCCCACTCGGCAGCAGTCTATTCTGCTTCCGGCGGCTCATCGGTGATTTTTTAAAAACAAATTAAAAGCATCAAAAAATGCCACCCGCGAAAGCGGGTGGCATTTTTTTTGCCTATTATGCATTCAAAGGAGTAACCTTTTTCTTGGTTGCCAGTTGAATCAACAACACAACAACCACTGCCGAAAGACCGATAAGGTCGGTTGTCAAACCGGGATAAATCAGCAACAAACCGCCTGCGGCGCATACAATGCGTTCATACCAAGCCATGCGGTGCATAAAATACCCTTCTAGGGATGCGGAAACCGCAAACATGCCCACACACGAAGTAACACAAATCAGCACAACGTCCCACGGTGTGGTGTTGATAAACAGCATAGCGGGGTTGAGCGCAAAGGCATAGGGGACAATAAATGCGCCAATAGCTAACTTTGTGGCAGTAAGCGCCGTTTTCATGGGGTTAGCTTGGGCAATGGCAGCACCGGCATAAGCCGCCAAAGCAACCGGCGGCGTTAAGTCGGCAACAATACCAAAATAAAACACAAAGAAATGTGCTGCCAAATCGGGAACACCCATTTTAATCAAAATCGGTGCGCAAGTGGCCGCCATGATACAATAGTTGGCGGTGGTGGGAACACCCATACCTAACACAATGCACGTCAGCATGGTTAAGAACAAGGCGATAATCACCTTGTTACCCGCCAGCGTCAAAATACCGTTAATCAGCATAGTGGCAAGACCGGTCATGGTAATGGTGCCGGCAATAATACCCGCCACACCGCAAGCAACCGCCACGGTAATCATACCCTGACCGCCGGCGGCAAGTGCTTCAAAAATACGTTTGGGGGTAATGCGATTTTCTTTGTTAAACAGGCCAACCACAATCGCGGCAACAATCGCAATGGCGGCAGCATACGCAATAGAGCGAGAACCCGAACTTACCAAAGCAATCAACAAAATAAGCGGGAGCAGCAAAAACGATTGCTTCAGCAACGGCAAAAAGCGGGGGAGTTCTTCTTTGGAAAGACCTTTGAGTCCTTCTTTTTTGGCTTCTAAATGAACGGTGATGAACACACCCAAAAAGTAAAGACAAGCGGGCAAAATGGCACGTACAACAATGTTGCTGTACGGCACACCAATGTTTTCGGCCATCAAGAAAGCGGCAGCGCCCATAATCGGCGGCATGATTTGTCCGCCCGTAGAAGCCGAAGCTTCGGCGGCTGCGGCAAATTCGGGTTTATAACCGGTTTTCTTCATCAGCGGAATGGTAACCGAGCCGGAGCCCACCGTGTTCGCAACCGAAGAACCCGAAACCATGCCTTCCAGCGCACTGGCAACCACAGCCACTTTGGCAGGTCCACCCGAAAAACCACCCACAATGGAGTTGGAAATTTTGATAAAGAAATCGGCAATGCCCGTTCTTTCCAAAAAGGCACCAAAAATAATAAAAATAGCAATGTATTTGGAGCAAGTATTCACCGGTGTCGAAAGAATACCCGAAGTGGTGGTATAAAACAGTTTTCCCACCAAACCTTCTACTCGGCGCCACATATCCGCGTTGGTAAGCCCCCAACCGATGGCGTAAATAATAAACACCACGGCAACGACAATGATGGGAATCCCCACGCAACGGCGGCAAAGCTCCAACAAACAAAGAATGCCGATAACACCAATGATAATTTGGTGCAATTCAAATCGGTTGCCTTGTTGAATAATGCTTACTGCATCAACAGTGTAATAAAAAAACGATGCCGAGCCCACCAGCATTAAAACAATGTCATACCAAGGGATATGGTTGGTTTTTTGCATGCCTTTTTTGGCAGGATACATCAAATATCCAATAAAAACAATACACCCCACAAAGCTTGAAAGACGAACAGCATCTAACCACGTCGCAAAAAAAGTAACATAAATACAAAACAAAGAAAAAGCTGCTAACACACAGTTAACGGCGATTTTTGCTTTGCCTTCCCAAACGCGTGTGTTGGATTCTCTGTCAAACTTTTTCATAACGGAGTCTAAATCCATGGGTTCTTCACTTTGAAGAACTTTCTTTTTTGAGAAAAGCAACAAACCTCCACCTTTCCGATAAAATGCAAGAAAATAGCTGCGGCATTGTCTGACGCAGCTATTTCAGTATACCAATTAACCGGTTGTTAATTATTGAACGGCTACTTCGATTCCTTTTTCTTTAAAATATTTAGCAGCACCGGCGTGGAAAGGAACAGTCAAACCTTCGGTGGCATTTTTCAAACTGAGTTCTGCGCCTTTGGCGTGTTCTTTGGCAATAGCGTCCATGTTGTCAAAGATAGCAGCGGTCAAGTTGTAAACAACGTCTTCGGCAGCGTCGGCACTGACAATCAAGGTTGCTTTCACCGTAACAGTAGAGATAGCAGCGTTTTGATTTTTGTATGTGCCGGCAGGGATGTTGTAAACCGAATAGAACGTGTTGTCTTTCATCAGCTTTTGAGCGATATCGCCATCAATCGGAACAATGCGCACGTTAGCATTTGTCATGCTAAGTTCGGTAATAGCAGGCGTAGGTGCACCGGCAACGATAAACGCGGCATCAATCTTGTTGTCTTTCAAAGCATCGGCGCTTTCGTCAAAGTTTTGATATTGCGGGGTAATGTCTTCCACCGTCAAACCGGCAGCGCCCAAAACGTCCACAGCGTTAAAATACACACCGGAACCGGGAGCACCAATCGAAACCTTTTTGCCTTTAAGGTCGCTCACCGATTGAATTTCGGGGTTAACCGTCACCAATTGCACAGCTTCTGCGTACAAACCGGCAACCGTGCGGAATGTGTTGATTTTGCCGTCTTTTTCAAACGAACGAGTGCCGTTCCAGGCATAGTGCATAACGTCGGATTGTACGGTACCCAATTGATAGTCACCGGCATCAATGCCTTGGATGTTGTCTTTGGAACCACCGGTGGATACGGCGTTTGCTTTTACACCGGCATTGTTCGTAATATATTGGCTAACAATACCGCCATAGGCATAGTAAGTACCCGTCGGACTACCGGTACCCATGGTCATAACGGTAGCACCGCCGCAAGCAGCGAGCGAGAATACCATTGCGAGAACCAATAAAACAGATAAAATGCGCTTCATAAAAAAACGTCCTCCCTATAAATAAAACTATATATCTATTATAATACAATATTATGATAATGCAAGGGGAAAATGCAATAATTCATTTTTAAAATAAAATTCTTCCCCGAAAACGCATTTGGAACGTTTTATGAAATTTCCAAAAGAACAACCTTTATTTTAGAAGTTGCTTGACAAAAAGGAAAAAGTGGCATATACTATATTTAACAATTAGGTTAAATGTTAAAGGATGATGATTGTGGCGTTACACCAAACGTTAAAAGCGTTGGCGGATCCGATCCGCCGTGAGATTTTGAACTTGCTTAAACAAGGGCGAATGTCGGCAGGGGAGATAACAGAACATTTTGAGGTGACAGGCGCTTCTGTTTCGCGGCATTTGTCGGTGCTCAAAGAAGCCGATTTAATTCGCGATACGCGCGAAGGAAAATTCATTTTTTACGATATCAACACGTCCGTGTTGGAAGAAACGTTGTTGTGGATTACCGATTTGAAAGGGGAAGACTCAAATGTTTAAAAAGAATGTTGGCAAAAGCGTGTTTTCTTGCTTTGTCACCTTGTTGCCTATGATATTTGGTTTTGCGGTGTGGAAGGATCTGCCCGCCACCATGGCAACGCACTGGGGTGCCGACGGTGTAGCCGATGGTTTTGGCTCCAAAGTATTTGCCGTTGTCGGTATTCCGTTTGTTTTGTTGGTAGTTCAGGTGCTGATGCTTTTGTTTTTGTCGTTCAGCAAAGAAGCTAAAACCCAAAACCCAAAAATACTCGCTGTCACTTATTGGATAATCCCCGTACTTTCCGTTTTGGTAAACGGCATCACCTATGCTGTCGCACTAAAAAAAGAATTTGAATATGTGTTGCTCATGCCCATACTGCTTGGTGCGCTGTTTGTGGTGCTGGGTAATTATCTGCCCAAAACCAATCAAAACCACTCCATAGGCATCAAACTTCCGTGGACCTTCGCCAACGAAGAAAACTGGAACAAAACGCATCGACTTGGCGGCAAAATATGGGTGTTGTGCGGTCTTGTTTTGTGGTTTAGCGCTCTTTTGCCCACCATGGCAATGGCTTTTGTTGCCATAACCACGATTTTGGCTGCCGTTCTCATTCCCACGGTGTACTCCTTTGTGTTATATAAGAATCATCAAAGAAGAGGCATTGCTTATGACTTTTGCGTAAGAAAAGTGGATAAAAGCGCAAGAACTATCACAGCAATTGTGGTACCGATTATTCTGCTTGGCACACTCTTTTTGATGTTCACGGGGAACATCACAGTCGAGTATGGTGAAACTTCGTTTACCGTAAGTGCCACCTACGGAAACGACTTAACGGTGGAATATGCCGCCATTGATAACATCGAATACCGCGAAACGTTTGATGCCGGTTCACGCATGCTTGGTTTTGGCTCGGCGCGATTGTCGCACGGAACTTTCCAAAACAAAGAATTCGGCACTTACACTCTCTTTGCCTATACGGGCAAAGCGGGGGCAGTGGTGCTGACCGTGGATGAAAAAACACTGGTTATCGTTGGCAAAACTCCCACCGAAACCAAAGAGATATATAGAACACTTGTCACCAAAACAAAATAACAAACAGCACCCGATACCGTGCGGTATCGGGTGCTGTTCTTTATTACATTCCAAATTGTTCTTTTTCGTAAATGGTGCACGGATAATTACGCTCACCGTTTCTATCAATAAACGGCGATAGATTGTCGTTTTCGAACACTTTTCGCTCATCCTCGTTGCGAAAATCGGGGATTACGTACTCGGCTCCGTTATTAAGCGCCGAGCGCCATCCCAAAATGCCTACCGCGGTCATGGCTGCTGCGCGATAAACATCCAAAAACGGTTGTTTTTTGTTTGCGATACAATCTATAAAATCCAGCATAACGTAATAATCGCCGCCGTTGTGCCAAAACACACGCGCCAATTCCGCGTCATAAGGGAACGGTGTTTCGCACTCGCGTATAACAGAACCGTGCGAGTTGGGGGTGATTTGAATGCTAAATTCATTGCCGCGCACCGTTTCGGCACAACCCTTTGCGCACGAAAAACGATACCACGACCCATGTCCGCCAAATTTTGCCCAACCGGTTATCCGTGCCAGCGCACCGTTATCCATACTGCATAGCATAATAGCGGCTACATCCTTGACAATTTCGTTTTCTCTTTCCACGCGCACCGCATCGGTATAAATGCTGCGTGCGTTAACGGTTTTAGGCATCGTACCGGTTACACACATCAGCGGTGCCAACGAGTGTGTCAAATAATACCCCGACGGCATCAAAGCGCGCCAATGGGTGGCGGTGGGGGTGAACAACGCATATTCGTAGTCCGACATGGGATGCACGTATTCGCCTTCCATGTAAACAACTTCGCCCAAATCTCCGCGCTTATATTCTTCTTGTAATTTCATCACCGAGGGAAAATAGGCAAAGTTTTCTTCCAACATATATATACAACCGGTTTCTTCCACCGTGCGGCAAAGTTCCACACATTCCTGCATGGTGGTTGCCGGCAATGTTTCACTGGCAACATGAATTCCCTTTTTCATGGCACGGATAGCATATTCCGCGTGATCGCAAAAATAGTTGCACAGCACCACGGCATCCATAGGTGTTTCAATAAACTCGTCAAAATCGGTAAAATATTTGGTTTCGCTGCTGCAATATTTTTTAATATCTTCAAGGCGCTGGGCGTTGGCATCACACACCGCACAAATCACACCTTGGTTGCTAATGGTGGTGGCGTGTGCCAAATCGCTGCCGCGGTAAGCGCCAAAAATACCAATACGCAACTTGCCTGTGTTGTCCTCACACAACAATTTTTGCACTTTGTAATCGGCATCGGTGCATAGCACGTTGCTATACCCTTGTTCGGTCAAAATTTTTGTCCAACGTTCTTCCATATCATCATCGTAAAGAACGGGACGAAAACCATACCGCAAATAACTGCGAATGGCGGGGATACGCCAATCATCGGTGGTCAGCCATGCACCTTGGCATCCCATGCGTGACAACGCTGCCAAAGCAATGCGATTTAACCAACCGCCCAATCCGTGGCCGCAATAATCGGCATGCACGCCAACCATGTGCACATAGCCTAATTTTTCTTCGGCCATAATTACGCGGTTGGTTTCGCCTTTATCCAAAATAGTGATGGTGGCAATGGGCTTTTCACCATCCAACACAAAAAACGTCAAGTCTTTGCTGTATCCTTTTTGCGAGGTGATATAGCGTTCAAACGCATCTTCTTCATAATCGAGCAACTTACCTGTTTTGCAAATCTCCAACCATGCGTCACGGTCGGCTTGCGTTTCATTGTAAGTACGCAGGGTGAAACCGTTGAACGTTTCTTCGCATTCATACGGTTTGTCCATGTATTTAAACATTTTTAATTGCATCAATAAAGCCCCTTTCAATTGACAATAAAAACAACCGATGTTACAATTACAATACAAAAATCAAAACGATTTGTCGATGTACAGCGTGGCTAAAAAAGAAGGTGAATTTTTGTGGAATCCGACAAACTCAAACAAATAGCCGAACAAAGCGGCACTACTGTTTCCACGGTTCGTCGTGTGCTGGGCCATTGTGCTGGCATTTCCTCCGAAACACGCAAAAGTGTTATTGGCGCTCAGTGTGCTTTAAAACACGTTGTCGAGCAAGGTGACCGTCGCGCGTATTGCATTTTGCCGGATAATCCCAAAGCCTTTTGGCACAAAGCGGTGGATGTACTCAACGGTCATCCGTTTTTTCCATCCCTCAAACTCAGTTTTTATTCGTCTTTGCAACAATCATCAACTCTTACGGCTTACTTGCAGCCTTTGCTGGACGTAACGGATACGGTTTTAATCCTTGCCGCTTCTTTGAATAATGAACAACGCAGTTTGGTTGAACAAATCACCCAAAACAATTTGGTTATTCAATTGTGCGAAGATTCAAATGTACAAGGGGCGCTTTACGTTGGTTGTGACGCTTATGCCGATGGATATGCTCTTGGCGAGTGGGCATCGTCAAATGCTTCGCGTGTTGGCATTCTGCAAAATCCCACCAATCATAACGTATGCGAACGTATTCGCGGATTCAAGGATGCCTTGGGCGAGGTGCCGTATGTGCTTGTTGACGAACCAGCCGAAAAACAACTGTATGCTTCGCATTTGGCGCGTTCACTGTATGCCGTTTCTCCGCAACCGGATCTGCTTTTTTGTCCCGGTGGTAACGCTTTGGAAGTATGTCAAGCCGTACACAAACTGCGCGCCCCTTCGCTAAAATATATCCTTTGGGAATCCACACTGCAACAACCTCAGTTGATTGCCACTGTTTGCCAACCGTTGGCAGAGCAAATGCGCACAGCCTTGCAACTGGCAACTTCTTTTTTGGCAAACGGCACCTACCCCGAACAAAATCGGTATATCACACCTTCAAAAATCACTTATACCACGTAAAAAAGCCGCTTTACAGCGGCTTTTTTATACTTTCAATATGTTTTACGGTTTCTTTTATCAAATGCCAATCTGCATTATCCACATAGGGCTGAAGTCCGTTGTGCAAGAACATATGCACCTCATATCCGCCACGGCAAATGGCATCCTCGGTGATAAAATACCCTTTGTTTCCGTTGGAACAGCAAGTGGAAAGCACCGCTACGTTAGGCGTGAATTTGTCAATTTGCAAACCGATTTGTGAAAACAGTTCAAAAGGGGAAGAAGCAAAAGCCACGCCGCCAAACGCAATCACCGTTTGAGGTATCGTATCAAACTTGCGCTCACAATAATTGTTGCGGTAAGAATCAATGATAGTTTGCATATATGTTTTTTGAAAAACGTGAACGTTCGCGGTGCTGTCCCCATATTTTAGCAATTCTTTTTCAGCCACTTCCAACGGCAACCGTTCTTTTAGCGGTATCGAAAGTTCGGTAGCAGAAACCGCCAACGAAACGTCGCCATACTCCGAAATGCTGTGGTAAATCCTCACCGCATCCTTGGCGGCAACGGCACCGATTTCAGCAACAGAATCCATGTTACCCGTTGTCTTTCCATTGGAAAGACGCGGTCCCACATCGCCTTCTGTCCCGTTAAAAAAGGCGGTAACAGCACCGCTTTCGGCTTCCAACGCATCAATCATAACCCCCGCCCAATCACGACCGATTCTCGGATTGTTGCCGGCAGAAGTACAATGTGCGCCATAATGTATCATGTTGGCTACGTTCTTTCCGTTTTCATCTTTAAATGCAATCACCGTCATGCGCTTGTCAAAGCTGCCCCACGGGTTTTGCCCCAAAACGATTTGGTTTTCAAAATTCAGTTCGCGACGGTTAATACCTACAAAACTGTCCCCATGGGCAACCCCAACACTTACCGATTGAGTGTGCTGTACCGCACACTCAACGGCATGAAGTATGCGCGGAACAAAAATCTCGTCACAATATTCGCGGTCCACGTCACCCCAACCGGGAATTGCCGAAGTGCTAGGTCCGGTATGCGTGTGTATACAGCACAGCATAATATTACTTTCGGGAACATTAAATCGCGTGGCAATCTGCGCACGAATATCATCGCTCAGTGTCGTGCTGATAGAACAAACAGTCAAGCTTACCATCAACGCTTTGGTTTCGCCTTGCTCAAAATAAAAAGCGGTGGCAGTTAGGTCGTCGGCAACAGAGTCAGAAAAAAAGCCCGTGCCATAGCCGCACAATTCACAACCGATTTTCGGTGTGATAATTTCTCTCGCAACGCCTAAAAGCAATTTCTCTTGCATAGTTACTCGCTCCTTTATGCCGTTTGCCAACAGTATAACACTCGCTTTTTTTAAACACAATATCCATTTTGTTTCTTTTAGATATCTTCGTTTTATTTTTTGTAAAAAAGGTCATTTTTGTTGACTATTTTTTGCGGCTGTGCTAGAATGAGAAAAAATTAACAGAGGGAGTGAACCGTTTGCAACGCTTTATTTTGTACTCACAACTCAAACCCGAAAAAGTGGAGGAATACGAGCAACTGCATCGTAACGCTTGGCCGGAAATTGTCAAGATTATCGATGACTGCCATTTGCATCATTATACCATTTCTCTGCGCGGGAATGAAGTTTTTACTTACTACGAATATACCGGCGACGATTACGAAGCCGACATGAAGCGCATGGAAGAATTCCCCATCATGCACGAATGGTGGAGTTACACGCGCCCGTGCTTTTTGCACCACGATGAAGAACATTACTACGACGACTTAAACGAAGTATTTTTCAATCCGTAAGGGGGAACTCACAATGGCAAAACAAGTAAAAATCGGGTATTTTGCCCACTGGTTTCAACCGCCGTATTCTTTTGTCACGTTTTTGAAGGAACAAGGGGTAGAAATCACTAAAATCGATGTTTCGCAACCCGGCTATTTGGAAGATTACGATGTCGCGATTGTCGAACAAAACGGCTTTAACGACTAC
>JAZROQ010000057.1:0-7141 GCA_045648765.1 Acutalibacteraceae bacterium
ACTGAGCTATGCCCCTAAGTATATGGTGGATGGGTGGGAACCAGCATGTTCCCGGTCCCACGCCCATCCATTGGTGGGCCTTCAGGGACTCGAACCCGGGACCAACCGGTTATGAGCCGGTTGCTCTAACCAACTGAGCTAAAGGCCCGTACGCGACGTGCTTTTACAACAAGTTGAGCACGAAGTTTATTGTACCATAAAATTGAATATTGTCAAGGTTTTTTTGAAAATTTTGGCGGGAATTATTATTAAAGTAAAATTGATAAAGAATTGACAAAGATATGCAGTATACAGTATAATAAAGAGTGTTTAAATTTAAGGAGTGATAACTTTGGGCGATACATTAGCACAAAAATTAATTCGTTCCCACTTGGTTTGTGGCGAGATGCGTGTGGGGGAAGAGATTGGTCTTCGCATTGATCAAACCTTAACGCAAGATGCTACGGGTACGATGGCATATTTGGAATTTGAAGCTATGGGGATTCCCCGCGTAAAAACCGAACGTTCGGTGGCTTATATTGACCATAACACGTTGCAAACCGGTTTTGAAAACGCCGATGACCATCGGTTTATTCAAACTGTTTGTAAAAAACATGGCATCTACTTTTCGCGTCCCGGTAACGGTATTTGTCACCAAGTGCATTTGGAACGGTTTGGTATTCCGGGCAAAACGTTGATTGGTTCCGACAGTCATACCCCCACCGGTGGTGGTATTGGCATGTTGGCGTTTGGCGCCGGTGGATTGGACGTGGCGGTTGCTATGGGCGGCGGTACGTATTATATCGTGATGCCCAAAATGGTGCGCGTGAATTTGGTTGGTCGTTTGCAACCGTGGGTTGCCGCCAAAGACGTCATTTTGGAAGTGTTGCGCCGTATGTCTGTTAAGGGCGGCGTGGGAAAAATCATTGAATACGGTGGGGAAGGTGTGAAAACCCTTTCGGTTCCGGAACGTGCGACCATTACCAACATGGGCGCTGAACTTGGCGCTTCTACCTCGATTTTCCCGTCGGATGATGTAACGCGCGAATTTATGAAAGCGCAAGGCCGCGAGCAAGATTGGGTGGAATTGCAACCCGATACCGATGCTAAATACGATGAAGTGTTGGAAATTGATTTGTCCGCTTTGGCGCCGATGGCGGCTTGCCCGCATTCTCCCGATGCGGTAAAACCGGTTTCGGAATTGGAAGGCATGGCTGTTGACCAATGCTGTATCGGTTCTTGCACCAACTCGTCACTTTTGGATATGCTCAAAGTGGCGGCAATTCTCAAAGGTAAAACGGTGCATCCCAACGTTAGTTTGTCGATTGCTCCCGGCTCTAAACAAGTGTATACCATGTTAGCACAAAACGGTGCCTTGGCTGTTTTGATTGCAGCGGGCGCACGTATTTTGGAATGCGCTTGCGGACCGTGTATCGGTATGGGACAATCCCCCAACTCCAAAGGTGTTTCATTGCGTACGTTTAACCGCAACTTTGAAGGTCGTTCCGGCACAGCTGACGGTCAAGTATATTTGGTGAGTCCCGAAACAGCCGCTGTTTCCGCATTGACCGGTGTGTTTACCGATCCGCGCAGTTTGGGTGAACCGCCCGTGGTGACGTTGCCTTCTTCTTTTTCGGTTAACGACAACATGATTGAGCCGCCGATTGAAGAAGAACGCATGGACGAAGTGGAGGTTGTTCGCGGCCCGAACATTAAACCGTTCCCGCAAACACAACCTTTGGATGAGAGCATTGCTGCCAAAGTGTTGCTCAAAGTGGGCGATAACATCACCACTGACCATATCATGCCCGCAGGCGCCAAGATTTTGCCGCTGCGCTCGAATATTCCCGCTATTTCCGAACATTGCTTTGTACGTTGCGACGAAGAATTCCCCGCGCGTTGCCGCAAAGAGGGTAAAGGGTTTATTATTGGTGGTTCCAACTATGGACAAGGCAGTTCGCGTGAGCACGCGGCGTTGGCACCGCTTTATTTGGGAATTAAAGCGGTGATCGTGAAATCGTTTGCGCGTATTCACGTCGCTAACTTAATTAATGCCGGCATTTTGCCGTTGACGTTTGTGAATGAATCCGATTATGATCGTGTGCAATTGGGTGACGAATTGGCTTTGCCTGATGTTCGTCGTCGTTTGCAAAACGGTGAACCGATTGTGCTTAAAAATGAAACTACCGGCGAAGAAATCCCGTTGAACTCCGGTTTCTCGGTGCGCCAAACAGAAATGCTTTTGGCCGGTGGGCTGTTGGATTATACACGTCAAGCTAACCAATAACAAAGGGGTGCTACGACCTTGAAAGAGGATACAATTTCGATGTCGGTAATACGCCGACTACCTCGTTATTATCGTTTTTTATATGATTTGAAACAAAATGGCGTGATGCGTATTTCGTCGCGTGAACTTGCTGAACGTATGGGGCTTACTGCTTCGCAAATACGTCAAGACTTGAATTGTTTTGGTGAATTTGGTCAGCAAGGCTACGGCTATTCGGTGGAGCAACTGTACGATGCTTTACACCATATTTTGGGTGTGAGTGCACCGTCACGCGCCGTTTTGTTGGGTGTTGGTAACTTGGGTCGTGCTTTGATTAATCATATTAGCTTTGCCAATAAAGGATTCGAATTGGTTGGTATTTTTGACGATGCCAGTTCATTGATTGGTAGCACGATTCACGATATTGTTGTGAAGCCAACCACCGATTTGGAATCGTTTTGCGAAAAAAACGCTCCCGAATTGGCCATTTTGTGTATTCCAAAAGAAGCGGCTCCGCAATTGGTGGAACGTCTGATTGGTTGTGGGGTTAACGCCTTTTGGAACTTTAGTCATTATGATATTGCCGTACATCATCCACAAACCGTGGTGGAAAATGTTCACCTTGGGGACAGTTTAATGACCTTATCTTACCGTATCAATCAATCGAAGCGGGGGGAATAGCATGTTTCATGCCTGCATTGCGGGAATGACGGTGTCTTTCGAAAGCAACGATACTGCATTTTTTGAAAAGCGTTTAGCTGAATACAGTGCCCCTGCACCGGAGAAGGCCGATTTGCTGTTGCGTGTAACTTCCTCCGATTTGCTGGAAAAACCGCAGGGCCAAGAATTGTTGCGCAATGGTTCAACCTCGGTGTTAAAATTGCCGGATGATCGATTAGCCCTTTCTACCGTTGGTAAAATAACCGGAAAAGTTTTGCAAAACACACTTTTTACTCCCGATTATTCGGTGGTAGATATTGAACTGTACAACGGCCGACGTCGCTCGGATTTGACAGTGACCGACTGGGAATATGTGTATACCGGCGCGACTTTTGCAAACCGGTTGGCGTATTTGGGTGGGATAGTTATGCACGGTTCTTCCATTTCTTACGAAGGCAAGGGTATCGTGTTTTCTGCTCCTTCCGGCACGGGAAAATCTACGCACACAGCATTGTGGCAACAACGGTATGGAGAAAAGGTTACGCCTGTTAACGATGACAAGCCTGCCATCCGTTTTGTTGATGATCAACCATATATTTACGGCACTCCGTGGAGCGGAAAAACCGACAAAAATCACAATGTTTCGGTGCCGTTACACGCAGTAGTGTTTCTTGAACGCGCTTCGCAAAACACTATTCGTCGCTTATCACCGATAGAAGCAATGCTGCGTATTAATAACGAAACGGTTCGTCCGTTTTACGATGCGGGACAAGGTGTTCGCGTGCTTGATTGTGTCCAAAAACTGATTGAAACTACTCCTATGTATATATTGGGGTGCACGATTAGTGAGGATGCAGTAAAGCTTGTGAAACGAGAATTACAGTGGTAGAAAGGATGCAAATGCCATGAAAATCAAAGAAAATTTTGTGTTGCGAGAATTGTGTGGCAGTTTTGTTGTTGTTGCGGTGGGGGAGCAAACGCTGAATTTTAAAGGGTTAATTAAGCTCAACGAAACCGGCGCTTTTTTGTGGAAGAACATGGCGGAAAACGACGTTACCGAAGAAGAACTTTTACAAGCGCTGCTTTCGGAATATGATGTTGAAAAGAATGTTGCCCAGACCGATATTAAAGAGTTTATCAATTTGCTTAAAGAGGCGGATTTGTTGGCATGAACACCAAAGAAAATCGTGTCCCTTTTGAGCAAATAATGCCAATAATTGCCGAGTCATTTCGCCAGGGGTTGACAGCAACCATCCCTGTTACCGGCAACAGTATGTGGCCGTTGTTTTCGCATAAGCGGGATTGCGCCGTGCTTTCTGAATGTGATGGTCAACAATTGCGTTGTGGGGATGTTCCTTTGTATCAACGTCCTGATGGGCGATATGTTTTACACCGCATTGTCAAAGTGAAACCGGATGTGTATGTTCTGACCGGTGATGCGCAAAAGGATTTGGAATATTTACCAAAATCGTGTGTGGTTGCGGTGATGACTGCTTTTGTCCGTAAGGGAAAGACGATTGATTGTCAAAACAAATGGTATCGCGCATACGTGTCGCTTTGGCTGATGCTTAGACCATTTCGACCGTTTTTGATTCGCAGTGCAAAATTTTTATACAGATTAAAAAACCGCTGAGCGTCGATACTCAGCGGTTTTTGTTTTTGAATTCTTCGGCGAACCACACGGTCTCTAATGAAAATTCTTTGCCGTTTAAGTAGTTTAGCTCTTCGGCGTCTTCTGTGAAAGAAAATTTTAAACGATACGAGCAGAGTGCTTGTTTGGAAAAACCGGTGCCTTTGTTCAGCGCATTGGTGCCGTATTTCCCGTCGCCCAGTAGGGGGTGGCCGATGGCCGCCATTTGTGCGCGAATTTGATGCGTTCTGCCGGTGAGAAGTTCGATTTCCAACAAAGAAAGTTCGTCGTGTGCTTCCAAAACACGGTAGTAAGTAGCAATGGAACGTGAGCCACGTACTGGTTCTTTGGAAATGTAAACGCGATTTTGTTCTTCGTTTTTCACCAAATATCCGTGCAACGTTGCTTCGGGAGTTTGCAGATATCCGTGAACCAAACACAGGTAATATTTTTCAATTTCGCGTTTGCGCAATTTTTCGTTAAGAATGCGCAGCGCTGCTGCTGTTTTAGCGGCAATGACAATGCCGCAGGTGTTGCGGTCGATACGGTTAACCAAAGAGGGGACAAAACTGTTTTCGTTTTCCGGATCATAGGTGCCTTTTTCGTACAAATACCGCTGAATGCGGTAAATAAGGGTGTCACCGTATTCATGTTCGTCGGGATGGACCAATAATCCTGCGGGTTTGTTGATGAGCAAGAGGTGCTCATCTTCGTACAAAATATCCAACGTTTTTCCCGCAGACATAAACTCAAATTTGCGGGCGGCAGGTTCCAAAAATTCGTCGGGTGCGTAAATGGTAATGACATCGTTTTGTTCTAAACGGTCGGCAATTTGGCAACGCTTGCCGTTACGTTTAATGTCTTTTTGCCGAATATATTTATACATCATGGAAACAGGGAGCTGCGGAAAGGTTTTGGTTAAAAAACGGTCGACACGTTGCCCGGCGTCGTTTTTGCCTATGGTAACCGATTTCATACTATGCCCCCTAAAATAATTTTTATTTATTATACACTTTTCTCTTTTCAAATACAAGTTTTTTATTATACCATAAGAGAGCCGAACCACGTAATGCCTCTGTACAATCTTTTTGACACTTTTCCCAGTTTTGTTTTGATGGGCGTTAGCCCATCAGCAACCTCAACCGAAAAAATTGCTCAAAAATCTTTGCACAGAGGTGCAAAGCAGTTTTCGCCGAAGACTTTTTTGTTTGGATAACGAACAATTTTTTCGGCATGCTTGACGCATGGCGAGAAAATTTGAGGCAAACCGAGCGAAAAAGAACGGCGAAAACCATTGCGTGTTCGACTCTCTTATGGTATACTATGAAAAACGGAGGTTGAATGATATGGATTTTATGGAAGAATTGCGTCTGCAAGATGCCGAAGTGTTTGAAGGATGTCAAGCAGAACTTACACGTCAGCAACACAACATTGAATTAATTGCTTCGGAAAATATTGTATCCAAAGCGGTGTTGGCGGCAACGGGAAGTGTACTTACCAACAAGTATGCCGAGGGGTATCCGAGCAAGCGTTATTATGGCGGATGCCAATGTGTCGATATTGTGGAAGAAATTGCACGCGAACGTGCAAAAAAACTGTTTGGTGCCGAACACGCCAACGTGCAACCCCACAGTGGTGCCAATGCCAACTTGGCAGTATATTTTGCGTTGGTACAACCGGGCGAAACGATTTTGGGTATGAGCCTTGCACATGGGGGACATCTTACGCATGGTTCTCCCGTGAACTTGTCCGGTAAATACTATAATTTCGTTTCTTACGAGTTGAGTGACGAAACACAACGTATTGATTATGAAGAAGTGCGCCGTTTGGCTTTGGAACACAAGCCGCGCTTGATTGTAGCAGGTGCGAGTGCATATCCCCGCGTGATCGATTTTGAAAAATTCCGTGCCATTGCTGACGAAGTGGGTGCCTACCTTATGGTGGATATGGCTCACATTGCGGGCTTGGTCGCTGCCGGTTTACATCCCAATCCTGTGCCGTATGCAGACGTGGTAACTACCACCACGCACAAAACGTTGCGTGGCCCGCGCGGCGGCATGATTTTGTGTCGCGAAGCGTTGGCAAAACAAATTGACAAAGCGATTTTCCCCGGCATGCAAGGTGGTCCGCTAATGCACGTGATTGCCGGTAAAGCGGTGGCGCTTGGTGAAGCCCTTACCGAAGAATTCCGCGATTATCAAAAACGAATTATCAAAAATGCAGCGGTTCTTGCCGATTCGTTGTTGGCACAAGGTTTTAACTTGGTAACAGGCGGCACAGACAATCATTTGATGTTGCTGGATTTGCAAAACTTTGGCATTACGGGCAAAGAGTTGGAACACCGTTTGGATGAGGTACACATTACCGCAAACAAAAATGCAGTTCCTAACGATCCTGCCAGTCCTTTTGTCACCAGTGGTTTGCGTGTCGGTACACCGGCAGTTACCTCTCGTGGCTTTGGCGAAGAAGAAATGAAACGTATTGCCGTTTGGATGAAAGAAGTTATTGTTAACTTTGAAGAAAGCCGTGAACGCATTACCAAAGAAGTTGTGGAATTGTGTGAACGTTTCCCGATTTATAAATAACCTAAACAGATAAACAAAGCG
>JAZROQ010000058.1:0-20233 GCA_045648765.1 Acutalibacteraceae bacterium
AACTCCTTGGCTCACAGAACGACATGGCTACGATCCGACTTCCTATAATTTCCCACAAGGTCGTGTGACGGACCATCGCATTGGACTGACATTGTATAAATTAGAAGCCGTTATGAACGGCGCTTTGGAAGAGTTGATTGACGCGTTGATTACCGCCGATCGCGCAGAAAAATTACAAAAAGGATAACAACATGTACACAGAGTATTTATCAACCGAATCTGCCGATTTGCAACGTGCCGCCGACTTGTTGCGTGCGGGCGAATTGGTGGCTATTCCCACGGAAACGGTATATGGTCTTGCCGCCAATGCGTTAAACGGTACGGCAGTGGCATCTATTTTTGCTGCCAAAGGCCGTCCTGCCGATAATCCGTTGATTGTACATATTGCCGATTTGTCGCAATGGGAACCGTTGGTTTCTCATATCCCGCCGCAGGCAATGGCACTTGCCAAAGCTTTTTGGCCGGGACCGCTGACGATAGTGTTGCCCAAAGCGGATTGTATTCCCGTGGAAGTGAGCGCGGGGTTGAAAACCGTGGCGGTACGTATGCCGTCGCACCCTGTTGCACGTCAGTTGATTGCGCTTTCCGGTTGTCCGTTGGCGGCGCCGTCGGCAAACCGTTCGGGAATTCCCAGTCCTACCGAAGCGCGTCGTGTGGCGGAGGATATGGATGGTCGCATTGCCGCAGTGGTAGACGGCGGTGCATGTGATGTAGGTGTGGAATCCACGGTGGTGGATGTGAGCGTTACACCGCCACGGTTGTTACGTCCCGGTGCGGTTACGGTGGAAATGATGACCGCCGTTGTAGGAGATGTGTTGGTGGATGACGCCGTGGTACATCCGTTAAAGGATGGCGAGGCAGCGGCTTCCCCCGGTATGAAATATAAGCATTATGCTCCCAAAGCCAACGTTGTGGTGGTAAAGGGGAGTCCTGAAAAATATGCCGAATACGTTAATGCGCACGCAGACGATGGGGTTGCGGCATTGTGCTTTGACGGAGAGGAGCAACGGCTTACTGTACCGTATGTTACCTACGGGAAACGGTGTGACCACGAAGAACAAGCGCATCGTTTGTTTGAGGCGTTACGGTTGTTAGATGAGAAAAACGTTAAAATGGCATACGCTGCCTGCCCCTCGCAAGTGGGGGTAGGTTTGGCCGTGTACAACCGTTTGTTACGTGCGGCGGGATTTGAGGTGGTTGAACTTGAATAAACCGTTTGTGGTGGGCATTACCGGTCAAACCGGTGCCGGGAAAAGCCTGGCGGTTTGCTTGATGGCACAGGCGGATTGGCTTACCCTGGATGCCGACGCCATTGCTCGCCGCGTTGTACAACCGAACACCCCATGTTTAGCGGCACTTGTTAAGCGTTTTTCTGCGGATATTTTGTACGAGGATGGATCACTCAACCGCCAAAAATTAGCGGATATTGCGTTTGCTACACCCGAAGATACACAGGCACTTAATGCCATTGTGCATCCGGCGGTGATTGAGGAAATTACCAATGCGCTGGAACATACAACGTTATCGGCGGTGTTGATTGATGCGCCGTTGCTGTTCCAAGCGGGGCTTGATAAGTTGTGTGATATCACGGTTGCCATTACCGCACCCGAAGAAGAGCGTGTGCGCCGTATTTGCGAGCGCGACGGTATCAGAAAAGAGCAAGCCATGGCGCGGATAAATGCACAACCTTCCGAAGAATATTATCGCAAACGTGCAACGCTTGTTTTGGAAAACGATGGAGATGAGTTATCTTTTTCGAAAAAGCTAGAAACCTTGTGTAAGGAGTGGCAACGTGAACAAAATTAAACGGAGTTTGCTTGTTGTGTTTACAGTTGCTTGTATGTTGGCACTTGGAGTAATGTTACTGTCTGTTGGTAGCGGGTGGTTTCTTAAAAGTATATATCCGCTTAAATACACCGACATTGTCAAAAAAAACGCCGAAGAGTTTTCTTTGGCACCGTCACTTGTATATGCTATTATTCACACAGAAAGCCATTTTGACAGCGAAGCCGTGTCACGTGTTGGTGCCAAAGGGTTGATGCAGTTGATGGATGATACGTTTGAGTGGGTTCAAAAAAAATTACCCGGAGAACCGGCACCGCTTTCCCAAATTTTTGAACCGTCGGTCAATGTTCGCAGCGGTTGCAAAGTAATGCAAATATTGCTCAAACAGTTCGATGGTTTGGAAACTGCTTTAGCGGCATATAATGCCGGTAGCGGCAACGTTTCCAAATGGTTGAAAAATCCTCAATATTCTACCGATGGGGTGACGCTGAAAGAAATCCCCATTACTGAAACTAAAAATTACGTGGAGCGTGTGTTAAAAGCGCAAAAACGGTATCAAACTTTATATGAATTGGATTAGGAGGAAAACGAAATGTCAGAAAAATCAAAAGCCGACGTGCTGCGAGAAAAATTATGCTATGCACCCAAAAATGCGTTTAAAACCTTGTCGGCAGAAGAAATAGCAAATGCCGATGCTTACTGCACCGAATATAAAGCCTTTTTGAATGCGGCAAAAACCGAGCGCGAAGCGGTGAACGAAGGTATCAAAATGGCTAAGGCGCATGGGTTTGTGCCGTTTGACCGCACTAAACCGCTTAAAGCGGGGGATAAAGTATATTATGACAACCGCGGCAAAGCCCTTTTGTTGGCGGTCATCGGTACACGCCCTGCTTCGGAAGGGGTTTCGATTGCCGCTGCGCACATCGATTCTCCGCGCTTGGATATGAAACCCAACCCGCTTTACGAGGACCATGGTTTGGCATATTTGGATACGCATTATTATGGCGGAATCAAAAAATATCAATGGACGACGATTCCGCTTGCATTGCACGGGGTAGTTGTGAAAAAAGATGGTACTTCCGTTACAGTTTGCATTGGTGAAAAGGAAGAGGAACCGGTATTTTGCATTACCGATTTGCTGCCGCATTTGGGTGCTGCACAAATGAAAAAGACCGCCTCCGAAGTTATTGATGGCGAAAATTTGAATATTTTGATTGGTTCGCGTCCGTTTGCGGATGACGAAGGCAGCGAAGCTGTTAAACTGAATATTTTGAATTTGTTGTTTGAAAAATACGGTATGGTGGAAGCGGATTTCTTGTCAGCCGAACTGGAAGCCGTTCCCGCTTTTTCGGCACGCGACGTTGGTTTGGATCGCAGTATGTTAGGTGCTTATGGACACGATGACCGTGTTTGCGCTTATCCCGCGCTGACGGCAACGTTTGCTCTGGAAAACCCGACATATACGGCGGTTACCATTTTGGCCGACAAAGAAGAAATCGGTTCGGACGGTAATACCGGCATGAATTCTTCGTTCTTGCGGTATTTTATTGAGGATATTGCAGAATTGACCGGCACCAAAGGTCGTCACGTTTTCCAAAAATCGCTTTGTTTGTCTGCTGATGTTAACGTGGCATACGATCCGTTGTATCCGGAAGTGGTGGAAACCAAAAACTGCGCAGCGCTCAATCAAGGTGTGGTGCTGACCAAGTATACCGGTGCACGCGGAAAATACGATACCAGTGATGCCTCGGCAGAGTTGATGGGATTTTTCCGCCGTGTTATGGATGATGCAAACGTGGTTTGGCAAATTGGCGAACTTGGCAAAGTCGATATCGGCGGCGGTGGTACCGTGGCAAAATATATTGCTAATTTGGATGTGAATACCGTCGACCTGGGCGTTCCGGTGCTTTCGATGCATGCGCCGTTTGAAGTGGTTTCCAAACTGGATGTGTATATGACGCACAAAGCCTTTTTTGCCTTGTTATCGCGTGGAGAAGCATTATAATATTTTTCACCCTTAATAAAAAGACCTCATAGGATAGCCTATGAGGTCTTTTTGTTGTAAGGAGGGCAGTCTATGAAATCGCATAGAAGACGAAAAGAGTCAAAAAAGCGGTTGTGCGGTGTAATATTATTACTCGCAGCGATAGTGGGGATTGCAGTGACTGTTGATAGCAAAATGCGACCATTGGTTCAAAGCTATGGCTATATGTCGGCAAGACGAAGTGCGATGCTGGCGGTGCATAGTGCCGTAGAGGAAGTGCTGTCGAAGCAAGAAACAGCATACGGTGATTTGGTGGAAATTGTGCGAAGCGAGGATGGACGCGTGTTGTCTGCCCAGGCCAACGTTGGCGCTATTAACCGTTTGAAAGCAGCGGTTACCAATGCCGTTACTGCCAAACTACAAGCGCGGGAAAAACAGAAAATCAATATTCCGTTGGGTAGTTTGTTGGGAGGCAGTTTTTTTACCGGTCGCGGACCGTTTTTGCCGCTGACCATTCACACAAGCGGCGTGGTGATTTCTCAGCTGTGCGGGGAGTTTAATGAGGCAGGGATTAACCAAACCAATCACAAACTTTCGTTGGATATGACGGTGATGATGACTGCCGCCTTGCCAATGGAACGCGTATCCATTGAACTGAAAACCAATTTTTTGGTGGGCGAAACCGTGTTGGTGGGTGAAGTGCCTCAAACGATGTTACAAGTAGATTTAGGAGAAGGTTTGCAAAACTTGTTTGGGAGTAACCGCTCTTGATTTTTGGCGAAAAAAGAGTATACTATTAAGTAAGAAAAAGAATCATTTTATGGTGAGGATGGCACGATGGATTTTGAAACCGTTCGCGAACGTATTACACAGTTGCGCGAAAAGATTGACTACCACAGCCGCTTGTATTACGACAAGGATACTCCGGAAATTGAAGATGATGAATTCGATGCGCTAACCAGAGAGCTGCGGGAATTAGAAGAAGAATATCCGCAACTTATTACGGCAGATTCGTATACGCAACGGGTACACGGTGAAATTTCCAATCAATTCACACCGGTTCATCACGAAGTGCCGCTTGGCAGTTTGCAAGATGTTTTTTCGTTGGAAGAAGTGCGCGAGTTTGATGCCCGCGTGCGCACGGAAATTGCACATCCACGGTATGTGGTAGAACCGAAAATCGACGGTCTTTCCATTGCTTTGGAATACCGTGACGGGGTATTCGTGCGCGGTGCTACGCGTGGTGACGGTCAAACGGGCGAAGATGTTTCCGCTAATTTGCGCACCATTGCGGCTATTCCTGCGCGTTTGAGCGAGCCGGTAGAACGTGTGATTGTGCGAGGCGAGGTGTATATGCCGCGTAAGCAGTTTGCGTTGCTTACCGAACAACAAGAGTTAAACGGCGAGAAAACTTTCAAAAACCCGCGAAACGCTGCGGCCGGTTCGTTGCGGCAAAAAGATCCCACAGTGACCAAAAGTCGCGGGTTATCGCTGTTTATTTTCAATATGCAACTTATCGAAGGGGAAACGTTGCATTCGCATGAAGGTTCCCTAAAACGTATGCAACAATTGGGGTTTACGGTAATTCCCGATTATTTTGTCACCGATTCTATTGACGAAGTTTTACAAAAAATTGAACAAATCGGTACGCTGCGGAATACGTTACCGTTCGATATTGACGGCGCAGTGGTTAAAGTTGACGATTTTTCTGATCGTAATCGTTTGGGAAGCACCAGCAAATATCCTCGTTGGGCAGTGGCATATAAATATCCTCCGGAAGAAAAACAAACGGTGTTGCAGGATGTGGAAATCACGGTGGGACGTACAGGAGTGCTTACCCCGACAGGCGTGTTTTCTCCGGTCACGTTGGCGGGAACAACCGTGAGCCGTGCTACGTTGCATAATGCCGATTTTATTGCCGAAAAGGGATTGGCAATCGGTGATACGGTTGTTTTACGAAAAGCCGGAGATATTATTCCCGAAGTAGTACGTGTGGTACAACACAGTGGTAATCCGTTGTATGCTTTGCCCGATACTTGCCCCTCTTGTGGCGAAATGGTGGCTAGGGCAGAAGATGAGGCGGCATTACGTTGTGTGAATCCCGATTGTCCCGCACAACGATTGCAACGGCTTATCCATTTTGCATCGCGAGATGCCATGGATATCGAGGGTTTAGGTCCGGCTATCTTGGAACAATTGGTAGGCGAGGGTTTGCTTTTACAATTGGACGATTTATATACCTTGACCAAAGAAGATATTCGTGATTTGGAAGGAAAAGGGGATAAATCGGCCGAAAACATAATTACCGCTATTGCCGCTTCCAAAGAGGCGGATTTATCGCGGTTGTTATTTGCCTTGGGAATTCGCAATATTGGTCAAAAAGCGGCAAAGCAATTGGCGCAACGCTTTGGCACGATTGAAGCAGTTATGCAAGCTACCAAGGAAGATATTTTGGCAATAGACGGATTTGGCGATGTTATGGCAGAACACGTGGTTGCTTTTTTTGAGCGGGAAACGACAAGGCAATTGGTTGCGCGATTACAAACGTGTGGTGTAAACACAGAGTGCCATACCCAACAAACCGACCGTCGCTTTGAAGGTCTTACTTTTGTGCTTACCGGCACCTTGCCGTCTATGACACGGGACGAGGCCTCCGCTTTGATAGAGCAGTATGGCGGGAAAACGTCGAGCAGTGTCTCCAAAAAAACGTCGCTTGTGTTGGCGGGTGAAGATGCCGGCAGCAAACTGACCAAGGCGCAAGCGTTGGGTGTGCGGATTATTAGTCAAGCAGAGTTTGAGGCAATGTTACAATAAATTTGCGGATTCTCTTATTCGTAGAGAAGATAAAACAGGGCGTAGAGAGGCTTTTTGTCGACTCTACGCCCTGTGTTTATTTTATAGAGTACCAACGAACGCGAATGGAGTGTATTTTTTCAAAATGTGTGGTATGCTGAATAAGTAATTTGATACGGAGGTTTTGAAAATATGAGCTCGTATGTGTTAAGCTGTTGTTCCACAGCAGATTTGAAAAAAGAACATTTTGAAAAACGTGACATTCATTACGTTTGTTTTCATTACTCGTTGGACGGAAAAGACTATCCCGATGATTTGGGGCAAACCATGCCGCTTGCCGATTTTTATCAAGCAATGCGTGACGGCGCCGAAACACAAACATCTCAAATTAACATTACCGAATACCTAACGTATTTTACGGCGCTTTTAGAAACCGGTAACGACGTAGTGCATATTACTTTGTCTTCCGGTCTTTCCGGAACGGTGAACTCGGCGCGTAACGCCGCAGCTATCGCAGCAGAACGGTTCCCCGAAAGAAAAATTTATGTTATCGATTCGCTTGGCGCTTCTTCGGGCTACGGTTTGTTGATGGAAACACTTGCCGATATGCGCGATGCAGGTGCTACGGCAGAAGAATTGTGCGCTTGGGTTGAAGAAAACAAACTCAACATGCATCATTGGTTTTTCTCGACCGATTTGTCATTCTATGTCAAAGGTGGGCGTATTTCGCGTGCGGCGGGCTTCTTTGGCGGTTTGCTTGGCGTTTGCCCATTGCTGAACATGAATAATTTGGGGCAATTGGTGCCGCGCATGAAAATTCGTGGCAAACAAAACGTTATCAAGGAAATTGTACAGCGTATGGCAGAGTGTGCCGATGCCGGCGAACAATATAGCGGGAAATGTTATATATGCCATTCGGATTGTATGGAAGATGCCCAAAGTGTGGCAGCGTTAGTAGAAAAGCGTTTTCCGAAATTGAATGGGAAAGTGCTTATTAACGACATTGGCACCACCATTGGCAGTCACACCGGACCCGGTACGGTGGCCTTGTTCTTTTGGGGCACCAAACGTGAAGACTAATTAAATGATAAAACGGCTGTGCCAACATCTAGGTTGGCACAGCCGTGTTTTGCTTTTATGAGGGGTTATTTGTTGTTTTCTCTTTTAATTCTTCAAAAACTTCTTCGGTAAGGTCTTTTTTGCAAAGCAAATTAAAAACCCAAAAGGAAATAAGCGTGGTCGCTAAAACAGGGAGAAGAGCACCAAAGCCACAAAGTGTTTCGCATAAAAAGGCTGTAACAGTTAGCGGCATTTTGTTTGTGGCGCTGATAAAGGCTCCTGCAAACAAAACGATAAAACACACTTCACTACCCAAGGGGAGTGAAAAAAGGTGGTTTGCAATAAAAAAACAAAGGGTGCCTGTTAATGCGCCAAGAGTTAGCAAAGGTACAAAAAGCCCTCCGGTTATGCCGATAGCATTTGAAACAACAAGGAAAAGGGTGCGCAAAACCAACAGCAAAACAACGATGGATAAAACAAGGTTTTGAGAAGAAATCGATTTGATGAGGTCGAGCCCCGAACCTGCCGCATTATCCACAAACAAAGCGGTAACAAAAACAACTGCAAAAACAATCAACAAAGGCAGCGGTTTGGAAGTCTTGAAAGTGTTAAAGAGTTTTCGGTTTGTGGTGGCAAGTTTTGTAAAAAGAGCGGCTGCGCCACCACACAGCACCCCTGCCGCAAGAGGTAAGAAGATCAAAAGGTTGGGAGAGTTGGTGATTTTTACTTTTTCAAAGAGGGAAAAATGCACACCAAAAGCATGGCACAAGAAAAGCGATGAAAGGTAGGAAGAGGCAGTGCATAAAAGGGCAGAGACAACTTGCCTTGCGTTGATTTTCCCTTTCATTTCTTCAAAGGAAAACAAAAACCCACCAAGTGCAGAACCGGTGGCGGCGCAAAAACCAGCTCCTGCCGAGGCGGTTGTCAGCTCTTTTTTGTTTTCAGGTTTTGAAAATTGCCGGCCCAACAAAGCACCAAGCTGAACGCTGGGACCCTCGACCCCCAAAGGAATACCCACAAAAAAAGTGATGAGTGAAGAAAGAAAAGTTGCAAAAAAAGTGCCTATGATTTTAAATGAAAGGTTTAGTTGGCTGATGGCAAAGGAAAAAGGGATGCCGCCACCTTTGGAAAAAGGAAACTTTTTGGCGATGAAAAAAGCGCAAAGGGAAAGTGCAAGAATGACGCACAAAAAAATTGCACCATGCCAAGCGGTTGCCGAAGCAAAGGCGTAAAACTTGCCCGAAACATTCACGATAAAATCGGCAGAAAATTTAAAAAAGGAGATCACGATGCCCGCGGCTAAACCTGTGATTACCGAAGGTAATGCCACGCCCCAAAAATTGCGTTTAAAATTTTCAAGAAAAACCTTCACACTTTCCCTCCTTTTTTGATATTTTATAAGGTATTATACCACAAAATTACAAGAATTAAAGAAAAATATTTCAATCTGTTTGTTTTTTTAAGATATAAAAAAGGATGTGCAAAGCTGCACATCCTTTTTTTGCTTTTTTAGGCATTTATCGGCACAAAATCGGAAGCGCCGTGTTTGCACAGAGGGCAAACAAAATCTTCCGGTAACGTGTCACCCTCATAAACATAGCCGCAAACGGTGCATACAAACCCTTTTTTGCCCTCGGTTTGGGGCTTTGGTTTGACGTGATCTTGGTAATACGTGTATGTCATGGTTTCGGCAGAAGAAATAACACGCGCTTCGGTAATGGTACAAATGAACATGCCGTGAGTGTCGAAATCGACGTAATCTTCGACTTTTAAAGAAAGGAAAGAATTGATATGCCGCGGCAAAAACGCTAAACCGTTATCCGAACGCAGCGGTTCGGTATCGGCAAATTTGTTGGTGTTACGTCCGCTTTGGAAACCGAATGTTTCAAAGAGAGAGAAGGGGGCGTCGACCGACAAACAGTTGACGTTCATTTGACCGGTTTGTTTGATGACGTGGTGCGAGTAGTTTTGCTTGTGAATGGTAACAGCAATGCGGTTGGGTGTATTGGTGATTTGTGTAACGGTATTGACAATCAAACCGTTATCCTTTTTTCCGTCGTGGCAGGTTACCACGTACAAGCCGTAACCGATATTAAACAAGGCAGACAAGTCGTTTTTGTCGGCGGTTTCGCTGTGTTGCGCCAAATAATCGCGACAAAGTTCTTCTGCCAAGGTTTCCAATTGTTGTGTGCTTTCGGCATTTAGTGCCGAACGAATGGTAACGGTGGGTTCGACAACGTTCAAGTTTTTGGAATTTGCCAACATGCTTTTCATGGTTTTGGCAGCAAGCGGTGCCCAAGAACCGTTTTCGATAAACGCCACGGTGCGATTTTGGAAATTACGCTCGGTTAAATGGTCAATAAACTGTTTCATAAAGGGGAAGATATCTGCATTATAGGTGGTGGTTGCCAACACCAATTTGCTGTAACGAAAGGCATCTTCCACGGCTTCTGCCATGTCACAACGTGCCAAATCGTTGAGCACAACTTTGGGACAACCCTTGGATTTTAGTTTTTCTGCCAACAGTTCCACCGCGGCGCGGGTGTGACCGTAGATAGAGGTGTAGGCAATGACAATGCCTTCGGTTTCGACTGAGTAAGAAGACCAAATGTTATACAAATTTAAATAGTAACCCAAGTTTTCAGAAAGTATGGGACCGTGTAAAGGACAAATGATTTCAATATCCAATCCGGCAGCTTTTTTGAGAAGAGATTGTACTTGTGTGCCGTATTTTCCGACAATGCCGATGTAGTAACGGCGTGCTTCGCATGCCCAGTCTTCTTCGACGTCCAATGCACCGAATTTTCCAAAACCGTCGGCAGAGAAAAGGACCTTGTCGGTTTTGTCATAGGTAACCATCACTTCCGGCCAGTGCACCATGGGTGCGGTGACAAAAGTAAGTTCGTGTTTGCCCAGTGACAGCGTATCTCCTTCGCCAACGATGATTCGGCGGTCTTCGTATCCGTTGCCGAAAAATTGTTCCATCATGGTAAATGCTTTGGCGGTGGCGACAATAGTGGTGTGGGGATACACTTTCATGAAATTGTCGATATTGGCAGAATGGTCCGGTTCCATGTGTTGCACAATCAAATAATCCGGCTGCGCACCATCTAAAACGTGTTGGAAATTATCCATCCACTCATGCGTAAAGCGGGCGTCGACGGTATCGATCACAGCTGTTTTTTCGTCTAAAATGACGTAGGAATTATAGGCCATGCCGTTTTCGACAACGTATTGACCCTCAAACAAATCGATGTCGTGGTCGTTAACACCAACATAACGGATATCTTTGGTGATTTTCATGGTATGCATTACTCCTGTTCGTTGTTTTCAGACTCTTTGGTTGCAATGTCAATATCGGTCCGACCGCTGAAAATATCGGCGTCACTTTCGGGTTCGACGCGAATTAGCGGTTGTACGGTTTCTTGAACGTTTTCTTTTTTTTTAGCGGGTTGCGGTGCGCGCAGAACAAACCAGTACAACACAAATCCTGCCCCGCCCAGCAACAAAATACCGGCAATTAACAGCAATGTCAAACGCCACGAGGTACCGCCGGCTTTATTGTTAGCATCGGCGGGGAAACCGACAACGACGTATTCTCCCATAGAATTGGTTTGGAAAGAGAGAACGCCGTCTTTCACAGTGAGAGATTGCGGTTTCATCAATTCTTTGCCGTCGAAGGTGGTGATTGCCCATTCGGAGCAATCTTTTAAAGAGGCGGGGACAGGGAGTTGCACGGTATATAGTGTGCCTTCGGGAGCAACCGTTACAGGAACAGTATTGCCCGAACGGTCTAACATTAACAAAGAAAGATTAAAGGTTAGTGGTTTCCATTGCTCATCGGCACGGTTTTTATAAGAAGAGTTTTTCATTGCTTCTTGAACAACGGAATAGGAAACCTGTTTTTCTACCGACAAAACATTCAACATCAGAGTGTTGGAAGTGCGGCCAATCAAAGCGGCGTAATCTTCGGGGGAGAGCAACAAACGTGCTTGATTGTCAAATGCGGCGCGTTTTAATTCGAAAAGTCCCAAAATACCGGTGTCGGTGGAGATATTCAGGGCAATTTGTTTATCAATTTTAGAAGTGGTACCCGCACCTTGAATTGTCACTAACGTTTCGACAAAAGAGGTTTGCGTGGTAGCGGTAGAAGAAGTATCTTCGGTGGTGGTATCTGCGGCGGTTGTGGTTTCGCCTTCTGCTGTTGTGGTTTCACCGTTTGCCAACGTGGTTTCGGTGGTGGAAACGGTGGTTGTTGCCGTGATGGGGCGAGTGATCTGTGCGGGGGCAACAGCGGAATACTGTACGCCTTGATGTGTGGTTGATACGCCCTCGAATATAGCGGTTTCACCTTCGTTTGCGGTATACGGAGATTGATATTTACCGTTGGTATCGGTTGTTCCGGAAATGTTTGCCATACGACCGATGGTTAATTTGAGAGAATAGTTTGCCACCGGAACACCGTTGCTTGTGGCGGTGACAGAGAGTGTGCCGTCGGTATTAAAAGCAGCGGTCAAATTAACCGTGGCAGTTCCTGTTTTTACCAAAGGAGTTGTCGAAACAAAAGAACCTTGTTTTTCGGCAGTGACATATTCGTACGTTACCGAGGGGTAGATACCTGCCGGCAAGGGGGAAAGGTCGACGACCAAATTGCGACCGGCATCGAGAGAAAGCCCATAACTTTTTCCGCCAATGAGAACGTCTTCGACCGTGACATCTTGACCGGCTTCGGCTTGATTCCATGTCACGATGAGGGAATTGCCGTTCCACGAACGAGAAATTTCACGAAAAGCAAAGCCTTCGGCACAAACACCGAACGCCAGAGTGCTGCAAAGCAGTAGGATGGTTGTAATAATGGCAATTGTTTTTTTCATAACGTTACTCTCCTTTTGCCTATATATATACTTACCATACCATATTTTTTTAAAAAAGTAAATCGTGATACAAATTTTTTTATGTTTTGCTTGACAACTTGATGGAAAATGCGTACAATATAATTGAAAAGTGTCCCAAATGGGACAAATTTCAAAAAGGAGGTGTAGGATGATAACCACTCAACAGCTTGGCAGTTTCAAACTGTTTGCCGACATATCGCAAACCGACAAAGAACGGATAGCGGCCGAATGCGCTTTGCCAAAGGTGTATCAAAAAGGAGAAGTAGTGTATACATCTTCTTCTTTTCAAAACGCGGTAGGGTTGATTTTGGACGGGACAGTGGTTGTTACGGCCACAGATGGTTCGGCGGTGATGAATCGGCTGTCTGCGGGGAATATGTTTGGCGTGGCAGCGCTGTTCGGCGCAGAAGAAAAGTATGTTACGACCATTACTGCCAAAACAACGGTTACGGTGGTTTTTATACCCCAAAAGCAGATGTCGGATTGGTTATCGCGGTATCCTGTTATTGCTCAAAATTACATTTGTTTTTTATCGGATAAAATTCGGTTTCTTAACCACAAATTATCTGTGCTCACTGCCGGTAGTGCAGAAGGGCGCTTGTATCAGTATCTTTTAACCCAGCGAAAAGAAGATGGCAGTGTTACGTTGCCGCGGAGCATGGTGGAACTTGCCGGTGTGCTGAACATGGGGCGTTCCAGCTTGTACCGCGCAAAAGATGCGTTGCTTGTTGCCGGTTTTCTTCGCAAGGTTGGAAAAATATATTATGTTACAGAATAGGAGAATTCACATGAAAAAAGTAGTAAGTGTTGTTTTATCCGTCGTGTTATTGTTGATGGCGGCGGGTTGTGCCGGTGTGGCTGTACCGGATGTTCCTTCTGTTAAAGCAGAAGTGAGTGTGGGTATGATTCAAGGTCCCACGGGTATTGGTATGGTAAATTTGATGAAAGCCGATGAAGAAGAAAAAGCAACGAATAACTATACCTTTTCGGTAGCTACTTCGCCGGAGGAAATCAGCGCCAAACTGGCAAATCCCAACGGTGGTTTGGACATTGCCGCGGTACCGACCAACATGGCAGCAGCTTTGTATCAAAAAACACAAGGCAAAGTGAAATTGTTGGCTGTTAACACACTGGGTGTGTTGTATATGCTGGAAAACGGCAATTCTGTGCAATCGGTAGCAGATTTACGGGGAAAAACCATTTATTCTACCGGTGAAGGTGCAAACCCCGAATACATTTTGCGGTATGTGCTTTCCAAAAACGGTATTGACCCCGATAAAGACGTAAACATTGAGTTTTTAACGGAAAACACCGAACTGGTAGCCAAACTCAATAAAGGCGAAGCTACGCTGGCAATGGTCCCCGAACCGATGGTGTCGACGGTGACTACACAAAACAAGAATGTTCGTGTGGCCTTTGGCATGAATGACGCTTGGGATGCTGTTGCAGGTGAAAATAACAAGTTAATGATGGGTTGTGTAGCAGTACGCAGCGAATTTTTAGAGAAAAACAAAGCAGCGGTAGATGCATTCTTGGCAGAATACAAGACATCCATTGAAAAAACAAGCGATGTAGAAACCACAGCTGCACTTTGCGAAAAGTATGGAATTATTCCCAAAGCAGCAATCGCTAAAAAGGCTATTCCCAATTGCGCGTTGGTGTTTGTTTCGGGCAAAGATATGAAAGCGCAAATTTCCGCCTATTATAACGTGTTGTTCGATGCGAATCCCAAAGCAGTAGGCGGAAAATTGCCGGACGATGGATTTTATTATGAGGGATAATAATCGTTTTCACCGTTTGATGCGGGGTGTTGTTGCCGCTGTGTTTTGGTTGGCGCTATGGTGGTTGTTGGCGGTTAACGTTCAGCAAGAATTGTTGTTACCTACGCCGCTTGCAGTTTTGCAAACACTGGGAGAATTGGTTGGTTCTTCCTTGTTTTGGAAAGCAGTTGCGCTATCTCTTTTGCGGATTGCGGTAGGGTTTTTGGCGGCAGTCATTGTTGGTACGTTGTTGGCGGTTTTATGCCACTTGTTTTCATTGCTACAAACGTTGTTTTCGCCGTTGCTTCATTGCATACGCGCGGCACCTGTTGCTTCGTTTATTATTCTCACATTGGTGTGGGTGCACGTAGACGCCGTACCGATCTTGATTTCGTTTTTAATGGTGCTGCCGATTGTGTTTGTAAATGTGCAAGAGGGGATAGACCATACCGATAAACAACTTTTGGAAATGGCAAAAGCGTATCGGTTGCCGATAGCGCGCGTTATCAGACGTATTTATGTTCCGTCTATACGCCCTTTCTTGGTTACCGCTTGTGTAAACGGGTTGGGTTTTGCCTGGAAATCCGGCATTGCCGCCGAAGTGATTTGCCGACCGGATTTTTCAATCGGTCGACAGCTTCAAAGCGCCAAATTGCTGTTGGAAACCCCCGAAGTCTTTGCTTGGACGGCGGTAGTTATTGTGTTGAGTTTGTTATTTGAAAAGTTGTTTTTGATGGTTACTTCGCGCGTAAAAGGAGGAAACCGCCATGGTAATACTTGATCGTGTTTCTTTTGCGTACGGAGAAAAAAAGATTTTTGATGACTTTTCCAAAACGTTTGCTCTTGGCAAAACGTATGCGCTTGTTGGTCCTTCAGGATGTGGAAAAACCACGTTGTTGCGATTGATCGCAGGTTTGGAAACGCCGCAAAGCGGAACGGTAACGGTGCCAAAACAATTGAAAGTTGCTACAATGTTTCAAGAAAATCGGTTGCTTTCGTGGTTGACAGTTCGTCAAAATGTGGCGTTGGTATTGTCGGGAACAAACGAAGAATTGATAGATTGGTGTTTGGAAGCGGTGGAATTGGCCGAACACCAAGAAAAATACCCTGCAGAACTTAGCGGTGGTATGCAACGGCGTGTTGCTTTGGCACGTGCTTTGGTATATGGCGGCGATGTTTTATTGTTAGACGAGCCTTTTAGTGGTTTGGATGAAGAACTTAAAATGCGTATTGCCCCAAAAATAAAGGAACGTTTTGTCGGGAAAACCATTTTCTTGGTAACGCATTCCGAAAGTGAGGCCGCGCTGCTAGACGGTGTTTTGACATCGATTTAAAAAAGCAGCAGAAACGATACTTCGTTTCTGCTGCTTTAAATGTTATACGCCGGTTCCGTCGAAAACGGGAATCATGGTAGTTGTGGCGCTTTCGCGTCCTTGCACGTAACCGTCAGTAAAGCCATTGTCAATGAGATACTGCCAAACCTTATCACATTCGCGGGTGGTTAATCGGCGAGAAAGTTCAGGGAAGCCCGATACGGTTAGAAGGGGAGTGTATTGGAAAAGCAAACTTATCCAAACACCGTTTGGCAATATTTTGCGCAAACGGTCGATAACCGACAAGGAATCTTTGGTATGTCCCGGCAACACCAAATGGCGCACCATAGTGCCGCGTTGAGCAATGCCGTTATCATCCAACATCATTGGTCCGGTTTGGCGTATCATTTCTTGTATTGCTTGTTCGGCAATCGACGAATAGTCGTTGGCATTGGATAAAGCGGCGGATAACTCGGAAGAAACATATTTAAAATCGGGCAGATAAATATCTACCAGCCCTTCCAAAGAACGCAAAGTCTCTACGCGTTCATAGCCACTGCTGTTATATACGATCGGAACAGGTGGGTTGTACTGCTTTAACGCTTTTTTAATAAGAGGCACATACGGTGTGGGACTTACCAAGTTGATGTTGTGTGCGCCTTGTTCGACCAATTCGTAAAAAATATCGGCTAATCGCAAAGGGGTTATGGCTTTCCCCGCTACGCCACGACTGATGGTGTGATTTTGACAAAAAGCGCATTGAAGAGGACAACCGGCAAAAAACACGGTGCCCGAACCGCGAGTGCCGCTAATGCATGGTTCTTCGCCGTGGTGCAACGCGGCTCTTGCAATGTGCAAGGTGTTAGGAATTTTGCAAATACCGTTACCGCTGTTGTCGGTGCGCAAAGCACGGCAACGGCGGGGACAAAGCGAACAGATAAAATCTGACATCCTATACACCCCTTTCGATATGGTTTAGTATACGGGATTTTCAAAAGAATGGCAAGTCTATTGCAAAAAAACCTTGATTTTTCAAGCAAAAAATGCTATAATTACCACAATATATTGTGTTGTAAAGGGAGTGTTTTTGATGAAATGTCCCTATTGTGGTTTTGCGGAAAGCAAAGTGATCGATTCGCGCCCGACCGACGAAGGTTCGCGTATTCGGCGGCGTCGGGAATGCCTGGCGTGTACACGGCGTTTTACTACGTATGAAATAGTCGAAAGCTTACCCATTGTGGTTGTTAAAAAAGACAAATCACGCGAGGTCTTTGACCGCGACAAACTGTTTAATGGTATGTTGCGTGCGTGCCAAAAACGCCCCGTTTCGTTGGAAGTGTTGGAGCGTGCTGTAAACGACATTGAAGCGCAGTTGCAAAACTCTTTGGATCGCGAAATTCCCGCCAAGCAAATTGGTGAGTATGCCATGGAAAAATTGCGCGAAATTGACGAGGTTGCTTACGTTCGTTTTGCTTCGGTTTACCGTCAGTTCAAAGATGTGCAATCCTTTAAAGACGAAATTTCTCGTTTAATGGACAAATAAAAACAAAAAGGCAATGCAGCTACTGTTGCATTGCCTTTTTGTTTACAAAAAATTCACAGGTTATCGCTCCTTTTTCGTTGACAAGAGTGGGGCAAAACCGTTATACTGAATACTGTTATTTGTTAGTCAACTAACATTTTTCGGAAAGGACAACAATATGGACGAAAAGCGCATTGGTGTGGCTATCCGTGCAGTAAGCAACCGTATTCGGCGGCACATGGATACCACAACGGTAAAAAACGATATTGATGCCCTGACGGGTATGCACGGATACATTATTGGATTTTTGGCCCATTGCCAAAACGAGAAAATCTATCAACGGGATATTGAACGAGAATTTTCGATTCGCCGTTCCACCGCTTCACAGATTTTGCAACGTATGGAGCGCAACGGATTGATTACACGGCAAAGCGTTGAACAAGATGCTCGGCTTAAATGTATTTCCTTAACTGAAAAAGCTTGGTCACTGCACTGCCGTGTGGAAGAAGAACATGCGGCGTTGGAAGCGTGCATGAAGCGCGGCATTTCCGAAACGGAACTTAATGTTTTCTTTGATGTGATTGAGAAAATTCAAAAAAATTTGGAGGGAGGAACAACCGTATGATAAAACGATTGGCGCGCAGTGTGCGGCAATATAAAAAGAATGCGCTGTTGGCACCCGCCTTTGTAACAATGGAAGCGGTGCTGGAAGTGGTTATTCCGTTTTTGATGGCCTATTTGGTGGATAACGGCATTGAAAATGGGAACATGGCATACGTTTGGGCAATGGGTGGTGTGTTGGCGCTTTGTGCATTACTTTCTTTGTGTTGCGGTGCTTTGTCCGGTAAACACGCTGCTATTGCTTCGGCGGGATTTGCACGTAATTTGCGGCACGATATGTATCATGCATTACAAGACTATTCGTTTTCCAACATTGATAAGTTTTCTACTGCCAGTTTGATTACTCGTATGACCACCGACGTTATGCATTTACAAAACTCTTTTCAAATGATTATTCGCATTACGGTGCGCTCTCCTGCTTTGCTCCTGTTCTCGTTGATTATGGCGTTTAACGTCAACCCTAAACTATCGTTGGTGTTTTTGGTGGTTGCTCCGTTTTTAGGCATAGGGTTATATTTGGTGATTCGGTTTACATTTCCGATATTTACTCGCATGTTTAAAAAGTTTGACCGCATGAATACCATTGTGCAAGAAAACCTGCGTGGTATTCGAGTGGTAAAAACCTTTGTGCGTGAAGAACACGAAACCGATAAGTTCCAAGATGTTTCCAAAGCAATTTATAAAGACTCCTGTGCGGCGGAACGGTTGCTTGCATTTAATGCCCCGCTGATGCAGATTAGCATGTATGCGTGCATTTTATTGTTATCGTGGTTTGGCGCCAAATTGTTGGTGAACGGTTCGGGTTTAACACTTGGACAACTGATGAGCTTGTTTACTTATGTGCAACAAATTCTGATGAGTTTAATGATGATTTCAATGGTGCTCGTTATGATTACCATGTCTCGAGCATCGGCACAACGTGTTACCGAAGTCCTTAATGAGCAAAGCGACATCGGGGACGGCACAGTAGATACCGTAAAATCGGGGGATATTTGTTTTGAAAACGTTACCTTTTCGTATGGTGTTTCCACAGGTAAACCGGCTCTTGACAATGTGTCGTTGACGATTCGTTCCGGTGAAACGGTGGGGATTATCGGTGGAACAGGAAGTTCCAAAAGCACGTTGGTGCAACTGATTCCCCGTTTGTACGACGTTACCGATGGTCGCGTGTTGGTTGGCGGTGTCGACGTGCGGGAATACCGTTTGCAAACGCTTCGAAATAATGTGGCAATGGTATTGCAAAAAAACGAGTTGTTTTCCGGTTCTATCAAAGACAATTTACGTTGGGGTAACGAAGATGCGTCTGACGAACAACTGGAACATGCTTGTCAGTTAGCACAAGCAGATGAATTTATCAGAACCTTGCCCGATGGGTATGATACACATATTGAACAAGGTGGTGCCAACGTTTCCGGTGGCCAAAAACAACGGCTGTGTATTGCGCGTGCTTTGCTTAAAAATCCGCGCATTTTGATTTTGGATGAATCTACCAGTGCAGTGGACACACATACCGATAGCTTGATTCGTCGCGCTTTTCGTGAGGAATTACCCAATACTACCAAGTTGATTATCGCACAACGTATTTCCTCGGTGCAAGAAGCCGACAAAATCGTAGTGCTGGAAGAAGGAAAAATCAGTGCCGTGGGTACACATGAAGAACTGTTAAAGACTTCTTCTATTTACCAAAGTGTGTATCGTTCGCAACAAAAGGGAGGTGAGCCGGCATGACCCCTTCCAAAGGTCCTCAACCCAGACAACATGGTCCCGGTGCTCGTATGGCTAACATGGGGCCTCGCCCAAAAATGGATAAAGCGACTGCCGCGAGGTTGCTGAAATTGGTATTTGTACCCAACTGGTTTGCCTTTCTTATTGTTTTTTTGTGTATTGGCGTGAGTACGTATGCCAACGTGCAAGGCTCCTTGTTTTTAAGGGTTTTGATTGATGATTATATTCGTCCGATGTTGGATGGCCAATCACTGTTTAATGAATTGCTAAAAGCTATTTTACGTGTGGCAGGTATTTACGTTGTCGGCATTGCTTCTACATTGTTGTATAATCTTATTATGGTGGGTATCACACAACGCGTAATAAAAAACGTGCGTGATCGTATGTTTAAACACATGCAGACGTTACCGATACGTTTTTTTGACACTCACACTAATGGCGACGTAATGAGTTGTTATACCAACGATACCGATACGTTGCGGCAGATGATTTCGCAAAGTATTCCGCAAGCGGTTTCGTCTATTATTACCATTGTTTCGGTTTTGATTGCGATGCTCAAAACTAGTTGGCAACTTACGGTTTTTGTGTTGGTATATGCTGTGTTAATGATGGTGATTTCCAAAAATATCGGGGCACGTTGCGGCAAGTTTTTCGTCAAGCAACAACAAGCCATTGGCGCCGTTAACGGTTATGTGGAAGAAATGATTCACGGGCAAAAAGTGATCAAGGTGTTTTGTCACGAAGATATTGCCAAGCGGGAGTTTGACGCGCTTAAT
>JAZROQ010000059.1:0-26308 GCA_045648765.1 Acutalibacteraceae bacterium
CCGCCCCCAACAAGGCGCCGCAGAAGTATGTTGTTTGTAACGCTGACGAGGGCGACCCCGGCGCGTTTATGGACCGTTCCGTTCTGGAAGGCGACCCCCATTGCCTCATCGAGGCGATGACCATCGCCGGCTATGCCATCGGCGCGACCGAGGGCTACGTCTATGTCCGCGCGGAGTACCCGATTGCCGTTTCTCGTCTGCAGATTGCGATTGAGCAGGCGCGTGAATACGGTCTGCTGGGCAAGAACATCTTCGGTTCGGGCTTCGACTTTGATCTGTACATCCGTCTCGGCGCGGGCGCGTTCGTCTGCGGCGAGGAGACCGCGCTGATGACCTCTATCGAGGGTAACCGCGGTGAGCCCCGTCCCCGTCCGCCCTATCCGGCTGTCAAGGGTCTGTACGGTATGCCCACGGTTGAAAACAACGTTGAGACCTTCGCGAACGTGCCGCAGATCATTCTGCGCGGCGCTGAGTGGTTCGCTTCGATGGGTACCGAGAAGTCCAAGGGCACCAAGGTTTTCGCCCTCGGCGGTAAGATCAAGAACACCGGTCTGGTGGAGATCCCGATGGGTACCACCCTGCGCGAGATCATTGATGAGATCGGCGGCGGTATTCCGGACGGCAAGAAGTTCAAGGCCGCTCAGACAGGTGGTCCTTCCGGCGGTTGTATCCCTGCTGACCTCATCGACACCCCCGTTGACTACGACAACCTCATTGCCATCGGCTGTATGATGGGTTCTGGCGGTCTGATCGTTATGGACGAGGACACCTGTATGGTGGATATGGCGAAGTTCTTCCTCGAGTTCACCGTTGACGAGTCCTGCGGTAAGTGCACCCCCTGCCGTGTCGGCACCAAGCGTCTGCTTGAGCAGCTTGACAAGATCACGCAGGGCAAGGGCACGCTCGAGGACATCGACGAGCTGGAGCGCCTGTGCTACTACATCAAGGAGAACTCCCTCTGCGGTCTGGGCCAGACGGCTCCCAACCCCGTGCTGTCGACGCTGAAGTTCTTCCGCGACGAGTATGTTGCTCACGTGGTCGACAAGAAGTGTCCTGCCGGCGTATGTAAGGACCTGCTCTCCTTCACCATCGATCAGGATAAGTGTATCGGCTGCGGTATGTGCGCGCGCGCTTGCCCGGCGGATGCGATCTCCAAGACTGATTATATCGCTCCCGGCCACAAGCTGCCGAGCTACACCATCGACACCTCTAAGTGCGTCAAGTGCGGCGCCTGCCTTGCTTCCTGCAAGAAGATCAAGGCCATCAGCAAACAGTAAGAAAGGAGTGTGGATATAATGGATATGATTAACATTAAGATCAACGGCATCGCGGTCAGCGTGCCGAAGGGCGCGACCGTTCTGGAAGCCGCCCGTTATGCCGGCGTGGAGATCCCCACTCTGTGCTTCCTCAAAGAGATCAACGAGATCGGCGCTTGCCGTATCTGTATGGTCGAGGTCAGCGAGGGCGGCCGCCCTGCGCGTCTGGTTACCGCTTGCGTGTATCCCGTGTCCGAGGGTATGGAGGTCATCACCAACAGCCCGAAGGTGCAGGCGAGCCGCAAGACCACGCTGGAGATGATCCTCTCCACCCACGACAAGAAGTGCCTGTCCTGCGTGCGCTCCACCAACTGCGAACTGCAGAAGATGTGCCGCGACTACGGCGTAGAGGATTCCGGCAAGTACGACGGCTTCAAGCCCGAGTTCAAGATTGACGATTCCGCCGCTCACCTCGTGCGCGACAACAACAAGTGCATCCTGTGCCGTCGTTGCGTCGCCGCTTGTAAGCAGCAGCTCGTGTCGGTCATCGGCGCGAACGATCGCGGTATCGACACCCACATCGCTTGCGCGTTTGAGCTGGACCTCGACAACGTGCCTTGCGTGTCCTGCGGTCAGTGCATCAACGTCTGCCCGACCGGCGCTCTGTCCGAGAAGGACGACACCGAGAAGGTATGGGCGGCGCTTGCCGATCCCGACAAGTACGTCGTGGTGCAGACCGCTCCTGCGGTGCGTGCCGCGCTGGGCGAAGAGTTTGGTATGCCGATCGGCACCAACGTCGAAGGAAAAATGGTTGCCGCATTACGTCGTTTGGGCTTTGAAAAAGTGTTTGATACCAACTTTGGTGCCGACCTTACCATCGTGGAAGAAGCCAACGAATTTGTCGGCCGTGTGAAAAACGGCGGCACGTTGCCCATGATTACTTCTTGTTCGCCCGGTTGGGTAAAATTTGCAGAATACTACTATCCCGATTTGCTCGGTCACTTGTCTTCTTGCAAATCTCCCCAACAAATGACCGGTGCTGTCATCAAAACCTACTACGCTCAAAAAATGGGCATTGACGCCAAAGATATCGTAAACGTTTCGGTTATGCCTTGTACCGCAAAGAAATTCGAAGCTGCTCGTGACGATCAAAATGCTGCAGGTGTACCGGATATCGATATTGCTATCACCACTCGTGAATTGGCTCGCATGATCGAAAGAGCCGGCATCAAATTCACCGCTTTGCCGGACGAAGAATTTGATATGCCTCTTGGCGAAGATACCGGTGCTGCTGTTATCTTCGGTGCAACCGGTGGTGTTATGGAAGCGGCACTGCGTACCGCTAACGACTGGTTGACCGGCAAAGACAACAAAGAAGTGGAATTCCACGAAGTGCGTGGTACCGACGGTCTTAAAGAAGCTACCTACAACATTGCCGGTATGACGGTTCGCGTGGCAGTTGCCAGCGGTATTGCCAGCGCAAACTACATCATGGATACCATTCGCAGCGGCAACGCCCCTTGGGATTTCGTTGAAATCATGTGTTGCCCCGGCGGTTGTGTCAACGGTGGCGGTCAACCCATTCAACCCGCTTCCGTGCGCAGCTTCACCGATTTGAAAACGTTGCGCGCCAAAGCCTTGTATGCACAAGACGAAGCCATGACGTTGCGCAAATCGCACGAATCCCCCATTATCAAAAAGTTGTACGAAGAATTCTTTGACGACGGTATCGGTGGTCACAAAGCACATCATTGCTTGCACACCACTTACGTTGCTCGCAAAAAATTCCAATAAACAATCAACAACAAACAAGCGCCTGACCAAATGGTCAGGCGCTTGTTTTATGGTTTGATATTGTTATTTAACTGCGCGGGCTACTTGATAATAATCGTCGGTGAGCAAGGTGTCTGCTCCAAGTGCCAAAGCATCTTTGGCTTCGGCAGGAGTGTTGGTACAATAGATACCGCATTTTAAACCGGCTTTGTGCGCTGTTTCTACGCGCTCGGCACTCGCATACACTGTGGAGAATTGGACACGTTTGCAATCACAATCCACCGCGACTTGTACGGCATCGCACGGGGTATCATCTGTTTGGCAAAAACAAAGCGAAATGTTTTTATCCAATGCACGAGCTTGTTTTAGCAAATCCGCGCTTGCCGAAGTCAAATAAACAAAATCGCGGCAATCATAGAAATCAATCAACGCAATGATTTTTGTGAGCATTTCTTTTTCACGATCGCCCACTTCTCCGGCAACACCAATGAAAATATTCATAACCACACGACGAGCAAATTGTTGCAAGATTGCTTCAAAGGTCATGGGCGTCAAGCCGGCATACTCTTTGCTGAAAATCGAGCCAAAATCATACTTTTGCAGATCATCGAACGTTAAGTCCCAAACCATACCCGTGCCATTGCTGATAAGGCTGATATCCGGTTCGGCAACACAAGCTACCACTTCATCAGCCGTGTACCACAAACCAAACTCGATTTCATCGGCACCCAACGAAACAGCGGTGGCAAAAGCCGGAAAACTGTTATCGGGGGCAACACTCTTAAAGCCACGGTGTGCGCACACACGAGGAAACGGTTTTTGAGCATCGGTCAACACCGCAACCGGTTTTGCACAAGATTTTGTTTTTTTACAACAAGCCATAAAATTTTTCCTACCCTTCTTTTTTAATGACGTATAATAATAGATTGCGGAATATTTTCTATCGTTACCGTTTGGTCGCCTTCGGCATATTCGCCGTCCAACGACCAAGGCAACGGTGTAGACATTTGAAACGTTACTTTGTCTGTTTTAAAGAACTCGAACATATCGGTATCAAATACACCGGCATTAATTGATGCAATAATTTTGCCGAGATCACTTGCGTTTTTGGGGCGTCGAACCAAAACAACCTCGAACAAACCGTCTGTCATATCCACCATATCGGCATGAAGTTTGACCAATCCAGCAACCGAAGTGGAGTTGCACACCGCACCAAACACATATTCACCGCTATATTCGGCGGTTTTGGTTTTCACAGTAAGCGGATATGCTTGTAGTGAAAACAGTTCTTTGGAACCTTCCAAAATATATGCCAAATGTCCCAAAGCATTTTTTGTGGTTTGCGGTGCTTTGTACGATGCGGCTGTAAACGCGCCAAACGAAGCAATATAAGCAAAATGACGCGAACCGTTAAACAAGCCAACATCAATCGGCTTATCCTCCCCTTCCAACACAGCGCGCAAAGCGGCAGCGGGTTGTGTTTTTAATTGGAGAGTGTTGGCAAAATCATTGGTGCTTCCCGCAGGAATATACCCAAGTGGCACTTTCTTTTGGCAATCAAGCAATCCGTTGATTACCTCATTAAGCGTTCCATCCCCACCGCAGCAAACAACCAAATCGTGCTCTCCTGCCAGCTTTTTGGTGATATTGTGTGCTTCATTACGGGCGGCAGTGGTATAAACCGTCGTTTCGTATCCTTCGCGGCATAATCCGTTTACCAAGGTAAACAAAGCGGATTTCCCCTTGGTTTTTCCTGCCACAGGATTTACTATCAACAACGCGCGAGCTGCTTTCACGCTTACTCCTCCCCACTGTTTAGCACCGTATTGCTTCGAATAAGTGTATCCGACAAATAATAGACGGTTTTAGCCACTTCATAATCGTTTTCGCTCAATGTGCCATACAACACTCCATCATCTTGAATGCAAAAACTGCGGGTAGTTCCAAACAAGTTTCTGCCAAGCAACGTTGCTTCGTACTGCTCGGGCGGCACGCCTAAAAGGTGCAACAAGCTCGGCAAAACATCAATTTGGCCACCAATTACCGAAAAGTTTTTCGGATTTTGAATGTCCGTATTGTAAAAAATGAGCGGCAACGTATATTTTTCGTCTTTCAAAAACCAATCTTCACAGACCTTTCGGTCGAGTCCACTGATATAATGCGGGTAATATTTATGTATCCCGCCATGGTCACCAACCACCATCACCAACGTGTCTTTAAGCAGACCACGCTGTTCCATGCCGTCTAATAATTTGCCGATTTGTTCATCCACATAATGCATTGCCTGCAAATATCTGCCCATGGGATGATCCGACAACTCTTTTACCATAGAAAGCCGTTGTGGCGTCATAAACGGAATATGAGATGAGCACGTTACCACGTGCGCATAAAAAGGTAATGTAAGCGGCTGCTCATCCAGCTTTTTGAGAGTCTGACGTACAAAACTTTCGTCCGACAAGTAGCCGTTGAGCAAATGGTCTTGTTCATAATCCATGTGAACATTGTCCACGCCGAGTGTACCGCTGAGCATGTCTTGATAATTCCAAATGCTGTCTGTGGCACCGTGAAAATAGGAGGAGTGGTATCCCCCATTGTCTTTAAGAATTGTAGGTAAAGTAAGATACTCGTTTTCGGTATAAGAACCAAACGCGTAACTCTTGTTCGGCGGCAACAATGAAGTCATCATCATAAAATCACAGTCCGAGCTGTTACCGCATTTGACCTGTTCGTAGATGTTGGAAAAATGATAGCCACCGCGTGCTAACCGATTCAGATTCGGTGTAATTTCTTGCCCGCTTAAAGACTGGCCAATCACAAAATTTTCCAGTGATTCCACTTGGATAATCAATACATTCTTACCCGCCGACTGTCCAAAAAAAGAGCTATCCTTTTCGTCTTGTAATTTCCAATCAAAATACGTTTGCCGAACATCTTTGTCCCACTCTGACATGGTTGTTGTTGTCACTTTGCCCGACGCCGTTTGGGCAAAATCCTCACCATGAAAACCAAGAAAAGAAAAATACAACGACTTTTGCACCGTGTCAGACGTTATGTACAAACGACGGTAGGCACCGTTATCCCAAGAAAAGCAACTGAGTATCGGAACAAACGCTAACACAAAAGCAGAAACAGCGGCTGTCAGCGCAGTAAGATGTGGTCGATATTTCGGGTTATATTCCTTGCGCCAACCATAGCGGGAAACGCAATGAAACAAAACACCCCACACCGCAAAATCGACTAAAAAAAGCAAGTCCGACCAAACAAACAACGTGGGAAGTGTTTGTAAAATAGTGCTTGACCCACCTTGTGAGCCGGCAAGCGGCAACATGATCACGGCGGGTAGCACGTTGTACGCGCGAAAATACACAAGATCAATTACCGCAATAACGGTACAGATGGCGTTGACAATCATGCCGTAAAGATATCTCCCGCGCTCGCGAAACAAAAAACCAAAGCAAAACACAAGCGCTATCGGCGCCAATTGCAACGGAAGATACGGCAAAGAGCGAAGAACCCCTTGCCAAAACTGCAATTGATAGGCATTATCGCCCACGATATATCCTTGTAAAAAAAAGTGCTTAAAAAGAACGGCTACAAACGGCATGCACAAACACAGCCAAACCGCCACTTTTGGAAAATGTTTTTTCATAACTTCTCCGTTGTTAATAGATACTATTACCGATTTTATCTCTTAATTACTATTATAACATGCGTCATCGGAATGACAAGTATTAAAATATGAATTTTTCGGTATTTTATTGACAGCATACTTTAAAAAGAGTAAAATGTAGTATTATAAAAAGTGAGGAGAAATGGTGCATGGCATGGTTTTTTAAGCGTCGCGAGCAACCGTCCCCTTTTGCTGCTTTGGATGGCAAATTAATCACCTATGCCGTACGTCGCGAAGTAAACGGTGAAATTGTCATCGGCAAAGACGGACGTATCTGTGTCAGCAGTGAACGTTTGGAGCTACGTTTTCAAAACGGCACCGTCCCCTTTGAATGTCCTCTTTCCTCATTGGAATACGGTGATTTAATGAGCCGTAACGGTGTGCTGATTACCGGCGACGATACCGTTACCGAAAAACGTTGCACCGTAGTCGCCTATTACAAGTACTATCGCTAAAAGGAGCTTATCGTATGAAGTTTCACATTTTCCGTACCGCCATCACGGCTTTGCTTTGCTGCTTCTTGATGGCTTCCCCCGTATTGGCCGAGCCGGCAGAAACACCGCAAGAACCGGTTGTTGAGGCAATGCCTTTGGTGGCGGAATCTGAAGAAGTGCCCGACTATGTTTATTATTACAACGGAAAAGAAAAATCAGACCCCGACACGTTTTCTTGGGGAGCCAATGGTATTAAAGGTGACGCAGTAAAACTAAATGGCGAAAATCAATATTTACGTTTGGCCACCGCCAAAGTGAAGGAATTATCGTCTTTTACTTTTTCCGCCTGGGTAAAACATACCCCCTTTGAAACAACCGATGAAACCGATCACAAATTACTGACAGTCTACAAAAATGAAAACCGATATGTAACGCTCTCCCTTGATAAAAAAGACGAAGAAAAGGGCATCAACGGCATTTGTTTGGAAATACAAGACCGTACCATTGATCCAATAACGCTTTTCCGCCCCGTTTCTTCGGGAGCAACTGCAGCTTTACCCACCAACAAATGGCATCATATTGCCCTAACGTTTTCGGATACCGAAGTGGCAGTTTATGTAGATGGTACCGCTTATTTACAACAAACAATCGATCTTTCGGTAGAAGAAATGGATTTACGCACCTTTGTGGTTGGCGGCGGATTCCAAGGTGAAAAGCCCTTGAGCGCCACTTTAGATAACGTGTTAGTTTATAACACCGCTCTCTCTGCCAAACAAATAGCTTTATTGTCACAAAACAAAAACCCGTTGTCGGATGCTACCCCCACCACCACAACCGAAGTGTTAGCAACAGCTCCCATCACCTTCCCCGGCAACATCACCGCCGGTGAACCGCAAACCGGATTGCGTATTTTGGGCTTACCGGCCGGATTGGTGGTTGTTTTGGCTACCTTTGTTTTGGTTGCTGTTGTTTTATCTATCGTGCTTACCCGCCGAAACAAACAAGAGGAGAGTGATCATTTATGAAAAGACGCATAATTGTTATCGGTCTTGCTTTGGTTTTGTCACTCTTGCTCAGTGTTTCAGCAACAGCACAAGCCAACAATTCACAAACCATTGCGTTATCCGAGCAAGGCGAAACGGTGATTCTTTCTGCGCAAAACTCGCTTGCGTTTTGGGAACGCCCCACCTTAAAGGCCGGTGAATCGTATGTCGCAAAAGGAACACTAACGCTGGTTAACAACACAAAAATCACGCGCACTATTGCGCTGGATACCGTAAAACTCCCCTTTGATAACGAAACGTCGTTGCGATATCTAAACCACTTAATTCTTCGTGTTGCCGAAGGAGAAAACGTCCTATTTGAAGGGCCGTACAGCACCATTAACGATACAAGCGGATTATTGCTGCACCGTGAATTGGAAGCCGGTCAATCTTCTGTTTTGAGCATTTCGTTATTTGCAGATTACACCTGTCCCGAAAAAGGTCTTGCCGAAGACGAATGGTTAGATTGGCAATTCTATTCCTTTTCTCAAACCGCCGAACCGATTGTGGAACGGTTCAAAGATCCCGCGTTGTTAGAAATAGCCATTGCGGCAGGGGCTGCCGGTTTACTGTTAGCCGGTGTACTGTTGTTCGATAAATTGCGCAAAAAATAAATTTCACAAAAGAAAAAGCGGCAGATAAACGATTGTTTATCTGCCGCTTTTGTTCTTTTATTCTTCGGTTGGTAATACCGACAATCCCAACTCGGCCAACTGCGATTCATCAACCGACGAGGGGCATTGTGTCATGAGTTCGGTCATATTTTGCACTTTCGGGTAAGCCACCACATCACGTAACGTGGCTGCACCAAGCATTTGCATAACCAAACGGTCAAGTCCCAACGCCATGCCACCGTGCGGAGGTGCACCGTATTTGAAAGCATCGGTCAAATAGCCGAATTTTGCATACGACACCTCGTCCGATAAACCAAGTGCTCGGAACATTTGCTTTTGCAAATCCGGATTCGTAATACGGATAGAACCACTGGCAAGTTCAATACCGTTAAGCACCAAGTCGTACGCTTTGGCAAACACGCGAGCAGGATCACTTTCCAAATACTCGATACATTCGTCAAGCGGTGAAGTAAAGGGATGGTGCATGGCAACCCACGTTTGTTGTTCGGCATCCCATTCAAAGAACGGGAATTCGGTAATCCAAAGCAAATTATATCCTTCGCGAGGGATGTTCAGTTTTTCTGCAACTTCCAAGCGCAAAGCGCCAAGCACCGACAACACCAGCTTGGAAACCGTGTCGGCAACCAACAAGACAACGTCGCCTTTTTCGGCACCTACAGCTGCAAGCAAAGCAGACATTTCGTCTTCTGTCAAGAACTTACCAAACGACGAAGCGACACCATCGTCTGTCAATCGCACCCACGCCAAACCTTTGGCGCCAATACCGCGAGCATGTTCGGTCAATTTGTCAATTTCTTTACGGGTAAGAGTGGTAACCGCTTGTTTTGCCACAATAGCACGGACTGAGCCGCCACCTTCAATAGCAGAGGTGAACACGCCAAATCCACACGATTTAACGATGTCGCTGACATCTTGCAGTTCCATAGCAAAACGAGTGTCCGGTTTGTCCGAACCAAAACGTTCCATCGCCTGAGTATACGTCATGCGGGGAAGCGGCAGCGGAATATCCACATTCAAAACTTCCTTGAACACATGGTGAATAAAACCTTCACCAATGCTCAAAACATCTTCCACATCAACAAACGACATTTCTAAGTCGATTTGCGTAAATTCCGGTTGACGGTCGGCACGCAAATCTTCGTCACGGAAGCAACGTGCTAATTGGAAATAACGGTCAAAGCCGGCAACCATGGACAATTGTTTGTACAATTGCGGTGATTGCGGCAATGCATAAAAATCACCTTTGTGCACACGAGAGGGAACCAAAAAGTCACGTGCGCCTTCCGGCGTGGAACGTACCAAAATCGGTGTTTCCAGTTCGATAAATCCTTGCGAATCAAAATAGTCACGCGTGGATTTGGCAATTTTATGGCGCAACAACAAATTGCGTTGTAAATCAGGGCGGCGCAAGTCCAAATAACGATATTTCAAGCGCATAGCTTCCGCCGTGTTGGAATTTTCCAAAATTTCAAACGGAGGGGTTTCCGCTTTGTTGAGAATCCGCAATTCCGTGACAGCAATTTCCACTTCACCTGTCGGAATTTCGTTGTTAATCGAAGAACGCACTCTCACCACACCGGTTGCTGCCAAAACATATTCCCCACGAACGGTAAATGCTTTTTCAAACACATCGCGGGAGGTGTTCTCATCAAACGCCAATTGTACAATACCGGTGCGATCACGCAAATCAATAAAAATCAATTGACCCAAATCGCGTTGACGTTGTGCCCAACCGAACACGGTAACCGTTTCTCCGGCATGTTCACGACGGAATTCTCCACAGTAACGACTGCGCTTTAATCCTTGAATGGTTTCCATTTATTCTACCACGCTTTCCATTAATCCTGCTAATTGACGGTCTAACGTTTTGTTATACAGCACGGTATACAAACTACCGTCTAAAGTAATTTCAGTCAGCTCACCGGTTTTCATGTCTTTCAGTTGCGCAACACCGGTTTCAAGCTCGTTGTCACCCACCACAACGGTATACAAAGCACCCAATTTATCAGCGTATTTCATTTGCGCTTTAAGCCCTCTTCCAACGGTATCGCATTCCACACAGATGCCGCCTTGACGAAGCTGAGTCGCAAGTGCAAAGCATTTTTTTGCCGCCGCTTCGCCCATCGAAGCAAAATAAATATCACACTCTTTATTATTCGGGAAAGGACAATCCTGCGCGTGCATAACCATTAACAAACGTTCCAGACCCATGCCAAATCCCAACGAGGGCAAATGCGGACCACCCAATTCTTCGCACAAACCGTCGTAACGACCGCCGCCACAAACAACCGCTTGTGCACCCAGAGCATCCGAAACAAACTCAAACACCGTGCGGGTGTAATAATCCAAGCCGCGAACAATGTGCGGATCAAGCGAAAATTCAATTTCAGCCTCGGTTAGGTATGCCTGCACCGCCGCAAAATGCGCCGCACAATCGTCACACAAATAATCGGTGATAAGCGGAGCTTTGGCGGCAATTGCCGAGCAAATCGGTGATTTGCAATCCAAAATACGCATGGGATTCCGTTCTAAACGACCCTGGCAAGTCTCACACAATTCTTCACGGCAAGCAGCAAAATGAGCTTTTAACGCTTCATGATACGCTTTGCGACAAGTGGGACAACCAATCGAATTGATATGCAAAGAAACCCCTGTTACCGAAAGTTCTTTAAGTGCTGTTGCGGCAAGAGCAATCACCTCGGCGTCTGCCGCAGGTGAAGCGGTGCCAAAACATTCCACACCGAACTGATGAAACTCCCGCAAACGACCGGCTTGCGGTTTTTCATAACGATAGCACGAAGTAACGTACGCTGTTTTAACAGGTAAGGCATCGTTATTCAGTCCGTGTTCCAACAACATGCGCATGGCACCTGCTGTGCCTTCGGGACGAAGTGTGATAGAACGACCGCCTTTGTCGTCGAACGTATACATTTCTTTTTGTACCACGTCGGTGGTTTCCCCCACCGAACGTTGAAACAGTTCTGTGTGTTCAAACACCGGCGTGCGAATTTCGCGGTATCCGTAGTCACGCGCAATTTGCAACAACGTACGTTCAATATATTGCCATTCGTGGCTTTGTGAAGGTAACACATCCTGTGTTCCGCGAATAGCTTTGGTAATTAGTCCCATGGTTTTTCGCTCTTTTCTTTAATATAGTTTTACAAAATCCCTTTGGGATTTACAATGTTACGCCAATCCAAATCACCGCGTTCCAAACCGTGAATCAGCACTTCGGCGGTGGCAATATTGGTAGCAACCGGAATGTTGCGCATATCACATAAACGCAAAATATCGTTTTCTGTGGATTCTTGTTCCGTATGCGCCATTGGGTCACGGAAAATGAGCAACAAATCAATTTCGTCACAAGAAATACGAGCAGAAATTTGTTGAGCACCGCCTTGCCCACCGCTTAAATACCGCGTGATTTGCAAACCCGTTGCTTCGGATATTAATTTTCCGGTAGTGGCTGTTGCACACAAGTGATGACGGTTAAGAATTCCGCAATATGCAATGCAAAACTGTACCATCAATTCTTTTTTGGAGTCATGTGCCATTAAAGCAATGTTCATCAAAACCTCTCCTTTTCTTTTGTTACTTAAAGGAAAACAAAGGGATATCTTCTCCCATATAGCGCCCCGCAATGTTGGCAAAACAAACAGCCGCCTTGCTTTCCACCGGCAATGGTTTACCGTAAGCATTGGCAACCGCTACTTCTTCGTCTTCCGGTAAAACGCCGATCAGTTGCAACGATGCCGTATCGATCAGTTCATCAATATCCGGCATTTTGCCACGCAAAATCGGCTGAGGACGCAACCGATTAATAATAAGCCGTGCCGGAATATCGTGCTTTTTAAGCAATCTGGAAACAATTTGCGCATCGCGGGCACACACCATATCCGGTGTGGTAACCACAAATGCTCTGTCTGCTCCTGCAATTGCCGCCTTAAACCCCCGACCAATGCCCGCAGGGCAATCCACAATAATTTCGTCGTAAAAAGCCGACAATTCGCGGCACAACCCCGCCATTGCTTCGGGCTGGGCAAGTTGTTCCAAATTAACAGGTGCGGGTAAAACAAAAACATTCGGGCAAATTGGCGAAGGATAAATCGCGTTAGTGGGTTGGCAGGCAGAGGAAAGAACATCGGCCATATCGTAAACGGCTGTCCCGGCAATACCGAGCATCACGTCCAAACTGCGTAACCCTGCATCACCGTCCACCAGCAAAACTCGCCGACCACGGTGCGCCAACGCGCAACCCAAACCTGCAGAAACCGTAGATTTGCCGGCACCGCCTTTCCCGGATGTGACAACGGATATCATAACCTTCCCCTCCCCACTGGTTGTTTTCATATATGGAATTAGTATAACACAAAAAAATAAAACTGTAAACCGATTTTACGTAATTCTTCTTTGCTTTTCGGCAAAGTTTTGACTTTCCCCCTTGCTTTTTTTAAAGGTAGGTGTTATACTGTAAATTGATAACGCATAGACAGAGAAAGTATGCGGTGTACCCGATACAGCAGAGAGAGTCGTCATCGGCTGAAAGCGACTTGTACCGGCCTTCGCAGAAGTTCACTCTTGAGCGGCGACATTGAGTTTCTTTTTCAAAAAAGGAAGGTAGGTGCCGACGGCTGACCTCGTTAACGGTCGTGAGTGTTCGCCAAACGGCGAAAATGTGGGTGGTACCGCGGAGTTGTCTTCGTCCCTTTGTGGGATGAGGGCTTTTTTATTTTTAAAGGAGTAATGCAGCTATGAAAGAAAAATTAGAATCCTTGCGCAAACAAGCACTTGAGGAACTGGCTTGTCTGCAAACCCCAAAAGAGCTGGAAGATTTTCGCGTTCGCTTGTTGGGGAAAAAAGGTGAAGTAACCGGATTGTTGCGCGGCATGGGCGCTGTTCCGGCAGAAGAACGCCCGCAAATGGGACAACTCATCAACCAATTGCGCGCCGAATTAGAAAACGCTTTAACCGAGCGTGAGCAAACCATTCTTTCCGCTTTAAAGGAAAAACAACTCAAAGAAGAAACTATCGACGTCACCTTGCCCGGCACCAAAACAAAAAACGGTGGTTTACACCCGCTCAACATTGTTTTGAACGATTTGGTGGATATTTTCCAATCCATGGGCTTTGACGTTGTCGACGGTCCCGAAGTGGAAACCGAAAAATATTGTTTCGAAGCACTCAACGTTCCCAAAGATCACCCCGCTCGCGATATGCAAGATACCTTCTATTTGGCAGAAAACTTGTTGCTCCGCACCCAAACTTCGGCAGCGCAAGCGCGAACCATGGAACAACGCAAACCGCCCATTCGCATCATTTGCCCCGGCCGCGTGTTCCGTGCAGACGAAGTGGATGCCACTCACTCCCCTGTTTTCCACCAAGTGGAGGGTTTGGTCGTGGACAAAGGCATTACCTTGTGCGATTTAAAAGGTGTGTTGGAACAATTTGCCCATGAAATTTACGGTCCCGAAACCAAAGTGAAATTCCGTCCTTCCTTCTTCCCGTTCACCGAACCGAGTGTCGAAGTGGACGTTACTTGTTCCGAATGCGGCGGCAAAGGTTGTCGTGTTTGCAAAGGCAGCGGCTGGATTGAAATTTTGGGTGCCGGCATGGTACACCCCCGCGTGCTTGCAGGCTGCGGCATCGACCCCGAGGAATATTCCGGTTTTGCTTTCGGTATCGGGTTAGACCGCTTAACAACCACGCGTTATAAAATCAGTGATATCCGTCTGCTGTTCGAAAACGACCAGCGGTTTTTGGAACAGTTTTAAAGGAGGAACATCGCGATGAAAATTTCGTTAAATTGGCTTAAACGCTATGTGGATATTCCCGTCAGCGTAGACGAACTGTGCGAAAAGATGGTGCTCAGCGGTTTCGAGGTGGAAAGCATCGAAGACCTTTCTGCCACTATGAGCAACGTTGTTGCCGCACGTATTTTAAAGTTAGAAAAACATCCCGACGCCGACAAACTGCAAATCTGCCAAATGGACGTTGGCGCCGAAGAACCGATCCAAATTATCACAGGCGCACAAAACGTGTTTGAGGGTGCTTTAGTTCCTGCCGCTTTGCACGACTCGTTGTTGCCTAATGGTATGCATATCAAGCGCGGCAAATTGCGTGGTTTGCCCTCTGACGGTATGTTGTGCTCCGGCGAAGAACTTTGCCTGAAAGAATCCGATTATGAAGGTGCCGAAGTAAACGGTATTTTGATTTTGAAAGAAGATGTCCCCACCGGCACCGATATGCGCGATGTTCTGCACCTGAACGACGTTGTCATTGATTTCAAAATTACCGCCAACCGCCCCGATTGCCAAAGCGTGTTGGGCGTTGCCAGAGAAATTGCCGTGGCTCTTAAACAAGATTTCCGTGCACCGCAACCCTCTTATCACACCGTTGGCGGTAACATCAAAGAACATATCGACATCACCGTAAAAGACTATGACTTGTGTCCGCGTTATATGGGACGTGTGGTGCGCAATTTGCGCATTGCCCCTTCTCCCGATTGGATAAAAGATTGTTTGCGCTCGGCAGGTATGCGCCCCATTAACAACATTGTCGACATCACAAACTTTGTTATGCTCGAAACCGGTCAACCGATGCACGCCTTTGATCTGCGCGACATTGCCGGTGCTCAAATCATCGTGCGCCGCGCCGAAAAAGACGAAGAAATCGTCACACTGGATGGCAAACCGCACACACTCAACGAAGAAATGTTGGTCATTGCCGACGCCAAAGCCCCGTCTTGCCTTGCCGGTATTATGGGTGGTCTTAACAGCGAAATCAAAGACGATACCACCGATTTGCTGTTCGAGTGCGCCAAATTCCGTCGTGACAGCGTTCGTCGCACCTCTCGTGCTTTGGGTGTGCGCACCGAATCATCGGCTCGTTTTGAAAAAGGCGTAGATTTGATCGGCGTGGAATATGCCATGAACCGTGCATTACAATTGATCGAAGAATTGGATGCCGGCGACATCATTGACGGTGTCATTGACCGTCACGAACCGTTGCCGCCTGCCCGCGTGCTGAACGTTACCGCCGAAAGCATCAACGCCTTACTTGGTGTTGACGTTCCCACCGATACCATGGTAGATATTCTTAATCGTTTGGAAATTGCAACCACATTGCAAGATGGCGTGTTAACATGCACCGTTCCCTCGTTCCGTGACGACGTGGAAGGTCGTGCCGATTTGGCCGAAGAAGTTATGCGCGTTTACGGATACGACCACATTGTATCCACCCCTATGACCGGTTCTATTGTTCGCGGCAAACAATTGCCCGAACGTTTGCATACCACACAAATTAAAGACTGCCTAATCGCACAAGGTATGCAAGAAATTTCGACCTATTCGTTTATCAGCGGCAAAGCGTTGGATACTTTGGCGCTGCCGCAAGACGACGCTCGTCGTGTTGCTGTTACGTTGCTTAACCCCTTGGGTGAAGAATATTCCGTTATGCGGACACAACTGATCACCAGCATGTTGACCGTTCTTGCCACCAACTACAACCGCAAAAACACCGCTGTACGTTTCTTTGAAGTGAGCAAACGTTTTGTTCCTCGCTCGTTGCCGCTCAACGAGCAACCGGCAGAAATCCCGACGTTGGCTCTTGGCATTTACGGTGAGGAAGAAAACTTCTTCACTCTCAAGGGTATCATCGAAACGTTGCTTGCCGTTTGCGGTATCAATGCAGATTTTGTCCGCTCTGCCGAACCGTTCTTGCATCCCGGTCGTCAAGCATCGGTATATTCGGGCGACATTTGCCTTGGCACTTTTGGCGAGGTGCATCCCGACACTGCCGAACGCTACGACTTAGGCGCTCGTACTTACGTTGCTGAACTTTCCTTGCAACCGCTATTTGACGCCATGGAGAAAAAACGCACGTTGTACAAACCGCTTCCTCGTTTTCCTGCCGTGGAGCGCGATTTAGCACTCTTGTGCGACGAAGAATTGCCCGTAGCGGAAATTCAAAAAATCATTGCTAAAGCAGGCGGAAAGTTGTTAGAAACCGTTGCTTTATTCGACGTCTATCAAGGTGCACAAATTGCGGCCGGCAAAAAGAGTGTAGCATTTAGTTTGTACTTCCGTTCTGCCGAAGCAACGCTCACCGACAACGATATCAATCCGTTGCTCGAAAAGATCTTTGCACGCTTGCAAGAAAAAGGTTGCACCCTTCGTTCATAAATCTCTTGTAATTTTTTTCAAAATAGCGTATACTGTTAATATCAGTAGATGGGAGGCTTTATAATGCTAGATAAAACCATGACTTTTTCCCTGCACGAGGATAAAGACCAACAAATGAAACAAATTCTCACCACCGTGTACGACGCGTTGCGTGAAAAAGGATACAATCCTATCAATCAGCTGGTGGGTTACATTTTGTCGGAAGACCCCACCTACATCACCACACACAACAATGCGCGCAGTTTGATTCGCAAACTGGATCGCGATGAACTGCTCCGTGCAATGGTGCGTTCGTATCTTAATGAATAAAAGGTGAATACTATGGCTGAAAAACAAGAAACACTTTTGACCTACAAAGGCAAACCGCTTGTACGTAGCGGCAACGTTTTATACTACGGTGATATGGCAGAAAAATGCGTTGTTATGTTGCAAATTCTGTCCACCAAAACCAAAGGCGATATGCAAGTTGCCGACCGTGTACAAGTACAATTGCTGTTGACCGATCCTGAAGTACGTATGAAAGACCGTATTTTGAAAAAAAGTGAAAAAAACGGTTTGTACAACGCTATGGATATTGGCAGCATTTGGTTGGAACGCACTTTGGCTGAAAAATAACAAAAACAAAAGAACCCGATTTGGTAAAAACCAAATCGGGTTCTTTTTATGTTCTCAACGAAGTAAATCCAACAGTTCTCCGCCATCTTGTAAAACCAATTCCGGTTTATCTTCCGACGCTTCCAAAATAGCCGGTGTGGTTTCACCGCTCATAACCAAAATATTTTTGATCCCGGCGTTAAGTCCGCTTTTGATATCCGTGTAAATACGGTCGCCGATAACGGCTGTTTCTTTTTCGGTATACCCTGTCATCCGCATGGCAATTTGCGGCATAGCCGGTTCCGGTTTGCCAATAAAGAACGGACGTTTACCGGTAGCGTTGTAAATCATATCGCACACGCTTCCGCAATCCGGTACGCTGCCGTATTCCGTGGGGCAAACGTAATCGGGATTGGTGGCAATATACCGCACTTCTCTGGTGGATAACAAACGGGATACATCATCAAGTTTTTTAAAAGTGAGTTCCGTGTCGTTCCCCATCACAATGCAATCCACTTCGTCCAATTGCTCCGTAACGGTAAACCCTTGCGAAATAAGTTCATCTTTTAACGATTGTGTCCCACAGACGTATAACCGTTCGTTGGGGCACTTTTCTTTAAGATATTGCGCCGTTGCCTGCGAGGAGGTAATAAAATCATCCTGCGTGGCAGAAATCCCCAAACGGGCAAGTTTTTTTATGTAGTCAACCACGCTTTTGGAAGAATTGTTCGTCATGAACAAATACCGTTTTCCTTGTTGCTTGATTGTATCAAGCAGTTCTATGGTAAAATCGTATAACCGATTTCCAAGATACAACGTACCGTCCATATCAAACAAAAATAATTTGATTTCCCCTACATAATTTTTCTTATCCATGGTTGTCACCTGATTCAAGAATTAATATCGTATAATACCAAAATGCGCTCATCCAACTCCAACAACGTTTGTTTTAGTTGTTCAAAATGATGGTCATTCTTAATCAAAATAGACATGCCGACATGCCCGGGGATTCCGCTTTTGGGATGAAAAATATCAAACGAATTCATCGAATCTTCAAAGTTGCGCAAAATGTGCGCCACTTGATCTGCCAATGTAAGATCAGGCAACTCCACATAAACATATGCAGCATTCTTTTGTGTGCTTTCCAAACGGCTGAGTATGGTCATGCTGAAAAGGGACAACGCCACTGCGACAACAGTGCCAAGGTAAAAACCGTAGCCCACCGCAATACCGATTGCAGCTGTTGCCCACATGCCCGCGGCGGTGGTCAAACCGGTAATAATGGAACCGTTACGCACCATAATCATGCCGGCGCCCAAGAAACCAATGCCGGAAATCACTTGTGCCGAAAGCCGCGCGACGTCGGAAGCAAGGCCCATTTCTTGCGATAAAAACAACCCTGTCAATGCCGTCAGAGCAGCACCGACGCACACCAAAATGTGTGTACGTAAACCCGCAGGACGACCGTGCTTACCACGTTCCATGCCGATAAAGCCGCCAAAAACGGTGGCAAAAATCAGTCGCACCATCACCGAAATAATGTTAAAATCGGAAAGTATTTCCCATATTTTTTCAAAAGTCATCATCGTTTCCCCCTTGACGAAGAACTATATGTTTAAAAACAGCAAAGTATGCGTTTAACTATACCATAAATCTTGTTTTCCGGTAGAAACCGCCACAGCACCAAAATGCAACGCTTCGGTAACTTCGGCCTTGGTTTCAATAAGCCCGCCGGCAATCACCGGAATCTTTCCACCGGCAAACCGATGGATGATTTTTCCCATAATACCCGGCATAATTTCAATCAAATCCGGTTTAGATTGTTCTAACAATTCTCCCATACCACTGACGCCTTTGGAGTCCAAAGCAAAAAAGCGTTGCACGGTAATAAGACCAATCTCTTTGGCGTGACGGATAATTTGTCCGCGCGTGCTAATGATACCATCCACACCGTGTGATGCCAAAAAATCCACACCCACGCGGTCTTTGCCAATACCTTCTGCCAAGTCCATGTGCACAAACAACGATTTCCCCGCTTCGTGGGCTTGTTCAATACGTTTGGTTACCGTTAACAAATTGGCGTTCAAATGAAAAATAACTTCAGCCGGTGAAGCAAGCGCTTCTTTCCACAAATTTTCTTGAACAGCCGCAATTACCGGTGTGCGTTCCAAAGAATCCGTTAATTGAGAGAACAACATGAGTATCACCTCACATAAAAGAAACGGAAAAGGCGCAAAAAAACCGAGAAAATTCGGTTTTTTTTGCGTCTTTCACTTTTAATTTCAATATTATACACCGTTCAGCCAAAAAAGTCAAGGTTTTTGCGACACGCGCAACCGATTAACCAACAACGGATCCGGCGTCACAAAAGCCGTGCGATTGGTTTCGTAAATCACCATGCCGGGTTTGGCACCCGACGGCTTTTTCACGTGGCGGATTTGTGTGTAATCCACCGGAACTTGTGAAGAAGCTGCTGCTTTGGAATGTGTTGCCGCCAAAATTGCCGCTTGTTCCAATGTGCGTTCGGGCGGCATAACCCCCTCGGTTAGCACAACGGTGTGAGAACCTGCAATATCTTTGGTATGGAACCACCAATCACTCCCCTTTGCCGTTTTGGTGGTCAAACGATCGTTTTGCAAGTTGTTACGTCCAACTAAAATGGTAAAACCATCGTCCGAAACAAACTCTAACGGTTTTGTCGGCGCAGGCAATTTTTGACGATTTGTTTTCCGCCGCAAATAACCGGTTTGTTCCAGTTCCAAACGCAGTTCTTCCAGTTCGCGCGTGGTGGTTGCGCGGGTAAGAGTGTCAAACACCGAATCCAAATATTTCAGTTCCGATTCTCCAAGCTGTAACTGTTTTTGCAAAATTTCCTCGGCCGTTTTTGCTTTTCGATATTCTTTGTAATATTTTTGCGCATTTTGCACAGGAGATAATGCCGGATCTAACGGTACACGTAATAACGATGCATTTTCATCGTAATAATTCACCAATTCTGCCACAGAGGCACCTTTGGGGATAAGCCCTAAATTTGCATTGATAACGTCGGCATATAAACGCTTTTCATCCCGTTTTGAAGAATCTTCCAACTCTCGCCGTTGATTTTCAAGCTTGCGCGAAATACGATCCACCGCTGTATTCAGCACTCTAAAAATATCGTGCGAATGTTGTCGCAACCGTTCTGCAACATCTTTGGTGGCATAAAACTCATCTAACAATTGCGAAAAAGTAGGTATTTCTTTGCCTATTGCCGACAATCCATATTGTGTGATCGGCAAAAAACTAAAATCCAACGGCGTTTGATCTGTACGATAAAGCAAGTACGGCACGCGTTTTTCACTTGACCCCACTGCCGCTTGTACACGACAAAAAAACCGTTCCAACCGATGTCTCTGCGCTTCGGTTAAGCTGCCGGTATATTCTTCTCCATGCAAGGCTTGATGTGCCGCTTCGCGGCACAAAAGCGGAGACATACCTTGCGTACGCGCCAACAACACTTTATCCAGTGTCGCACCGCTCCCCGCCGCAATATGTGCTGTCAGTTCTTCTGGCGTATGTGTCGAAACATCCCAGTGTAAGTCGTCGGACGGCGGTATCAGATACTCTGCGCCCGGTAAAATGGGGCGAATTGGTGACATGGTAAGATCAACGCGTTTTATAGCATCAATAATTTTATTATCCTCACCAATCAAAATAATATTGCTGTATCGTCCCATCACTTCCACAGCCAACGTCAACTGTACGGCATCGCCCAGTTCGTTAATGGAATCAAAATCGAGATATAGCACACGCTCCAACCCTATTTGACGGATGGCCGAAAGACGCGCACCGGTTAACCTTTTGCGCAACAACATGCAAAACATTGGCGGTGAAGCAGGATTTTCGGGCACGCTCCCCGTAAAATGAATACGCGGAGAATTAACACGGGCCGAAAGATACACTTTGTATGTTTGGTTTTTATTGCGCATGGATAACACCAATTCTTCTTTGGAAGGCTGGTGTATTTTATCAATACGCGATTCTTGCAAATGTTCCCACAATTCATCGCGCAAACAATGTAAAAAAGTTCCGTCTAATGCCATGTCGGGTTATCCCTTCACTCGTTCTTTGTATAATACGGTGCCGTGCCGTAAAACGGAACGACTATCAATTCAGGAAAGGCTTCTAAAAGCCATTCGCAAACACGCGGTAACACCACCACTTCCGTAGCATAATGCCCGCCATCGACCATCGTTTTGGAGGGCGGGACCGCCAACCATTCGTGGTGTTTTAATTCTCCGGTAACAGCAGCATCTGCCGTGTCCAATAACGGCAGCACCAACTCTGCACCCGCACCCCCACATACTGCCACACTGCAAATGGCGGTGCAACCTTCTTTTATGCGAACCGGTGTTTGCAGTTTTTGGGCAACATGTTTTCCAAAATCCGCAGGAGACATTTGCTGCGGTAATGTCCCTATGCGGCTCATTCCATCGGGCCCTATCATAACGTCTTTCAAGTTTAATTTACAAGCCAAGCAATCGTTCACTCCACCAACTGCTTTATCTAAGTTGGTGTGCGCCGAAACAGCAGTGATACCGTTTTGCACCAAACGATAAGCGAAACTATCCGTTTTAAGAACTTTAAGCGGTTCGAACAACAACGGGTGGTGTGTCAGCAACACATCTGCCTTCTCAGCTATAGCAAACGCCAACGATTCCTCCGTCACATCCAAAGCCACCACTATTTTGGCAACTGTTTGGTCCTCACTGCCAACGGCCAAACCGGTATTGTCCCAGCTTTCGGCAGTTTCGTAAGGTGCTTTTTGTTGTAACAAGTCTAATAAATCGCGTACCGTTATCATAACGTTTCCTCCCAAGGTGACCATTTGCCATCGGCATACTCTTTCACTTGCTGCAAACACTCTTCCAATTCAGGGGTGTTATCTCCCCGCTTTTGTTTTTCTAAACGCCGTTGCACGGTTTGCAAATAAGCATTTCCTTCGATTGGTGATAAACGCCCGACATGGTACGCAGCCAAGACCAACGATTGCCGTTTTCCTACAAAAGCAACGCACAAAACTGTGTACCAATGCCGCCCTTTTTGTATTGGCGTTTCACTAATAATATCAAATCCGGTATCCCACAAATACCGACGCAACACCTCGGCACGTGTCATAGGTTGCAAAATCAACCGATATCGTTCATCTTGCACCCACGGCGCCGCTTGTAAAATCGCCGCGATTGTCTCGCCGCCCATACCGGCAATCACAATATCCTCTACTTCATGTGGTTGAACAGTGGACAAGCCATCACCCAAGCGAACCTCAATTCGTGCGGTTTCGCCCGCTTGTTCAATGGTACGTGTGGCCGCAGCAACAGGACCTTTGACAATATCCGAAGCAATCGCCGAAGGACAAATTCCGTTTTGGACAAGCCACACGGGAAGAAGAGCGTGGTCGGTACCAATATCGGCCACGCGACTGCCTTTACGAACAAACGAAGCTACGGTTTGTAATCGAGTGTCTAACATACGTTTGCTTTTCCTCTTTACGAAAAAGGCAGTTCGTGCAGAACTGCCTTTTTTGTTATTTGCTTTCCAAATATGCGTTGATTTTGGCAACCATTTCATCCGCATCTACACCGTGCACGGCGCATGCTTGCTCCAGTGTTTCACCACGTGCCGAAGGGCAACCCAAGCAGTGCATGCCCATTTCCAAGAAAAACGGTGCGGTGGTGCGATCCATATCTAAAATTTCGCCAATTATCATATCTTTTGTGATTTTCATAAATTTCTCTCCTTTTTCTATTCTTTTTCTATTGTAACATATTTTCGTCAGTTTTCAATCATAAATTCAAATTTTCCGTTAATTGCATAATCACCGACAAAGCAACCAACGGTGCGGTTTCGCAACGCAAAATGCGTTTGCCGAGTGTAGCTATGTGAGCACCACACTGTTGCAGTTTTTCAATTTCTTCGGATTCAATACCACCTTCGGGACCAACAATAATAGAAACTTGACGTGTATCTGCCCCCACCAAAGAAGAAAGCGAATCCCCACCGCCCTCGTAAAAGGTGACGGCATATTCCCCTTTTAGTTGCTCCAATGCTTGTGCAAACGAAATAGGAGCTGTCACTTCGGGAATGCAACCTCGCCCGCTTTGTTCAGCGGCACCTGCGGCTATTTTTTGCCAACGCTTTTGCTTCTTTTCCCCTTCGGCAGCATTAAGTTTCACCACACTGCGTGACATGGCAACCGGCACAATACGTGCAATGCCAATTTCGACGCATTTTTGGATAATCCACTCCATTTTATCACCTTTGGGTAATCCTTGATACAAGGTTACCGCCGTGGTGGGCTCACAAGTGGTGGGAATGCGGTTTATCACCTGCAAATCCACCACTGTGTCGGAAAGGTCGACAATCCGGCACTCATAATCGGTGCCAACACCATCGCAAACCGTCACCTCATCGCCTTTGCGCATCCGCAAAACACGGTGGATGTGGTGAGCATCTTCCCCAATAATAGTAACAGCATCACCAACAAACGGTGTAACAAAAAAACGTGACATACCTTACTCCTTTCGGCAAACGAGGCACACCCAACCGCCACTTTGCAAACGCTCACAAACCGAAAATCCGCAAGCGGTCAAGGCGTCTTCCACTTCGTCACCACGTTCGGCAAGAATACCCGATACAATGTACGTGCCATTTGGTTTCAAAAAGGCAGGGATGGAGGGTGACAACATCAAAATCGCATCCGCCACAATGTTTGCCAAAATCAAATCGTAAGTTCCCGAAACCTTTTGTACCAAGTCGCCTTGCAAAATGGTGTACTGCGGTGAAGTCAAGCCGTTCTTTTTGCCGTTCTCCAAAGCCATTTTCACAGCCAGTTCGTCAATGTCGACACCCAATGCATTTTTGGCGCCCAACAGCAACGCTGCAATCGCTAGCACACCACTACCACAACCAACGTCAAGGACCGTGGTGTCAGCAGTAATCAGGGGTTCGATTGCTTCCAACACCATACGGGTGGTATCGTGCCCACCGGTACCAAACGCCATGCCGGGGTCGATAGAAAGAATCGTGCGATTTTCAGTGTTATCAACCGTTTCCCACGAAGGGCAAATCAGCAATTTTTTGCCCACAGGCAACGGTTTAAAATACTTTTTCCAGTTATTTGCCCAATCTTGTTCTCGCACGTGGTTGGTTTCCACCTTACAAGGTATTGACACAGCCGCAAAGCGTTCTTGCAAAAAAGCAACCGCTTCTGCCGGATTTTCCTGCGGGTCGAAATACACGTGGATATACGCCACCGAGCGATCTTGCTGTAATAACTCTTCGTCAATTAGATCAATATGCGCAATTTCCCACGCGCCTTGCTCTAAATCACTGTAATCTTCAATATAAATACCGTAAGGCACCACCATATTGGCAATAGCAGATGCCTCTTCCACCTTTTCGGCGGGAATACGGATTTTAATTTCTAACCAATCCATGTCATAAACACTCCCTTTTACTTTCAAAAAACAGTATACCACAGTTTTTAAAAAAAGAAAAGAAAAAAGACGATGTGTTTCCACATCGTCTTTTTTGAAAAACAAACTTATTTGAGTTCGACTTTGGCGCCGGCATCTTCAAGTTTCTTTTTGAGTTCTTCAGCTTCGTCTTTGCCAGCAGCTTCTTTGATGGTTTTGGGAGCGCCGTCAACCATATCTTTAGCTTCTTTCAAGCCAAGACCGGTGATTTCGCGAACCACTTTGATAACGTTGATTTTGTTCGGGCCGGCTTCGGCGAGAACAACATCAAATTCGCTCTTTTCTTCAGCAGCAGCAGCCGGAGCAGCGCCACCAGCCATAACGGCAACAGGAGCAGCGGCGGAAACGCCAAATTCTTCTTCGATAGCTTTGACCAATTCGTTTAATTCGAGAACAGTTAATGCTTTGATTTCTTCAAGCACGTTAGTAACTTTTTCAGACATGAGTACTTTCCTCCATTTTTAATAATTTTTAATAATTGATGCAGTCATTACGCTTCTGCAGGAGCGGCTTCTTCACCTTGCTTTTCAGCAACAGCGTTGAGAGCGCGGGCCAAACCGGCCACAGTGGCGTTCAAGCCACCAAGGAACATTGCCAACAAGACTTCTTTCGGCGGAACTTTGGAAAGTTCTTTTACCGTTTCGGCGGAAATAGCTTTACCTTCAAAGAAACCGGCTTTCACTTTGAAGTTATCGTTCTTCTCAGCATACTCACACAGCACTTTGGCGGCGGCCAATTCGTCGCTGTCGGAAGTGGCAATAGCAGTGGTGCCTTCCAGCACCTCTTTCAAGTCACCCAAACCAACGTTGTCGGCAGCACGGCCCAACAAGGTGTTTTTCACAACCGTGTATTGCACGCCTGCTTCACGCAGTTTGCGGCGAAGAGCGGTATCGTCAGCCACGGTGATTCCGGAATAGTCCACAATAACACCGGCTTTAGCAGCGGTCAATCTTTCGGTTAAACCAGCAACCAACTCTTGTTTTGCTTGTAATACTTGTTCACTCGGCATATTAACATTTCACCTCCTGATTAGGCTGGCGGGAATCGAACTCTTTACGCCTGCAAAAGAAAATTTCCGGTGATAGTTTGCCTCAAAACTTGAAATACGTTAGTATTCCTTCGTTTTTCGGCTTCCTCTCACACAAAAATTTTTGCTTTTGCAGGTCGGCAGAGTTTCTGCCGCCGAATTTTTTGTGCGGGGAAGTG
>JAZROQ010000060.1:0-6144 GCA_045648765.1 Acutalibacteraceae bacterium
CGGCGGTGGGACCGACCAGCATGTTGCCGTGAATGGTGGGGCACATCAGCTTACCTTTGGTAACTTTTGTCGGGATAGGTAACACAATATGTTCCACTTGGCACGAAGTGTTCTTATCAAGAATAAAGAACTGACCTTTACGAGCCACCACTTTGTATTCGGCTTTGCCAACCATTTCGGCAATTTCATCGCAGTAAAGACCGGCGCAGTTGATAACGTATTTGGTTTCAATTTCTTCACCGGTGGTCACAACGCTCTTCACTTTACCGTTTTCGGTTTTAATGTCTACCACTTTTGTGTTCAGCAAAAACTCAACACCGTTGGCATTGGCGTTTTCGGCAAGTGCTTGAACCAAAATAAACGGGTCAATAATGCTCTCGCGCGGAATCCACAAACCACCTTTTACTTCGGGGTTCAAATTCGGTTCCATTTCGAGCAGTTCTTTACCCGTTTTGTATTCCACGTCGTATACGCGGTTGTTAAATGCTTTTTGTTTAATAGCGGGCAGTTTTTCAAACTGCTCGTCGGTAATGGCGGGGAGAATAGCGCCAATTCGCGAAAAAGGCACATCCAAATCCCGCGTGATTTCATCGTACATCGGGTTTGCCGCTACCACCAATTGCGATTCCAACGTACCGGGCGCAGCATCGTAACCGGTATGTATAATAGCACTGTTCGATTTTGACGCGTCACCGCCAACATCCTCGTTTTTCTCGACGACAATTACATCGACCGCGTATTTCGAAAGCTCACGTGCAACCGCACAGCCAACAGCACCCGCGCCAATGACAACAACGTCTGTTTTCAGCATAAAAAACACCTTCCCTTTGTATTTTAACAAGGCGATTATAACACCTTGTCAAAATGTTGTCAAGATGTTTTAACACATCTTACTTGGCAATAATCACTTTTACGCCTTGGCTTTCGATGTCTTTTATCAGTTGTTTGGGTGCTTTGGCATCGGTAATCACCATATCAATATCACTCAATGGGCAAACGTTGTTCATGGCGCGAATTCCAAGTTTGGACGAGTCGGCAAGAACAATGGATTTGGTGGCGTTTTTAATCAATTGCCGATGCAACTGCGCTTCCCCTGTGTGAAAGTCGGTCACGCCGTCGGCGGTGATACCGCCAATACCGATAAACGCCTTGTCCACGTTAAAACACGAAAGGTTTTGCTCGGCAGGGAATCCCGATAACGTCAGTTCTTTGGAACGTAAACTCCCACCCGAAAGAATCACACTGCAACCGGGAATTTCGCTAAGTTCCACCGCTGTTCGCAACGCGTTGGTAAACACGGTTATATTCGCCAAACTCGGTATATGTTGCGCCATCGCCTGAACCGTGGTTCCCACGCCAAGGTATATCGCTTCCTCGGGACAAACCAGCTTTGCCGCCGCTGCCGCAATGGCGTTTTTTTCTCCTTCGCGCGCTTTTGCTCTGCTGGCGTATTCCGGCTCACTGCCAAGCGAAACGTTGGCAACCGCGCCGCCGTATACGCGGCGCAAATATCCTTGCGATTCCAAGTATTCCAGATCGCGGCGCACTGTTTCTATCGAAATATCAAACTTCTCCATAAGCTCGGCATTTTTAACGGTTCGGTTTTTGGTAACCATATCAATAATCTGCATTCTTCTGTCAAGTTTCATGTGTATGCACTCCTTAAAATTGTGTAACTTTTTAAAACCTTGTCAAAATGTTGTCAAAAATAGTATGCCACAAACCACAAAAAATGTCAATATAAAGGGGCGAAAAAATAAAAACCCCCGCTCGGCGGGGGTTTTTCAAAACTTTTTGTATGTCGTTAAACAGAGATGTTTTCTTTCTTTTCTTTTTTGAACACGTAAAACCGAAACCACGCGACAATCACCGATAACAGGCTGATACAGTCACTAATCAGTGCAAAATACAAACCGTTGATGGCGCCGTTGGCAATCCAAAACAAAAATCCGATAAACGAAACCAAACGAATATTCGATTCCTTTTTACAAAACATCGAAAGGCAAATCACAGCGCCGGCAATAATGGGTATACTGTCGAGCACAGAGGTAAAACTCAAACAACCGGCAGCAACGGTTGCCGCAATAAAAAAGTATAACCAAGCGACGTGGTTTGCCCATTTGTGTTTCATCCCCAAAAAGAAGACAACGGCTCTTGCAAAAGCAATAAAACATACCGCGGAGCTGACAATAGCGCCTTGAAAGAAGAAATACAACACCCACGATAACGAGCAAAAAATGTTATACAGCAAAATACCGTGTCTCGTTTTTGCTTGGTAGGTAAGTGCCGCCAAAACAAGCGCCACCATACCAAAAAAATTGTGATATAAAAAGTCAAGTACCTGTGCCATAGTTATCACCTCAAAAAATCTTGCCAAACTAGAATATTCCAAAAACGGTGACTTGTCAATACGTTAATTCCATTTTCACGTGCCAAACGCCTTCTTCCAAAAACGGTTTCGATGTGGCAACAAACCCGAATTTTTCATAAAACCCCACAGCGTGTTGCTGCGAATGAAGTTGAACACGTGAACAAACCATATTTTGCTTAATAAAATCCAAACTTTGCTTCATAAGTTCAGACCCAAAACCTTGTCTGTGATGCAACGAAAGCACACGCCCGATACACACCGTGTCGGGCTCGTTTTTCAAATAAAAAGCGCGTAAATAAGCAATCACTTCGCCCTCGTTTTCCAAAAACAAATGATAACTGTCATAGTCAACGCGGTCCATGTCTTGGCAAAGGATATTTTGTTCAAGCATAAATATTTGCGACCGTGACCGCAAAATTTCATACAATTGCGAAAGTGTCAGCTCGTCAAACGGCTTTGCCATAAACTCCATGCTTTTCTCCTAACTTATACCGTGATTTTCTCTTCAAAAAAGCAACTGTGGTATCCGTTTTCACTCAAAAAAGAGAAGGTTTGCCGCAACTTATCTTCAAACTCCGGTTGATAGTACTGATAATCCTCATAAAAAAACTGCTCGTGAATCATCACCCAAACGGCATCTCGGTCCAACTTTTGCGATAGTAACTCCAAAATCCTTTCGGTGGAATACACGTTCAAAATCACGTCAATCGGCGCAAACACCATGTCATTTTTAACCACCATTTTCCCCGCTCGCAAAAGCGATGCCTGTTCTTCCGCCAATTCATAAGAGGTTCGCGGCATGACGTCGTTGCCAAAAAGCCCCAACAACCCTTTCACGTGATTGTCCGCAAGGGCGCGTAATCCGTCGGACGTGGCAAGGCAAAAATGAACGGTGGTGGTGTCGGCCAACGCGTCGGGGGAGGCAAACCGCATAATTTGCTCGTGCACGGCTTTGCAATCCTCATACACTTCGTCATACCCCGAAAACTCATACGGTTTCATGCTCTCCCACTGCGAATGAAACGATAACTTTAACCAATCGGCATTCTGCTTCCATTCATCGTAATATTCATCCGTCACTTGCGAAAGGTTAAAATCGCCATCAATTGTGCGATAAAACAAATTCAACTGCACTTTAAGCCCTAACTCGTTGTGCAACCGCTTGTACATAGCAAGATACGGATGTTCAAACAAACTACCGTATTTACGCTCGATAATTTCTTTCAAAAAACGAATGTTATCATCCACCGTAAAACAAAACGTTTTCATAAAAAGCCCCCTTTTAAAAAAGTTACATATATCTAAGCAACTTCGCAATCCGCTGTGCCAAAGCATATTTTTTGGTCGGGTGTATGTCGTTGCTTTGGCAAACGTCGGCAGAAATAACGGTACTCACTTTTTTCTTGGTAAACTGAATATCAAACTGTGACCGCTGAACCGCTTTCCAAAACTTGTCATTGCGCACGTCGTAATTGGCAATTTGAACAATAACAAAGGGGAGTGCAGGGGCCATAAAATCCTCGCGCCATCGGTCGATCAAAAGCGAAAGTTCTTTTCCGTAAGTCACCGATTCTTCGCCAAACGTATCACTCTCACCTTGGTACCAAACAACTGCCGAAAGCGCAAACGGAATAATTTGAGTTAACAGATCGTTATACAGCACACCGTCACCGTTAAACACCGCAAACTCGCCATCGTAATGCCCGGTGCCTTTGGTTTTCAGCGGAATGTTAATTCCGTGCTGCTCAAACCATCCTTGGGGTACCCAACTTTCAATCACCGAACCGCCTTGATAACTCACAAGAATACCAACAGCAACGTCCTTTTCTTTTGCCAACATATTCCCCGCAAAATAGGCCAAAGCCGACCATTCTTTCACGGTATCCTTTTCGGCGACCACCCAACCGTCGGCGGCTTTAAAATAATCGTCACCAAACGAACGGTCGGGGGAAAACAGCCGCAGCTTATCGTTAGACTCGCAAAACTCCAAAGCGTTTTCGGCGGATTTCGTCAAAAAAGCCATGTTGGATTGCCCCGAAAACAAGAAAACTTTTCCCACGTAAATATCGTCAAAGTCAATCGTTTGACCGTTTGCGCAAAAAGTAAGCGTGTAAGGACCACCACAGTCCATTGGCTCAAACTCCACCATCCAGTTTTCATTTTCAGAAATAACTGTTTTGGTAGCACCCGCAAAAGTGATTTGCGCCGTTCCCGCCCCCGTACCGAAAATGCGAATCGGCTGCGAATGTGCAAACACCATGTGCGACGAAAAAACAGAAGCTAATTTCATAAAATGTCACTCCTTACCAAATCTAAACGGAGTATAACATATTAACCAAACAATCGCAAGAAAATTTATATCCGAAAGCAAAAAAAGAACGAAGCATACGCTTCGTTCTTTTGACCCGATATTCAAAATGGAACCGATCTGAAACTTGATTTTTTTGTTTATTTAGTCTCAAAATGCAAATAATAATCACCAATTGAAACAAACAGTGTTCTGCCATATTTTGAACTAATATTAGCAGTGCCTTCCACTCCATCGATAACAACAGCATAACTTTGTCTTCTAAATGTATTCCAATATTTCACTTTATAAGTACCTTCATAGGCGTTGCCGTTAGTTGTATCAGTCAACACCAATTTACCGTCATTGGCTTCAAGCGTCAATTCTATGGGTTTAGAAAATTTATAAAGCGGACTATCAACATCAGAAAAATCATAATCATCATTATGAGCAACAACAAAAAGCGGTGGCTCTGCTTGTTGTGCATAAGAAAGCACCCATGCGCGCCTTTCAATAGTGGGTTTCGCAAAAAAAGCATACGCAATTATACATAGTACGATTAATATTGGAGTTAAAATATACTTTTTAAATTTCACTAACACCACCATCTTCTCCAATATTTATTATTTAATTGATTTTTACCACTTACATCGATAATAATACCAGTTTTCATCAAGTTCTATTACTTCTTCAATATCGTTTTCATCTATAAATGGCGAGTTTTTAAGAATCGCCTCCTCCGGTGTTTCCAAATCCGAATAAGGGGGAATATATAATATTGCTTGCGACCTTGGTTCATAATAAAATTCAAATAAAAGGTAATAGTGATTATCGTTATACATTTTATTCCCATTATTATCCAAAAGATTACAATAAAACAAATCTCGTATACCTATCTTTTGGCATTTTTTGAAAACATCAAGCTCTGTTTCGGTTAATCCTTGCACTTCTTTCAACTCATACATTGATATTGGGAACGAGAGGTTTTTGCTTATCGTCAATTCGGCAGCTTCCTTTAATAATTCAAAATTTTCCGCAACAATAGTTTTAACCTCATCAGGAGGATATTGTTTCTGACATCCGCAAAACGAAAGCATCAATATAAGAATTAAAAATAGATACATTTTCTTCATATCCTCACCGCCTATGCGCATTATAGCATAAAAGCGGCGAAGGCGCAATACCTCTTCACTATTCACCATTACATCTTACCTTCCAAAAATTCCGTTCACAATTTTTTAGTGAAAAGTGAAGAGTGAAGAAGTAATAAGTAAAAATCCCGCCCACTTACGTGAACGGGATTTTTGTCATTCGTGTCCGAAAAAGAACTGGTCAAAAACCGAGGATTTACATTATGGTTTTATAAATCTAAAAGAAAGATGTTCTTCTAAACCGAATCGCTCACAAATGCTATGGTCTATTACAAAATTTCTTCCAAGCCATCTTTCAGACGGATAACCAGATAAATAGGCAGGCTTTTTTGCTT
>JAZROQ010000061.1:0-4907 GCA_045648765.1 Acutalibacteraceae bacterium
GCTGCAAAAGACGAAAGCAAAGACCAATTGGTTGTTGCTACCAGCACGGGTTTTGAACCGTTCGAAATGGTTGACGCCGGCAAATACTCCGGTGTCGACTTGGAAATTGCTGCCGGCTTGGCAAAATACTTAAATAAAGAATTGGTTATCGAAGATATGCAATTTGCTTCGGTTGTTACTTCGGTGCAACAAGGCCTGTGCGATATCGGTATGGCCGGTCTTACCATCACCCCTGCTCGTCAAGAAGTTGTTACTTTCAGCGATTCCTATTACAGCGCTAACCAAGTGCTGATGGTGCCTGCTGATAACACCGAATTCGACGCTTGCAAAACTGCGGACGAAGTGGTTGCTATTTTGAACGCTAAAAACAAAGATACCAAAATCGGTTGCCAAAACGGTACTACCGGTGGTATCTACATCGAAGGTGACGCAGACGATCCGGACGGCTACGGCTTCAAAGGTTTGCCGGTAACCAAGATGGAATATGACTACGCTGCCTTGGCTGCCAACGCTATGGTGCAAGGCGAAATCGACTATGTCATCGTTGACGATGCTCCTGCAAAAGCGATTGCCAAAGCCATGAACGGCTGATTTTAAATCGTTGATGACAAAACCCTGCCGCATCTTGTATGCGGCAGGGTTTTGTGGACAAAAAGCAACTGTGGAAGGAACGGTTTGGCTATGGATTTACTACATAAATGGGAAGTGTTTTGGGAACGTTTTGCCACAAACGGTGCATGGCGCCGTGTGTTGGGCGAAGGTTTAGTAAACACACTACTAATTGCCATTTTGGGTTTAGTTATGGGTATTGTTATTGGTACGGTGATTGCTACCGTTAAGGTGATGCCCAAATACAAACTTATGCCGCGCATTTTGGATAAAATTTGCACGGTTTACGTTGGTTTTTTTCGCGGAACGCCGATCGTAGTGCAACTGTTGATTGCATATTATGTGCTGTTCCCGCTTATGGGGGTTAACATAGGTTCACTTAACACATGTATTTTGGTGTTCGGTTTAAACTCCGGTGCCTATGTTTCCGAAATTATGCGCGGTGGTATTCTTTCCGTAGACTCCGGCCAAATGGAAGCAGGACGAGCGGTTGGTTTGGGATACTGGACAGCTATGCTTAAAATTGTTGTCCCTCAGGCAATTAAAAATATACTGCCGACTTTGGGTAACGAACTGATCGCCCTGGTTAAAGACACGTCAGTTGTCAGCTTTGTTGCTGCGGTTGACCTGTATAAAACCTTTACAGAAATCGGTAACAAATCTTATGAATATTTAATGCCCTATTTCTTTATGGCGTTAATGTACATTGTGTTGGTTGCCATCATTTCTTTGGGTGTAAAATGCATGGAAAGGAGCCTGAAAAAAAGTGATAGACGTAATTGATTTAAAAAAAGTATACGGCTCTTTAACGGTTTTAGACGGTATTACCGAAACCATTCACGAAGGTGAAAAGGTGGTTATTATCGGTCCGTCGGGCAGCGGTAAAAGCACGTTTTTGCGTTGCCTCAATTGTATGGAAGATCCTACTGCCGGTCAAATCATCTTTGATGGTGAAGATTTGGCGGATATGAAAGTGGATATCAATAAACACCGTCAACATATCGGCATGGTGTTTCAACAATTCAATTTGTTCAACAATAAAACCGTGCTGGATAATATCACGTTGGCACCTATCCATATCGGGCTAAAAAACATGCGCAAGAAAACGCCTCTTTCCAAACGTAGTCAAGAAAAAGCAAAAATCATTGCTGCGGCAAAAGAAAATGCGATGGCATTGTTGCGACGGATCGGATTGGAAGAAAAGGCAAACGTATATCCCTCTACATTGTCTGGTGGTCAAAAACAACGTGTGGCCATTGTTCGTGCTTTGGCAATGAATCCCAAAGTCATTTTGTTCGATGAACCCACCTCAGCCTTGGACCCAGAAATGGTAGGAGAGGTTTTAGACCTTATTAAAGACTTGGCGAACGAAGGCATGACAATGGTTATTGTCACACATGAAATGGGCTTTGCTCGCGAAGTTGCCGACCGCATCTTATTTATGGATAACGGCATCATTGCCGAACAGGGCACACCCGAACAAGTTTTTGGTGCCCCCAAACATCCCCGAACCCAAGAATTCCTTTCCAAAGTTTTATAAAAGTAAAAGAGGTAACCGCATTGCGGTCACCTCTTTTTTTTTTATTGCATTGCCTTTTCGGCAAAGGTGTTGTTAATCAGCTTGTCAAACGGTGCGGTTTTTTCCAGCTCACCGGCTCGTTGAATCACTTCTTGTAAGCGGTCAAAGCCTTCTTTTGTCATAACAGGTGTTTGCGCGTAAGCACCGATATCCTTGTAACTTTGCACCGCACTGGCTAATAAAGCCACGTCGGTATCGGCAAAAAACGATTGTACGCTTGCGGCAATTTCGTCGGCAGAATGTTCCGCTACCCACTGTTGCCCTTTGGTGATGGCATTGGTAAAGCGCTGGATCAAATCGCTGTTTTCGGCAATATAACTTTTTTTGCTGAAATAAGCGGTATAGGGCATGGAACCCGCTTCGGCGCCGACACTGGCAACGATGTAACCTTTGCCTTCCATTTGAACACTGGAAGCCACCGGCTCAAACATGGTGACGTAATCACCGGTTCCGCTCAAAAAAGCGCCTGTCATCATATCAAATTGAATGGTATTGTCTAAATTGGCATCGGTATCGGGGTTTAGTCCGTTTTTCTCCATAGCATAGCGGAATGCCATGTATGGAACGCCACCTTTTCTGCCGGGCAAAACATGAGCGCCTTTCAATTGTGCCCAATCAAAATTCTCATTCGGCTCGCGTGCCACCAAAAAACTGCCGTCACAAGCCGTCAGCTGCGCAAACACTTCCGGATAATCCTCTTTGCCGGAGTTGTAAACATAAACACTGGCTTCCGGACCAGCTAAACCAATATCCACGCTGTTGCTAAGCACCGCGCTCATTACCTTGTCGGCGCCGCCACCGTTAGATAATTCTATCTCTATGTTTTCTTCTGCAAAGAACCCTTGGGCAATGGCCACGTATTGCGGTGCATAAAAAATGCTGTGTGTTACTTCGCACACGCGAACGGTATCGATCTTGTTTTCGGGTTGCTTATCACTACACCCCGAAAGAATCAAAGAGACAACCATTGTCAGAGTTACCAAACCAAACAGTATACGTTTTTTCATACAAAATCTCTCCTCAATTAAAATAACAACCCGTTACGCACCTCAAACAACTTGCGTTGTCTGAGGTGCGTTCGGTTGATTTAAGCACCAAAACGGTTGCGTATAAGTTGTTGGCAAAAAGAGACCCCTCGGTACATTAATGCCGCAACTATCGCCAAAATCAAAACGCTGGCCATTACCAAATCCATCTGAAACACCTGACCGCCGTAAACGATCAGATATCCTAACCCTGCTTTACTAACCAAAAATTCCCCGGCGATCACGCCTACCAACGATAGCCCAATGTTGATTTTAAGTGAATTGAATAACGTTGGTAGATTGGCAGGTAACACTATCTTAAAAAGGATTTGCCGCCGTACAGCGCCGAAGGTTTGAGCCATTTTTATAATTTCCTCATCGGTTGTGTGAAAGCCCGATAACATTTCAAGTACAGTAACAATCAACGAGATGGCAAGTGCCATCACAATAATGGCTTTGGTGCCGGCACCGGCAATTAAAATTATAACTGGTCCCAAAGCGATTTTCGGAAGGCTGTTCAGCACAACCAAATATGGCTCTGCCACACGGGAAACAAAAGGGCTCCACCAACACAAAATACTAATACTAAGTCCTAAAAGCACGCCAAGGAAAAACCCTGTCAACGTTTCGTATAAAGTTACGCCAACGTGATGAAACAATCCGTTTTGCGAGGTGTTAAGCAGCGTGGCTACAATGCGTGAGGGTTGGCTCACCAAAAAGGAGTCTACCCACCCTAAATGAGCGGCAATTTCCCAAAGCAGCAACAAAGAAAGCAACAACCCCCATTGCCATAATTTCACAGAGATTGATAAACGACGTTGTTCTTTTAGCCAAAGCACACGTTCTGCGGAAAGAATGTGCGATTTAGGGAATTCCTTCGTTTGTTTCATCTTCGCGCAACTCCTTCCAAATGTGACTGAAATATTCCGAAAAACGCGGGTCACTGCGGCAAGAAAGGGGAGTCCGATTATCGTCGAAACGAATGGGTAATATCTCTTTAATGTGAGCGGGGCGTTTCGATAAAATCAAAACGGAATCGCCCATCGAAATGGCTTCGGGGATATCGTGAGTAACCATCAGCGTGGTAACGTTTTCAGCTTTTAATATGCGATAGACATCATCGGTAACAGATAACCGTGTTTGAAAATCCAAAGCGCTAAACGCCTCGTCCAATAAAAGGATATTCGGATTGGCTGCTAAGGTACGAATTAAGGCTACTCGTTGACGCATTCCACCGGATAACTGGTGTGGATATTTGTTGCGAAAATCAAAAAGACCGTAGGTTTCCAAAAGATCTGCGGCATGTTTTTTTGCTTTTTCATCAAGATTTCCTTGTATTTCCAACCCCAACAGAATGTTGTGCCAAATAGTGCGCCATTCAAGCAGATTATCTCGTTGTAACATGTACCCGATATGTGGTGAAACGCCTTTGCTTAATTCTCCGTTTATATAGATTTCTCCGTTGCTTTTGGGTAGTAATCCTGCAATCAGCGACAATAAGGTGCTTTTACCGCAACCGCTGGGACCGACAATACTGACAAACTGCCCTTGCGGCACAGAAAAAGTAATATCGGAAAAGGCTTCCACCTCGCCATTTTTAGCCTGATATTTAAAACTTGCGTTACGAACGCACAAGGTATCCATTATTTACACCTTCTTTGTGTTGTGAATTTGCCCTCTTTCCATTTCATGCA
>JAZROQ010000062.1:0-38032 GCA_045648765.1 Acutalibacteraceae bacterium
CCGACCTGCAAAAGCAAAAATTTTTGTGTGAGAGGAAGCCGAAAAACGAAGGAATACTAACGTATTTCAAGTTTTGAGGCAAACTATCACCGGAAATTTTCTTTTGCAGGCGTAAAGAGTTCGGCTCCCGCCAGCCTAACTATTATACACGAAAAAAAAGGCTTTGTCTATACCATAATTATATAGTAAAAAAAAATTTAAAAAAACCGAAAAAAAGACTTGATTTTTCCAAAAGGTTGTTGTAAAATGGTTAGGCATGATTATGCGGGGTAGGATAACTATGCCCTTTTTGCAGTATCATGCAGACTGCACGATATGCGATGACGCGGGAGGTTGCGGCCGCAAACGGTCGGTTTTTCCGCTGAGTATGTCCGATTTCAAACCGGGCGACAAGGAATAGCTGTAAGGAGCAAAATGAACGGGGCAGAGAGTTGCACTCTGTTTCGGCGTGCTTGCGACGCGCATTTTGCCTTATGTCTTTCAAGACGCTTACAACTGCACCCGGAGCTTGGAACCCACAGGCATCCGGTTTTAAAATGCCGGTGTTGGAACACCCGGCACAGTGTGCAGTTTTGGCGTCGCCCGCCAACTCAAAAAAATTAAGGAGGCGTTTTTAGTGGCAGTCAAAGAAAAAATCCGTATTCGTATCAAAGGGTATGACCATCATTTGGTGGACCAATCCGCCGAAAAGATTGTTGAAACCGCTCGCCGTACCGGCGCTCGCGTTTCCGGTCCTGTCCCGCTCCCGACCGAGAAGGAAGTTGTTACCATTTTGCGCGCTGTGCACAAATACAAAGATTCTCGTGAACAATTTGAATCTCGTACGCACAAACGCTTGATTGACATCCTTCGTCCGTCAAACAAAACAGTTGAAGCCCTGATGGGGCTTGAACTCCCCGCCGGCGTGGAAATCGAAATCAAACTGTAATGCCGGTTTGACGAGGTGAATTCCTCGGTTCTGCAAGGCGAGGTCATGTTCCCAAGCACCATTTGGTGGGGAACCAATAACCAAGGAGGTATAGACTATGCAAAAAGGCATCATCGGTAAGAAAATCGGCATGACGCAGATTTTCGACGAAAAGGGCAATGTCGTTCCGGTTACGGTAATTGAAGCCGGTCCGTGCGTCGTTGTTCAAAAGAAAACCGCAGAAAACGACGGCTATGCCGCTGTTCAACTCGGTTTTGGCGACATCGCTGTCGGTAAGGTCAACAAACCCATGAAGGGTCACTTCGACAAAGCTGACGTAGCTCCCAAAAAGGCGCTTCGTGAGTTCCGCTTCGAAGATTGCGACGCTTATAACGTTGGCGACATCGTAAAGGCAGACACCTTTGCAAACGGCGACCAAGTCGACGTGGTGGGTGTCAGCAAAGGTAAAGGCTATGCCGGCGCTATCAAACGCTGGAATCACAGCCGCTTAAAAGAAACTCACGGTACGGGTCCTGTTGCCCGCCATGCCGGCTCGTTGGGAGCCTGTTCTTCGCCTTCCCGTGTTTACAAAGGCATGAAAGCCGCCGGACATTTAGGTGCTGAACGTGTTACCGTTCAAAACTTGAAGGTCGTGAAAGTTGACGTGGAGAACAATTTAATCGCCATTCATGGTGCCGTTCCCGGCCCGCGCGGCGGCTTGATTTTAATCTCCGATTCCGTCAAAGCGTAAGGGAAGGAGGATTTTACTAATGGCTACTGTATCTACTTTTGACATGAACGGCAAACAAACCGGTACTTTGGAAGTGGCAGATTCCGTTTTCGGTATCACCCCTAACGCTACTGTGTTGCACAGCGCCGTTGTCAATTACTTAGCAAATCAGCGTCAAGGAACCCAATCAACCCTTACTCGTTCTGAAGTACGGGGCGGCGGCAAAAAGCCGTGGCGTCAAAAGGGAACCGGTCACGCTCGCCAAGGTTCCACTCGTGCTCCTCAATGGACTCACGGTGGTATTGCGCTCGGTCCCAAACCGCGCAGCTACAGCTATGTGTTACCTAAAAAAGTGCGTCGCTTGGCACTTAAATCGGCTTTCTCCTCCAAGGTGATCGCCGGCGAAATGTTAGTGCTTGACGATTTGATCATGGAATCCATCAAAACCAAAACGATTGCTACCATGCTCAAAGCTTTGGAAGCAAAGAAAAAAGTTTTGTTGGTGCTCCCCGAAAAGAACGACACCGTCGTTTTGTCGGCTCGCAACATTCCGGGTGTCAAAACCGCATTGGTAAACACCTTGAACGTCTACGATGTATTAAACTGCGATACTTTCATTGTTGTGAAAGATGCTGTTGCACAAATTGAGGAGGTGTACGCATAATGGATGCTCGTGACATCATTATCGCGCCGGTCATCACTGAAAAAGCTGTGGCGGCGCTTTCGGAAAAGAAGTACACGTTCCGCGTGAAAAAAGACGCAAACAAAATTGAGATTGCCAAAGCGGTGGAAGAAATTTTCGACGTAAACGTTGCGAAAGTTAACACCATCAACATGAAAGGCCATCTTCGCCGCATGGGTCGTAACGAAGGTTACACTTCCGATTGGAAAAAAGCCATTGTTACTTTGAAACCCGACTCCAAGACCATCGAATTCTTCGACGGTATGTTTTAATCGATAGCCGCCTGTAAGAAATTAAGGTCGCGGCAACGTATGGGGTACCCTTCGTAAACGAAGAAGCGGCCGTACCCCGCAAAGCCAAGAAATAGGAGAGTGAATCGGAATGCCTACAAAAATTTATAAACCGACGTCTCCCGGACGGCGCGGAATGTCCGTTTTGGATTACAGCGCACTGTCCAAGGTGGCGCCGGAAAAGAGCCTGTTGGCTCCTCTGGCAAAAAAAGCCGGCCGTAACAGCTACGGTCGCATCACCGTTCGCCATCGTGGCGGCGGTAACCGCCGTAAATATCGTATTATCGACTTCAAACGTAACAAGCTGGATGTAAACGCCACCGTTATGACGTTGGAATACGATCCGAACCGCAGCGCAAACATTGCTTTGCTGCAATACGAAGACGGCGAAAAACGCTACATTGTAGCTCCCCAAGGTTTGTCGGTTGGTGACGTTGTCACTGCCGGTACCGGCGCTGATATCAAACCCGGTAACGCCTTGCCGCTTGCTAACATCCCCACCGGTACTTTTATCCACAACTTGGAATTGTATCCGGGCAAAGGTGCTCAGCTTGCTCGTGCCGCCGGTGTGATGGCACAGCTTGTTGGTAAAGAAAACAACATGGCGATGGTTCGTTTGCCTTCCGGCGAAATGCGCAACATTCCGCTTAACTGCATGGCTACCATCGGTCAAGTCGGCAACCTCGAACACGAAAACGTGAAAATCGGTAAAGCCGGCCGTAAACGCCACATGGGTTGGCGCCCGACCGTTCGCGGTTCGGTCATGAACCCCTGCGACCACCCGCACGGTGGTGGTGAAGGTAAATCGCCCATCGGTCGTCCCGGCCCGGTTACGCCCTGGGGTAAACCGGCATTGGGTTACAAGACCCGCAAACATCACAAAGCTTCTGATAAATTTATCGTGAAGCGCCGCAACGGCAAGTAAACGAAAGGAGATTCATTATTTATGGGTAGAAGCGTAAAGAAGGGTCCTTTCGTACAGCCTGTTCTGTTGAAAAGGATTCAAGAAATGAACGAAGCCGGCGAAAAACGCATTTTGAAAACCTGGAGCCGCGCCTCCACGATTTTCCCGGATTTTGTCGGTCACACCATCGCAGTGCATGACGGCCGCAAACATGTCCCGGTATATGTTACCGAAGATATGGTTGGTCACAAGTTGGGCGAATTTGCTCCGACTCGTACCTTCCGCGGTCACGTCGGTTCTAAAACTACGAAGTAAGCGGTTGAAAGGAGAGTAACGTTATGGAAGCAAGGGCGCAAGTAACACACGTCCGTATGTCCCCTCGCAAAGTGAAAATCGTTCTCGACCTCATCCGCAATAAACCGGTTGATGTCGCACTTGCGATTACACACAACATTTCCAAAGCTGCCGGTGAGCCGGTTGAGAAGTTGCTCAAATCGGCAGTGGCAAATGCGGAAAACAATCACAACATGGAACGTAGTAATTTGGTTGTTTCCGAATGCTTTGTATGCCCCGGCCCCATTCTGAAGCGTGTTCGTCCGCGAGCACAGGGTCGTGCGTTCCGCATTGAAAAGAGAACCTCACACATTACCCTTGTGCTCAAGGAAAAGGAATAAGCGAAGGAGGAGGACAAATCATGGGACAAAAAGTCAATCCCCACGGTTTACGTGTTGGCGTAATTAAGGATTGGAGTTCCCGCTGGTTCGTGAAAAAGAACCAAATGGGCGACACCATTTATTCCGATTACAAATTACGCACTTATTTAAAGAAAACGTTGTATGCTGCCGGCATCTCGAAAATCGAGATCGAACGTGACGCTACACGTGTTCGTGTTAACATTCACTGTGCAAAACCCGGCTTGGTTATCGGCAAGGGCGGCGCGGAAATTGAAAAACTCCGCCAAACTTGCGAAGCTATGCTCGGCAAAGCCACTTTGGTAAACATTGTGGAAATCAAAACTCCGGATGCGGATGCACAGTTGGTTGCCGAAAACATTGCTCAACAATTGGAAAAACGTATTTCCTTCCGCCGTGCTATGAAACAATGCATCGGTCGTGCAATGAAACTCGGTGTCAGAGGTATCAAAACGCAAGTTTCCGGTCGTTTAGGCGGTGCGGATATCGCGCGTGTTGAACAATACCACGAAGGTACCATTCCGCTGCAAACCTTGCGTGCGGATATCGATTATGGTTTCGCAGAAGCTAACACCACCTATGGCCGTATCGGCATCAAAGTGTGGATTTACCGCGGCGAAGTGCTCGCCGGTGTTGCGAAGCCCCGTCGGGAAGGAGGCCGCAAATAATGCTGTTACCGAAAAGAGTAAAATATCGTCGTGTGCAAAGAGGCCGCCTTACCGGCAAGGCGCTGCGCGGCAACAAAGTCAACTACGGTGATTTCGGTTTGGTGGCTTTGGAACCCGCTTGGATCAAATCCAACCAAATCGAAGCAGCTCGTATTGCTATGACTCGTTACATCAAACGTGGCGGTCAAGTTTGGATCAAAATTTTCCCTGACAAACCGGTTACGGAAAAACCGGCCGAAACTCGAATGGGTTCCGGTAAAGGTTCGCCTGAATACTGGGTTGCCGTGGTAAAACCGGGCCGCGTGATGTTCGAAATCGCCGGTGTTCCGGAGGAAACTGCCCGCGAAGCTATGCGACTCGCAGCCAACAAGCTGCCCATCAAATGCAAATTCGTTTGCAAGGAAGAAATGGACGGTGAGCAGAAATGAAGTCCACAGAAATTCAAAAAATCCGTGAATTGAACGAAGTTGAGTTGGAAAAACGTCTTGCGGACCTCAAAAAGGAACTGTTCAACCTGAGATTCCAACACGCTATCAATCAACTTGACAATCCGATGCGTCTGAAAGCTGTTAAAAAAGAAATCGCTGTCGTGAAAACCATTATTCGCGAGAACGAACTCAAAAACAGCGCAGAAGCGTAACGGAAGGGAGGAAACATTGTGAGCGAACGGAATCTTAGAAAAACTCGGACCGGTATCGTTGTCAGTGACAAAATGGATAAAACTGTTGTTGTTGCTATCGAAGACAATGTCCGTCATCCGTTGTACAAGAAAATTATTAAACATACCGTGAAGCTGAAAGCCCACGATGAAAATAACGAGTGCCGCGTTGGCGACCGCGTTATGGTAATGGAAACCCGCCCGTTGTCCAAAGACAAACATTGGCGCGTTTCGCAAATCATCGAGAAGGCAAAATAAGTCGGTTAATCTGAAAGGAGGAACACACTGTGGTACAACAGCAGACCTACCTCAAAGTTGCCGACAACACCGGCGCGAAGGAGCTTATGTGTATTCGCGTTCTCGGTGGTTCCGGCCGGAGGTATGCAAATATCGGCGATGTCGTGGTTGCTTCTGTTAAAAAAGCAGCACCCGGCGGCGTTGTGAAAAAGGGCGATGTGGTGAAAGCCGTTATCGTTCGTACAGTGAAAGGCGTTCGTCGTGAAGACGGTACTTATATCCGTTTTGACGAAAACGCAGCCGTCATCATTCGTGATGACAAAAACCCCAGAGGTACTCGTATCTTTGGGCCGGTGGCAAGAGAATTGAGAGAAAAAGATTATCTCAAAATCCTTAGCCTTGCCCCCGAAGTGCTGTAATGGGAGGTACCGAAATGAGTAACAAACTTCATGTGAAAAAAGGCGATACCGTTCTCATCATCAGCGGTGATGACCGTGGCAACAAAGGTAAAGTGTTGGAGGTCAGCCCCAAAGAGGGAAAGGTTATTGTCGAAGGTTTGAACATGGTGAAAAAACATGTTAAACCCCGCAAAATGGGCGACAACGGCGGTATCGTTGAAGCCGAAGGCGCTTTGTACGCTTGCAAGGTAAAGGTTATTTGCCCTGCTTGTAAAGAGCCTGTCCGTGTTGCTTATAAAAAAGTTGCCGGTGACGATGGCAAATCTCGCTCGGTTCGCATTTGCAGAAAATGCGGCGAGACACTGTAAGGAGGAGGGACATACAAATGGCTAGATTAAAAGAGTTTTACAAAAAGGATGTCGCTCCCGCACTGATGAAAAAATTCAGTTACAAGAGTGTCATGCAAGTACCGAAGCTGGATAAAATTGTTATCAACGTCGGTTGCAGTGAAGCAAAAGACAACGCAAAAGTTATTGATTCGATCCTCATTGACTTGCAAACCATCACCGGTCAACGTCCGGTAGTTTGCAAAGCCAAAAAATCGGTTGCTAACTTCAAATTGCGTGAGGGAATGAACATCGGTGTCAAAGTCACGTTGCGTGGCGATCGTATGTACGAATTCTTGGACCGTTTGTTCAATGTGGCTTTGCCCCGCGTGCGTGACTTCCGTGGTATCAACGCCAACTCGTTTGACGGCCGCGGTAACTACAACATGGGTATCAAAGAACAATTGATATTCCCCGAAATCGAATACGATAAAATCGATAAGGTTCGCGGTATGGACATTTGTTTTGTAACTACCGCTAACACCGACGAAGAAGCACGTGAGTTGCTCAGCTTGATGGGCGCTCCGTTCGCGAAATAAGGAGGGAAAACACATGGCAAAAACATCTATGAAAGTTAAGCAACAACGCCCCGCCAAGGTTTCCACGCGCGCGTACAACCGCTGCAAAATCTGCGGTCGTCCCCATGCTTATTTGCGGAAATACGGTGTGTGTCGTATTTGCTTTAGGGAACTTGCCTACAAAGGTGAAATCCCCGGCGTGAAAAAAGCCAGTTGGTAAGCAATAGCTAAAAGGAGGTTGACGGAATGCAAATCACCGATACAATTGCCGATATGCTGACGAGAATTCGTAACGCGAGTTCGGCGAAGCATGATTCGGTGGATATCCCCGCTTCCAACATGAAGAAGGCTATTGCCCAGATTCTTGTTGACGAGGGATATATCAAGAATTATCAAGTTATTGAAGATGGCAAGCAAGGCGTCATTCGCATTACTCTGAAATATCAAGGACCTTCCAAGGCTCCGGTATTGATGGGATTGCGTCGTGTCTCCAAGCCCGGTTTGCGCATCTATTCCAGCAGTGAGGATATGCCGAAAGTCATGAAAGGCATCGGCACCGCCATCGTGTCTACATCGAAAGGTGTTATGACCGACAAAAAAGCCCGCAAAGAAAACGTGGGCGGCGAAGTCCTCGCATTCGTGTGGTAAGGGGGAAAAGAAAATGTCAAGAATTGGTCGTAAACCCATTACCATTCCTGCCGGCGTTCAAGTGACGATTGCCGATAACACGGTAACGGCAAAGGGCCCTAAAGGCACTTTGACTCAAAAATTTCATGCGAACATGGCCGTAACGGTTGAGGGCAGCGAAATTTTAGTTACTCGTCCGAACGACGAAAAAGAAAACCGTGCTTTGCACGGCTTGACCCGTACTTTGATCAGCAATATGGTGCAAGGCGTTGCTACCGGCTTCTCGAAAGAGTTAGACGTCAACGGCGTTGGCTACCGTGTTGCCAAACAAGGTAAAGACTTGGTGATGAACTTAGGTTACAGCCATCAAGTTATTATGAGCGAAATTCCGGGTATCACCATTGAAGTTCCCAACCCGAACAAAATTATTGTTAGCGGTCCGGACAAACAATTGGTTGGTCAATTTGCCGCTGAAATTCGCGAAAAACGCCCGCCGGAGCCGTATAAAGGTAAAGGCATCAAATATGTCACCGAGCATATCCGCCGCAAGGAAGGTAAGACCGGTGCCAAGGGCAAGAAGTAAGGAGGAGGTTAATACATGGTCAGCAAAAAAGACAGCAACCAAGCTCGGTTGCACCGCCACTTGCGTGTGCGCGGTAAGATTTCCGGCACCGGTGAGTGTCCTCGCTTGAACGTGTTTCGCTCCTTGAACCACATCTATGCCCAAATCATTGATGATGTCAAGGGTGTGACACTCGTTGCAGCTTCCAGCACCGAAAAAGATTTCGGTATGACAGGCGGCAATAAAGAAGCTGCCCGCAAGGTCGGCGAATTAGTCGCAAAACGCGCTTTGGAAAAAGGCATCGAAAACGTTGTCTTTGACAGAGGCGGTTACATCTATCACGGCCGTGTTGAGCAGTTGGCCGAAGGCGCCCGTGAGGGCGGCCTCAAGTTCTAAGAAAGGAGAGGATTACTTTGGCCAGACGTGTAGAAACAAACGACGAATACAAAGAAACCGTAGTTGCCATTAACCGCGTCAGCAAAACCGTTAAAGGCGGTCGCGTGATGAAATTTTCCGCTTTGGTAGTGGTCGGTGATGGCAATGGTACTGTAGGTTTCGGTACCGGTAAAGCCGGTGAAGTTCCGGATGCTATTCGCAAAGGCATCGAGGACGCGAAAAAGAACTTAGTGAAGATTTCTCTGAAAGGAACCACCATTCCTCACGAGATTATCGGTGCTTTCGGAGCCGGTCGAGTTTTGATGAAACCGGCAGCTCCCGGTACCGGTGTTATCGCCGGCGGCGCTGTGCGTGCCGTTGTCGAAGCAGCCGGTATTAAGGACATCCGTACCAAGGCTCTCCGCTCCAACAATCCTTTCAATGTGGTTAGCGCTGTGATGAACGGTTTGACGCAATTGCGCACTGCGGATGAAGCAGGTGCTATTCGCGGCAAAACCGCTAAAGAAATTTTAGGATAAGGAGGGCATACACATGGCAAAGAAAGCAAAAGATTGCATGCAAGTCAAATTGGTTCGCAGTTTGATTGGTGCGAAAAAAGACCAAATTGCCACTGCCAATTCTTTGGGTTTACGCAAAATAGGCGACACGGTATGCCAACCTGTTAACGCAGCCACCCAAGGTAAGGTAGCGAAAATTATTCACCTCGTTGAGGTAGTAGAAGCTTAACCAATTCTAACAAGGAGGTGCAAACAATTATGAAGCTACAAGAGCTTTCTCCGGCTCCCGGTTCTGTGCGGGATGTCAAGAGAATCGGCAGAGGCCACGGTTCCGGCCAAGGCAAAACTGCCGGCAAGGGTCATAAAGGTCAAAAAGCTCGTGCTGGTCGCGGTATGCGTCCCGGTTTTGAAGGTGGCCAAATGCCTTTGCAAAGACGAGTTCCCAAAAGGGGATTTGTTAACAATTTTGCTACTAACTATGCAACTGTTAACTTAGCAGCACTTAACGCCTTTGAAGACGGCGCTGTTGTTGATGCGCAAGCATTGAAAGACGCCGGCTTGGTAAAAAAATCCTTTGACGGTATCAAAGTTTTGGCAAACGGTACGTTGACCAAAAAATTAACCGTAAAAGCAGCAGCCTATTCTGAAGCAGCAAAAGCCAAAATCGAAGCTGCGGGTGGAAAGGCTGAGGTGATCTAACGTGTTTCAAGTTTTGCGAAATGCATGGAAAATCACCGATTTGCGCAAAAAGATTTTGTACACACTGTTTATCGTGTTGATTTTCCGTATCGGCTCGGCTATTACGGTACCGTTTGTCGATGTGGAAAACTTAACCAAAGCAGTGGCTGCTGTGACCGCCGGTAACGAAGCCAACTTCATGGATTATTTAACCATGATTTCCGGTGGCGGTTTTTCCAGTGCCAGCATTTTTGCTTTGTCGATCACCCCGTACATTAACGCCAGCATTATTATCCAACTGTTGTCAGTTGCGATTCCGGCGTTGGAACGGTTGGCAAAAGAAGGCGAAGCAGGACGTAAGGTGCTTGGCAAAATCACCCGTTTTGTAACGGTTGGATTGGGTCTTATGTTGGGCATTGCATATTACTTTATGTTGCGCAACAATGCCAATTACAGCAGCATGAACGTGCTTGTTAAAGAAGCACAAAGCGGTTTCGGCGCTTGGTTTGCCGCCATTGTGATTGTTCTTTGTTTTGTTGCCGGTTCGGCACTTATCATGTGGTTGGGCGAACAAGTTAACGAAAAGGGTATTGGTAACGGCATTTCCATTTTGTTGTTTGCAGGTATTTTGTCCGGTATTCCGGGCGCTGCCAGAACGCTTTGGAACTGGTTCTACGTTGCCGGTATTGCTCAACTCAGCAACAACCCTGCCGCTATTAAAAATGTTATTTTAGTTCCTATTGTTTTGGTTATCTTCTTGGCAATGATTGGTTTCATTGTCTTTATGGGAGATGCCGAACGCCGCATCCCGATTCAGTATGCCAAACGTGTGGTGGGTCGCAAAATGTATGGCGGTCAAAGCACGTACATTCCGATTAAAGTCAATATGTCCGGTGTTATGCCGATCATTTTGGCTTCGTCGATTGTATCGTTGCCGTCGATTTTGGCTTCCTTCTTCAACTGGGACAGCAACTGGTTTTTGGATGCGTTCAAGCAAGACAGTTGGGTATATATCCTGCTGTATTTTGTGATGATTATAGGCTTTGCCTTCTTCTACGTCACGATTCAATATAATCCCACGGAAATGGCGAACAACCTTCGCAAAAACTCCGGTGCGATCCCCGGCTATCGTCCGGGCAAACCCACCACGGATTATATCAAACGTGTGTTGAATAAGGTAACCTTAATCGGCGCATTGTTCCTTGGCGTCATTGCTTTGTTCCCCAGCTTGTTTGGTAAGTTCAGCGGTTTCTACGGCTTGACCTTAGGTGGTACTTCCATCATGATCGTGGTGGGTGTAGCATTGGAAACAACGCAACAAATCGAAAGCCAAATGATGATGCGCCACTACAAAGGCTTCCTCGAGTAACATTTTTCCTGTACGAAAAAACCGTTTCCGCCAACCGATAACCTCGGTTGTCGGTTGGTTGGAAACAGTCTGTCGTGTTTAAAGAAAGGGTGTCATTCCATGAAGCTGATTTTCTTGGGTGCTCCGGGTGCTGGCAAAGGCACACAAGCTGAAATTATCAGCGAGCATCTGAACATTCCCACAATTTCCACGGGTAATATTATCCGTGAAGCGCTGAAAAGCGGTACGGAAATGGGAAAGCAAGCCAAAGAATATATCGATTCGGGTAAATTAGTTCCCGACGAGGTGGTTATCGGTATCATCCGCGACCGTCTTGCGCAGGACGATTGTTGCAATGGGTTTATTCTTGATGGTTTTCCGCGTACCATTCCGCAAGCCGAGGCACTTGACCGTATGGGCATTGCTATTGACTGCGTCATCAATTTGGAAGTCGCAGACGAAGTAATTGCCGAGCGTGTATCGGGTCGCCGTGTATGCCCTGTTTGTGGCGCATCGTATCATATTGCCAACAAAAAACCGGCAACTGATGGTATTTGCGATAAATGTGGCAACACCCTTGTTCAGCGCAAAGATGACCATCCCGACACAGTAAAAGAACGCTTACAAGTGTATCATGAGCAAACAGAACCGCTCAAAGACTACTACGCCGCTGCCGGTAAGTTGGCTTCGGTTGACGGACCGACAACGCTCGAAGGTGTCACAAAGCGTATTCTGGAAATCTTGCAAGAGGTTTAAACCATGATTGCTATTAAAAACAGCCGCGAACTTAGCCTAATGAAAGAGGCTTGTGTGATTTCGGCTCGAGCGTTACAATTAGCAGGTGAAGCCGTGGAACCTGGTGTTACCACTGCCGAACTTGACCGAATGATTCGCAAATATATTGAAAGCCAAGGCGCAAAGCCTTCGTTTTTGGGATATGGCGGATTTCCGGCAAGCGCCTGTATTTCTGTAAACGAGACGGTCATTCATGGCATACCGGATAAGCGCGTAATCAAAGCCGGCGATATCGTCAGCATTGATGTGGGTGCGCACTTGAACGGTTATCACGGCGATAACGCCGCCACTTTTGCCGCCGGTGATATTTCACCGCAAGCACAAGCTTTGCTGGATGCTACTCGTGAAAGTCTTTACGAGGGTATTGCACAAGCGATTGCCGGCAATAGGGTAGGCGATATTAGTGCCGCCGTTCAGCAGTATGTCGAGATGCGTGGTTACTCGGTTGTACGGCAATTTGTCGGCCACGGAGTAGGCACGAATCTACATGAGGACCCCAGTGTCCCCAACTTTGGTACCCCCGGTCGCGGTCCTCGATTGCTGCCGGGAATGACCTTAGCCATTGAACCTATGGTGAATATGGGTGTTCCGGATGTCGAAGTTTTAAAAGACGGATGGACAACGGTCACGCGAGACGGTAAGTTGTCTGCTCATTTTGAGCATACCATTGCCATCACCAAAGACGGACCGGTCATATTGACCATGCCGTAACGAAAGGGAGGAACCAGCATGTCCAAAGCGGACGTTATTGAACTGGAGGGTGTCGTGGTCGAGGCGTTGCCAAACGCAACTTTTCAAGTGGAGCTTGCCAATGGCCACCAGATACTCGCACACATCTCGGGAAAATTGCGGATGAATTTTATTCGCATTTTGCCCGGAGACAAGGTGACGGTCGAAATGTCACCCTATGACCTGACGAAAGGTCGCATTACCTGGCGAACCAAGTAATGGCATTGTTCGAAAACCACAACGTCAATTTTGTGTTTATCACAAAAAAGGAGGTATTTTCATGAAAGTCAGACCTTCTGTGAAGAAAATCTGCGAAAAATGCAAAATTATCAAACGCAAAGGCCGCATTATGGTGATTTGCGAAAACCCCAAGCACAAACAACGTCAAGGTTAATTTGACGTATAAAGTCGCTTGACGGAAAAACCGAAAGGAAGGAAACTATTATGGCTCGTATAGCTGGTGTAGACTTACCCAGAGATAAGCGTGTAGAAATCGGCCTTACCTACATCTACGGTATCGGTCGCAAAACTGCGAACGATATTTTGGCGGGAACCGGTGTTGATCCGGACGTCCGTGTACGTGATTTGACCGAAGAAGACATTGCTAAATTACGTGAATACATTGACCACAACTGTGTGGTGGAAGGTGACTTGCGCCGTGACATTGCGTTTGATATCAAACGTTTGATTGAAATTGGTAGTTATCGCGGTTTGCGTCATCGCAAGGGCTTGCCGGTTCGCGGTCAGCGTTCCAAAACCAACGCCCGTACTCGTAAAGGTCCCAAAAAGACCATTGCCAACAAGAAGAAGTAAGCAGGAGGGATATATAGAATGGCTGCTGCAAAAGCAACTGCGAAAAAGGGCACTGTCCGTCGCAAAGAACGTAAAAATATTGAGCGTGGCGCCGCACATATCCAGTCCACATTCAATAACACCATTGTTACTCTCACCGATGCACAAGGCAATGCTTTGTCTTGGGCAAGTGCCGGTGAATTAGGTTTCCGCGGTTCGCGGAAATCCACTCCCTTTGCTGCACAAACGGCTGCGGAAACCGCTGCCAAAGCAGCAATGGAACACGGCTTGAAAACCGTTGAAGTGTACGTAAAAGGCCCGGGTGCCGGTCGCGAAGCTGCTATCCGCGCTTTGCAAACCGCAGGATTGGACGTTACCTTGATTAAAGACGTAACGCCCGTTCCCCACAACGGATGCCGTCCTCCCAAAAGAAGACGCGTATAACACGAGAAAGCAGGAGGTGCAACCAATATGGCAAGATATACCGGTGCGGTGTGCAGAATTTGCCGCCGTGAAGGACAAAAATTATTTTTAAAGGGTGAGCGTTGCTATACCGGCAAATGTGCGATTTCTCGTCGTGCTTATGCCCCGGGTCAGCACGGTCAAGCCCGCAACAAGAAATCTTCGGAATATGGTAAACAATTGCGTACCAAGCAATATGTGCGTCGTTACTACGGCGTTTTGGAAGGTCAATTCCATCATTATTTTGAAATGGCCACCAAAATGCAAGGCGTGACGGGTGAAAACTTACTCCGTTTGTTGGAATCCCGTTTGGATAACGTTGTTTATCGTTTGGGTTTTGCCAGTTCGCGTGCAGAAGCTCGTCAATTGGTAACTCAAGGTCACTTTACCGTGAACGGCCGCAAAGTAAACATTCCGTCTTACTTGACCAAAGTGGGCGAAGTGATTGCTGTTAAAGAAAAGAGCCGTTCGCTCGATAAGATGAAAGCACTTTCCGAGGCAAACAGTTCTCGCCCGACTCCGAAGTGGTTGGAACTCAATCGCGAAGCTTGGGAAGCAAAAATCGTTGCTGTTCCCGTTCGTGAAGACATTGATTTGCCGGTGGAAGAAACCCTTATCGTCGAGTTGTACTCGAAATAATTTTAAAAGTCGCTTATTTAAGCTGCTTTGTACAACACATATCACGGTCACCGTTTATGCAAATGCAGTTGGTGTCCGTTCATAAAAAGGAGGGTTTTGAATGATAGAGATTGAAAAGCCCAGAATCGAGGCATTAGACCTTACTGCCGATGGTACTTACGGTCGCTTTGTGGTAGAACCGTTAGAAAGAGGTTACGGCACTACGCTTGGTAACAGCTTGCGTCGTGTGTTGCTTTCCTCTTTGCCGGGTGTGGCAGTTACCTCCGTGAAAATTGAAGGTATTCTTCACGAATTCAGCACCATTGAAGGCGTGAAAGAGGATGTTACGGAAATTGTTCTGAACATCAAGAATTTGATTCTGAAGCTTAACGGCGAAGGACCGAAAACGGTTTACATTGAAGCTGAGGGTCCGTGTGAAGTAACGGCTGCTTCCATTAAATGTGACAGCGAAGTGGAAATTTTGTGCCCCGATACGCACATTGCCACAGTCACCGAAGGCGGCAAATTGAACATGGAAATCACAGTTGATAAAGGTCGCGGATACGTACCTGCCGAACGCAACAAACAATTGATGCAATCGGTTATCGGTGTGATTCCGGTAGACTCCATCTACACACCGGTGGTGAAAGTGAACTATGCTGTGAGCAACACGCGTGTTGGTCAAATCACCGACTTTGACAAACTCAATTTGGAAGTTTGGACAAACGGCACGATTACCGCGCAAGAAGCTGTTTCGCTGGCAGCAAAGATCATCACTGACCATTTGGCTTTGTTTGTGGATTTATCCGGCGAAGCTTTCGTAGATGGATCCGTTATGGTTGAAAAAGAAGAAAAAGGCAAAGCAAAAGCGTTGGAAATGACGATTGAAGAATTGGATTTGTCCGTACGGTCTTTCAACTGCCTCAAACGCGCCGGTATTAACACGGTGGAAGATTTGATCAACAAAACGGAAGATGACATGATGAAAGTCCGCAACTTGGGCCGTAAGTCTTTGGAAGAAGTTATTAACAAATTGGCGTCGTTGGGCTTTAGCTTGAGCGACGAAGAGGAATAAAACATATTCCGCAGAATTCTGAAAAGGAGTGAATTCACATGCCCGGAACTCGTAAGCTCGGCAGACCGACAGCTTCGCGTATGGCTATGTTGAGAGCTATGGTAACGTTCTTGTTGGAAAAAGGTCGCATTGAAACCACTGTGACTCGTGCCAAAGAAGTTCGTGCCATGACTGAAAAAATGATTACCATTGCCAAACAACCCACGCTTGCCAACAAGCGTTTGGTATTCTCTTTTGTAACCAAAGAGAGCGTTTGCAAAAAATTATTTGACGAAATTGCCCCTTCGTACGAAGGCCGCAACGGTGGTTACACCCGCATCATCAAAACGGGTGCTCGCCGTGGTGACGCTGCAGAAATGGCAATTATCGAATTGGTGAAATAATCCAAAACATCAAAACTCCCGCAGAATTCTGCGGGAGTTTTTTATTTGCTTTGTAAATTTTTCTTGAATCATGGTCTAAAAAAAGGTATAATACTTTATGTATATAGTAAAAGGGGGGAATAGCGATGTCGACATTATGGCAACAAACATGGGCAGAAGTGGATACTTTTGCTGTGCAAGAGAATTATTTTGCCGTTCGGCAGTTGCTTTCCGATTCTTGCCAATTAATGGCGGTTGTTAAAGCAGATGGATATGGTCATGGTGCAGTTGCTGTTGCGCAGCGGGTACTAGCGGCGGGTGCCAACAGATTGGCAGTTTCTAATTTGAATGAGGCATTGCAATTGCGAAAAGCCGGTATTACGGCACCAATCTTGATTTTTTCACACGTGCCGCCCGAAGCTGCATCGTGCTTGGCGGAATATGATATTACGCAAACGGTTATCGGTTTGGAATATGCCTGCCGTTTAGAAGATGCTGCTTCCGCCGCAAACGTGAAACTGAAAATACATATCAAAATCGATACCGGTATGTCCCGTGTGGGGTTTTTTTATCACGATGAACAACGCGACAATGCAATTTTAGGAGACATTGCCAAAGTTTGTTTGTTGCCACATTTGGAAGTTGAAGGATGCTTTACGCACTTTGCCATGGCTGATGAACCTAATGGTGAAGAGGCAACTCGCAAGCAGTTTTCTTTGTTTATGACAGCGTTAGAAAAGCTGAAAGAAAAAGGTGTCACTTTCCCAATTAGACATTGCTGTAACAGTGCTGCTACTTTGCGATTCCCTGAAATGCATTTAGATATGGTGCGTCCCGGCATTGTGTTATATGGTGTTGCTCCTTCACCTTGGATGAATACATTGTGCAAATTACGTCCGGCACTGTCTCTTAAAACACGTGTTACGTTGGTTAAGACTGTACCTGCCGGAACGCCGATCAGCTACGGAGGCACTTTTGTTACAGAACGTGAAACCACGTTGGCGACTGTTCCTGTCGGTTATGGCGATGGATTGCCCCGTACATTATCAAACGACACCTTTATGGTAGTCAAAGGAAAAAAAGCACCTTTGGTAGGCAGAGTGTGCATGGATCAATGTTTGCTGGATGTTACCGACATTGAGGGTGTACAAGAAGGCGATTTTGTTACTGTGTTTGGCAAAACCCCCACCGTGGACGAATACGCTGCTTTTTCTCACACCATTTCCTACGAATCTCTTTGTTCGGTTGGAAAACGTGTCCCGCGGGTTATTCTTTGAGCAGTTGTTAATCAGAAAGGACGTGACGTATGACTAATTATATTCCTATCCCCATGAAACGTGAAATTGCAGTAGATTCCATTGTAACAGTTCATTATCTGGAACATACCAAAGACTATCTTTTTGAAGGCGAAAAGCACAATTTTTGGGAAATTTTATATTGTGATAAAGGCACAGTGGAAATTATTGCGGACGAAAAGGGCTATGAATTGTCGCAAGGGCAAATGGTTTTTCATAAACCGAACGAATTTCATAGTTTGTATGCCAATGGTACCGTTGCGCCCAATTTAGTTATTGTTTCGTTTATTTCTCGGTCCACGGCTATGTCATTTTTTAACGGAAAAATTCTTTATGCCACTCAACAGCAACAAGATTTGTTGGCACAAATCATTAAAGAGGCGCGCCAAGCATTTTCTTGCTCGTTGGGTGACCCGACTACTTTGCAAATGGAAATATCGCCGGAAGCACCGTTTGGTTCGCAACAACTTATCCAATTATATTTGGAAATGTTTTTGATCGACACGGTGCGCCATCACGAGGCGGTTAAACAACCCAAAATTTCATCCACCATTAAACGGCGCGCAGATAACGAAATGGTCGACCGCGTCATACGCTATATGGAAGAACACATTTGCGACGGATTAACTTTCAGTGATGTGTGCCGCCATTCTTCGGAAAGTGCCACGAACTTAAAAACGATTTTCAAATCCGTTACCGGCTATGGCGTGATGGAGAAATATCGGTTGTTGAAAATTGAAAAAGCAAAAAAATGGTTGCGGGAAGGAAAAGGAAATATTACACAAATTGCCGATATGCTGGGTTATGCCTCGGTTCACTATTTTTCTCGCCACTTTAAACAAGCAACCGGTATGACACCGCGTGAATATACGCTGTCTGTTCAGGCAAAATAAGGATATATGCCAAACAAAACGGAGGACAGCAAATGAATCAAGATATTCGAAAAGTCGCATTAATTGGTACCGGCATGGTGGGAATGAGCTATGCTTATTCTTTGCTTAATCAGAATGTGTGTGATGAGTTAGTTCTTATTGATATCAACAAAGAACGCGCTATGGGAGAGGCCATGGATTTAAACCATGGTTTGGCTTTTTCTGCTTCTGCCATGAAAATATATGCCGGCGAGTATTCAGACTGCGCCGATGCCGATATCGCGGTGCTGTGTGCCGGTGTGGCGCAAAAACCGGGAGAATCACGTTTGGAACTGTTGCAACGCAATGCAAAAGTGTTTTCAAGCATTGTGCAGGCGGTTCTTTCCTCCGGCTTTGACGGAATTTTTTTGGTAGCAACAAATCCGGTGGATATTATGACACAAATCACGTGTGCCATTTCCGGTTTTGATCCTCGTCGCGTGGTAGGAAGCGGAACAGCTTTGGATACGGCACGTTTGCGGTATATGTTAGGCGGATTGTTCAAGGTGGATTCGCGTAATGTTCACGCATATGTTATTGGAGAACACGGTGACAGCGAGTTTGTCCCTTGGTCACAAGCAATGCTTGCAACTTGCCCGATTACCGAACTGTGTGGCAGCACGCCCGAATGCGCCTGTACGTGGGAACAGTTACATGCCATTGAGCACGAGGTACGAGATGCCGCACAGCAGATTATTCGTGCAAAGGGTGCCACGTATTACGGCATCGGTATGTCGCTGGCACGTATTACTCGAGCTATTTTGAGCAATGAAAACAGTGTGCTTACGGTTTCGGCAATGCTCTTGGGTGAATATGGAGAAAAAGATGTTTTTGTTGGTGTGCCGTGCATTGTTAACCGCAACGGTATACGAAGGGTGATGCCGCTTTCTCTTAATGAGCAAGAAACCGAGTTATTTCACACTTCGTGCCATACGTTGCGCACCTCGTTTGAATCATTATCGTTATAAAAAAAGAGACCGCTTGTGTTTTACCACAAGCGGTCAAAATTTTTAAAAACAAGGTTATTTGAGCAATTGGAACATTAAATCCGACGCTTCTTTCACCGAGACGCCGGTGTTTTTTGCGGTTTGTTCTGTAAAGCAGGAAACGCCGCTTTCTACCGCCTCGTTGCTGCGGTATAGCAAAAAGGGAACAGCATCGGCAGAATGAGTGCGGGTACATAGCGGGGTGGGATGATCCGGCATAATCAGCAAGGAATATTCGCCAAAAGCTTTTAATTCTTCTAACAAAGGAGTAAGTATTTGACGGTCGATTTCTTCGATGGCGCGCACCTTGTTTTGCACTTCGCCACGATGTCCGCACTCGTCGGGAGCTTCCACGTGGATATATACAAAATCGTGACCGTTTTTCAAAGCGTCAACTGCGGCTTGGCGCTTACCTGCAAAATTGGTGTCTAAATATCCCGTGGCGCCTTCCACTTCGCACACTGTCATATCGGTTAAACGCGCAATACCTTTGAGCAAATCCACAGCCGATACCATAGCACCTTTAACATTAAACCGTTCTTCAAAATTTTGCAATGCGGGACGGCTTCCGTGTCCCCATAACCAAATGGCGTTGGCAGGGTTTTTGCCGTCACGGCGGCGTTGTTCATTGATGGGATGATTTGCCAACAACTCCGTGCTGCGTTTCATCATATCCAAAAGCGGTGCGGCATCCGGATGTGCCATTAAATGCTCACCAATCACCTGACCGCTGATATCGTGCGGCGGAGTGAGTTTCCCAATGGCGGTTTTGCCTTTGTGCCATACCAAACAATGACGATAGGCGGTGCCGGTATAAAAATCAAATTCGCCACCGCCAAAGGCTTGTTGCACCGTGCGGATAATCTCGTCTGCTTGTTCGGTGTGAATATCTCCGGCGCAGTAATCTTCCATTACTTTTTGTTCGTAAGGCTCGTTTTCGGAAAGAGTTACCAAATTGCAGCGCAAAGCAACATCGTCGTCGGCAAGGTCAATGCCGATGTTGGCGGCTTCCAATGGTGATCTCCCCGTGTAGCATTCGAGCGGGCGGTACCCGAGTACCGATAAATTAGCAACGTCACTGCCCGGAGACAGCCCCTCGGGAACCGTAAAGGACATACCCACTTTCGAATGAGCAGCCAAGGCATCCATCGTGGGTTTATAGGCCGCTTCCATGGGTGTTTTCCCTTGTAAATCTGCATGAGCAATATCGGCCATACCGTCGCACAGTAAAACAACGTATTTCATATTCGGTCCATCCTTTTTCATATTCTGACGACAGTATATCATAAAATTTTCTTAAACGCAATTTTCTTTGGACAAGTTTTTTGTTTTTTTGGTTAAAACATTGATTTTCGAGCAAGGTTATAGTATACTGTAATCGTATATTTTTTAAGGAATGAGGTAGTTTTTCTCATGAAAGCAGTGTTGTTGTCAGCAAACAGTGCATTATTGGCCGAAGCAGGGAAGACCGTGTTGATCGGTGTGTTGGTTGTGTTTTCGGTTTTGGTATTGCTCACCATTATTTTTCGTTTGTTTGGTGTGTTTTCCGGCTTTAAAAAAACACCTGTGGCAACAACCGAAGAAATTCCCAACGAATTACTGGCGGCCATTGCGGGCGCTATTGCTGCTGACAGTGACGAAGTCCCCGAAGAAGTAGCGGCAGTTATCGCCGCAGCAGTTGCCGCCATGTCCGACGGTAAAACGCGATATACCGTTCGCCGTATCACGCCAGCTGCCAAAGCGGCACGTTCTGCATGGTCGGCAGCAGGCATAGCACAAAACACGCAACCGTTTTAAGGAGTCACTGATATGGGAATTTTAGATGCATTTTTACAAATTTGGAATGAATCAGGCTTTGCCAGATTGTTTAACTTTTCCGGCGGTGGCTGGAAGAATCTAATCATGATCGGTATTGCCTGTGTGTTGATGTTCTTGGCAATCAAAAAAGGGTACGAACCGTTGTTGCTGTTACCCATTGCCTTTGGCATGTTGCTTGTCAACTTACCGCTTTCGGGTGTGATGGATCCACAGCAAAATATGTTAGTTCCCCTCACAGCGGAAGAACTTGAACAACTCGCACAAGGTGTTTATGCACAAAACTATCCGGTGTTCGAAAGCAACGGCATGTTCTATTGGCAACACTTTGAACAGGGCGGCTTGTTTTGGTATTTGTATCAAGGCGTTAAGTTTGGTATTTATCCGCCCCTTATTTTCCTTGGCATTGGTTGTATGACCGATTTTGGTCCCTTGATTTCCAATCCCAAAAGCTTTTTGTTGGGTGCTGCCGCGCAACTTGGTATTTTTGTCACGTTTTTCGGCGCACGTGCCCTTGGCTTGATTCCCGGCGCCGAAGGAATGGGCATTTTGTTTAATGAGCAAGAAGCGGCTTCCATCGCCATCATCGGTGGTGCCGATGGACCGACGGCTATTTATTTAACTTCCAAATTAGCACCGCATTTGTTAGGTGCTATCGCGGTGGCGGCTTATTCGTATATGGCGTTGGTGCCGATTATCCAACCCCCGATCATGCGCGCCTTAACCACCAAAAAAGAACGCTCGGTCGTTATGCAAGAACTGCGCACCGTTTCTAAAACCGAAAAGATCTTGTTCCCGATTTTTGTTACCATTGTTTGTGTGTTGTTGTTACCCAGTGCGGCACCGCTTGTTGGCATGCTGATGCTCGGTAACTTGTTCCGCGAAAGCGGTGTGGTAGAACGCCTTACCAAAACTTCGCAAAACGAACTTATGAACATTATCACCATTTTACTTGGTGTTACAGTGGGTGCGACTGCCAATGCACATACCTTCTTGCAAGCCAAAACGATTTTGATTATTTGTCTTGGTTTGATCGCATTTGCAATGGGTACGGCAGGCGGCGTTCTGTTCGGCAAAGTTATGTATTGGATTACAGGCGGCAAAGTGAATCCGCTTATCGGTTCTGCCGGTGTTTCCGCTGTTCCGATGGCGGCGCGTGTGGCACAAAAAGAAGGTCAACGCGAAAATCCTGCAAACTTCTTGCTCATGCATGCTATGGGCCCCAACGTAGCAGGCGTTATCGGTTCGGCAGTTGCTGCAGGTGTATTGCTGACATTATTTGGTTGATTTTCATTTGAAAAAGGCAGGGTTTTCCCTGCCTTTTTTATCCAACCCCAAGGAGATTTCTGTATGGATAATCAAAGTTTTTTAGATATTCGCCGCCGCATTTTATCGCGTGATTTTTCACGTATGAATGCGGTTCAACAACAAGCGGTTTTTCAAACGGAAGGCCCATTGCTCATTTTGGCGGGTGCCGGCAGCGGAAAAACCACCGTGCTTGTTAACCGTATTGCCAATTTGGTGCGCTACGGTAAAGCCTATCACAGTGCACAGATGCCTGTGCTTTCGCCGCAACAAGAAGAACTGTTGCGCCGTCAAGCGGCGGGCGAGATGCCGTTGAACGAGGAAACCTATCGTTTGTGTGCGGTGGAGCCTTGCCCGGCTTGGCGCATTTTGGCCATCACGTTTACCAACAAAGCGGCGGGTGAACTCAAAGACCGTTTGGCGCTTATGTTGGGGGAAGAAGGCACACAAGTGATGGCCGGCACTTTCCACTCGTTTTGTGCGCGTATTTTGCGCACCGACGGCATGGCGCTTGGTTATTCGGCGCATTTTACAATTTACGATACCGACGATAGCCGCCGTTTGATGAAAGAGTGCATGAAAACGCTGAACATTGAAGAACGCGTTATCGGCCACAAACAGATTTTAAGTGAAATCAGCCGTGCAAAAGACAGTTTGCTTTCACCCAAAGATTTTGCCGAACAAGCGGGCGCGGATTTTCGGCTCAAAAAAATTGCCGATTGCTACGAACTATATCAAAAGCGCTTGCGCGAAGCAGATGCCATGGATTTTGACGATTTGCTGTGCCGTACGGTCGAGTTGTTAGAAATCGATGAGCAAGTATTGCAAAAATATCAAAACCGTTTTCGTTATATTATGATCGACGAATATCAAGATACCAACCACGCGCAATACCGTTTGGTTAGTTTGTTGGCACAAAAAAGCGGCAATTTGTGTGTGGTGGGGGACGATGACCAAAGTATTTATAAATTCCGCGGTGCCACCATTGAAAATATTTTGAACTTTGAAGAACAGTTTTCAAGCTGTGCGGTCATCCGTTTGGAACAAAACTATCGTTCCACACAAAATATTTTGGATGCCGCCAATGCCGTGATTGCGCAAAACGTAAACCGCAAAGGCAAAACACTGTGGACACAAAACGGCAAAGGGGAATTGTTGCAACAACACACGTTGGAAAACGAAGACGAAGAAGGCCGCTTTATTGCGCAAACGGTGCTGGACAAAGTGGCAACGGGTGATTTTCGGTATAGCGATTTTGCGGTGCTGTACCGCGCCAACGCGCAATCCAACGCTATTGAACGCGCGCTGGTTAAAAGCGGTGTGCCGTACCGTATTTTTGGCGGTCACCGTTTTAACGACACCAAAGAAGTGCGCGATGCGGTTGCCTATTTGCGGGTTATCAACAATCCCGACGATAGCGTGAGTTTGCGCCGCATCATCAACGAACCCAAACGAGGAATCGGTGATACCACGTTGGACAAAGCTGCCGCATTGGCAGAAGAACAAGGCATTTCGCTGTATACGGTGCTTTCCCACGCGGATGAATACAGTGATTTAAGCCGTTCGGCTTCCAAAATTCTTGCGTTTATACATATGATGGATGATTTGCGCGACCGCATGAATGAGCTGACTTTGCATAAACTGTATGAGGAAATGCTCAGGCAAACCGGCTATCTTGCCATGTGGCAAATGGCAGGCGATGCAGAAGCCGCGCGTGTGGAAAACCTTAACGAATTGGCATCCTCGCTCATCAGTTACGAGGAACATTGCGAAGACTTGCCGCAACTTTCGGGCTTTTTGGAAGAAAACGCCTTGATGACCGACATTGATAACTACGATACATCTGCCGATGCCATGGTACTGATGACCATGCACGCCGCCAAAGGTTTGGAATTCCCGGTTGTGTTCTTGCCCGGCTTCGAGGATGGTATTTTCCCCGGCATGCAAACCATGTTCCGCCCCGACGAACTGGAAGAAGACCGCCGCCTTTGCTATGTGGCTATCACGCGCGCCAAGCAAGAACTGTATATCACCAACGCGCAAAGCCGTATGTTGTACGGTTCTACCACGCGCAATGCGCCGTCGCGGTTTTTGGAAGATATCCCCAAAACGCTTGTGGAAGAACACAAACCCGCGCCGCGTTATAGTTATGGCGGCAGTTTGGGCGGCAGCAGTTGGGGGAACTCCTATTCGCCAAACAAAACAGTAATTTCGGCGCAAACCACGCGCCGCGAAACGGTACGTACCGAAAATTTCGGTGGTGGCATTTCTACCGCCAAACCCAAACAAGCGCCTGCGGCAACATCGACCGCATGGGCGGTGGGTGACGTGGTCAGCCACAAAACGTTTGGTACCGGCACCATCACGGCGGTACAAGCCATGGGCGGTGATACGTTGCTGACTATTCAGTTTGATAAGGCCGGTCTGAAAAAACTCATGGCAACGTTTGCAAAACTCAAAAAAGAATAAACAAAAAGGCTGTGCTTTATCACAGCCTTTTTCTTTTTTTATCACCAAAACCCGCCTCCTTCGTATACTGACAATGAAGGGTTGACTTGTCACCCTATCTTGTAACATAGGAGGTTTTGTTATGTCTGACAACAAATACATGCCCAACAACGGATGCAAAGAAGCGGTCTGCATTGATGCCGGCAGAGTCTATGATTCTTGTTCGGACAAAGACTGTTTGGAAGATTTGCGGGTGTTTTTTACCGAACGCGACCAAATGGTGATTGATCACGCTGTCAGCGTTCGCGCAAAAAAAGCAGAGGTAGTTTCCACGTATATCGATGTAGAAGCCTTGCCGTTTAATCGTGGATACTATTCTTGCGATTTAACGTTCTTCTTCTGTGTCGATTTGGAAGTCTATACCGGTCACGGCGGCGGTTGTTGCAGTGTCAGCGGCGTTGCCGTTTTCCAAAAGAAAGTCATTTTGTATGGCAGCGAAGGCAATGTAAAAGTGTTTGCCGGCGAATTTTCGCCCGATTGCCACGACCGTCAAGAAATGCCCACGCGCAACATGCCGCGGTGCTGTGTGCAAATTGCCGAACCGGTTGTGCTTTCGGCACGGTTGGCCGAAAAATGCAACTGCGCGTGCGCTTGTGATTGCTGCGCATCGTCGATTCCCGCAACTCTTTGCGAACGGTTTGGCGGCAGTTTTGTAGACTGCGATACAGAAAAAATCGTTTTGGTCACCTTGGGCATTTTCACCATTGTGCAATTGGTACGAAACGTGCAAATGTTAGTGCCGGTATACGATTTTTGTGTTCCTGCCAAGGAATGCTGCCCCAACACCGAAAACCCGTGCGATATGTTCAAAAAAATGTGTTTCCCTGTTGACGAATTCTTTCCGCCCAAAAGTGATAACTCCTGCGGGTGCTGAATTGACTTTTTAAAGCGGGCGTGATACTATGAAAGCACTCTGACAAAAAGGATGCTGTTTATGAACTCGTTGCCCGACTTGCAAGTCATTGCTCATATCCACAACGATTTCCCCGAAAAGTTTGGGATTCCCCGCCAAAGCGGGTTGGTACCGGGGATGATTTCCACCATTGTTTTTGAACCCGCCTACCGCAACCCCGAAGCATTGCGCGGTCTGGAGCAGTATTCCCACGTATGGCTTTTGTGGCTTTTTTCTGAAACCATGCGGGAAGAATGGAGCCCTACTGTTCGGCCGCCGCGCTTGGGTGGTAACCGTCGCGTGGGGGTGTTTGCCACACGCTCTCCGTTTCGTCCCAATCCTGTGGGTTTGTCCTCTGTACGGTTGGAAGCGATCGAAAACACCAAAACCGATGGGTTAGTACTTAAAGTATCCGGTGCGGATTTAAAAGACGGTACTCCCATTGTGGATATTAAACCGTATATCACCTATACCGATTCTCATCCCGATGCAGTGAGTGGTTTTGCCGATAACGTCAAAGAGTACCGCTTGTCGGTAGAATTTCCCGCAGAACTGCTGTGCCGAGTCCCCGAAAAGGATCGTTCAACGCTAATAGCGGTGTTGGAACAAGACCCACGCCCCTCGTATCAAAACGATACCGAACGGGTATACGCTATGAGTTTTGCCAAACAACAAATCCGTTTTCGCGTTTCCGACGGCACACTCACGGTAATCGATGTACAATAAAAAACACCCGCTTTTTAAAGCGGGTGTTTTTTTACAAAACGCCTCGTTTGTATAATCCTCGCGTAAAATCTTTTGGCGGTTTTCCACCGCGACGATATTCATCAATGATTTTTGCCACGCGAGCGGGGGATTCGTCGGTGAAATGCAAATATAAAAAGTCAAAGGCCGATAATTCCGACAATTTATCCGCCAAATATAATGGGACGGCGTTTAACAGTTCACTGCATTCACCCGCACATTGTACGGGGAATTCTGCGCCTCGGCGGTCGGTGAGTGACCCGTGTCCACCGCAAGCAAGGCAACTTCCCGCCGCTTGCACGGGGCAAGCGCGCAGCAGCATCAATGGTTGCCGACCATAGGCAAACAAACCAACGCACCCTTTGCCTTGGGCAAACCGCATTTGCGGGAACGTCAATTCAAACGATAACATAGCCGCTGCGCAACCGTCTTCGGCGGCGGCAGATAACGACTCGGAGTTTGTAATATTCATAAACGCGCCCGCAATTGGTGTCAGGCCTGCTTGTTTGGCAAGCGGCACAGCGCCCACGTTGTTGCACAGGGCAAAAGCGGCGCCTTTTTCGGCAGCGCGTTGCAATTGTTGCAAAATACGCTCTTCTTGCCCAAACAATCCGCGCGGGATTTCTACGCCCCAATTTTTGGCTTCGGGTATAATTCCCAACGGAAGTACCCACCAATCGGCATCACCGCGCATAGAAGAAAGAGAAGAAACACGTGCTACCAAACCCGAAAGCGTGCCATGCGGCAATGTGTTTTTGGGCGGGATAGCAGATTCGTTATAGCAAATCGGTTTGGTGCGTCCGCGTAACAACAACAAATCTTCCAACACTTGACGGCGCAAGGCATTGACTGCCGAAAGCGGAACAGCAGCAGCGGGTGGTTCACTTGCAACCGCTGCAAACGGAGTACCGCCCGATTTTTCCAAACTTTGACGTAACCGTTCAGGGGGGAGCGGTTGCGACAAGGTGGGAGCCGTTTCGTCAATGGCAGAAACCATGTTGCCGTCATTATCTGTGGCGGTGACTGCCAAAGGCTCGGTTGCTAAAGATAACGTCACCGGTACACGCGGCAATTCTCGATTATACAGGTGCGCCAACCGATTAAGCACAGCGGGGGAGGCAATATCCTCGGCACGACGCATGCCAAATAACGAGGTGTCGCGTTTGCCGACAAAATACCCATCGGTAAATCCTGTGCGAGAAAAAACCGCTTGCAGGTCGTCCAAAAGTTGTGTGTCTAATTTTTTCCCGTCCAAAATACCGCGCAAAACGGCGGTGGTGGCGGCAACATATTCGGGGCGTTTCATGCGCCCTTCAATTTTCAGCGAAGCAACGCCCAACTCTTTTAACTCGTCAATATGTGCATACAACGAATGATCTTTCAAACTGAGAGCAGCTTCGGTTTCTTTGGGTTGATGCCCCACGGCAAACGGCAGACGACACGGTTGTGCGCACAACCCGCGATTCCCGCTGCGCCCACCCAACATGGCAGATAATTCGCATTGTCCGGAAACACTCATACACAGAGCACCATGCACAAACACTTCTAACTCCACACCCAAATCGGCGCACGCGGCGATTTCTTTTTTGGACATTTCACGTGCCAATACCACGCGAGAAAATCCAACATCTTTTAACCGACGTACTCCGGCGGGGGAGTGGCAAGAAAGTTGAGTGGAGGCATGAAGCGGCATAGAGGGGGCGGCGGCGTGAATATGCCGTGCTAAACCGCGGTCTTGCACAATCAGTGCATCGGCACCGCAATCGCAGGCGGCTTTGGCAATTTCCAACGCTGCCGAAAATTCTTTGTCGGTGACCAAGGTGTTGAGTGCCACGTGCACCTTTACACCGCGGGCATGGCAAAAAGCCACCGCCTCACGCAACGAGGAGGTGGCGTCTGATTGTTCGGTTATGGAAAAATTCGATGCATGACGACGGGCATTAAAAGAGCCCACTCCCAAATACACCGCATCGGCGCCGGTGTATGCCGCCGCGACCATGGATTCCCACGAACCGGCAGGGGATAACAATTCCGGTATCATATCACGAATACAAACGGCGCAACGCTTCCATTTCGGCACGGAGCGCTTGGGTTTCTTCCAAATACGATGCCACTTGCGACCGCAAACGGTCTGCGGCAAGTTCCGCTTTACGTGCGCGGTCCAAATTGTTGACCGCCGCCAACACCGCCGCCATGTTTTGCGACAAACGCGGATTAGCCTCTAACATTTCGCGTATGGTTTGGTCCAGTTCGCGTCCGATATCCTTGATATATTCGACCGAATCGTCGGAAGAAACGGTATATTGAGCACCTGCAATCGACAAAGTTACTCGATTTTGTGACATATGTTTAGCCCCCTTTATCTTTCAGTATAGCCCATTACCGCCCAAAATGCAACCGAAAAATCCCCTAATCTTGACAGCACTTTGGCAGATGGGTATAATACTGGATAATAGGGAAAGGGGCGGTTTTATGACACCGTGTTATGATGTGATTATTGTCGGCGGCGGCGCATCGGGCTTGGCGGCGGCGGTATTCTGCGCGCGTTTTTCAAAAAAGACCATTTTGGTGTTGGAACGTTTACCGCGCGTGGGTAAAAAACTGCTTGCTACCGGCAACGGCACGTGCAATATCAGCAATCGACACAGCAACCCTTCCCACTACCACGGTGAAAATGCTGCCAAATTCACTTCCTTTGCATTGTCGCAGTTTCCGCCGTCTGCGTGTGCCGAGTTTTTTGATTCGCTCGGTGTGCTGTGCGTGGATGAAGAAAACGGTCGCACGTATCCTTTTTGCCGTCAAGCGGCAGCCGTGCTGGACTGTTTGCGCTTGGAACTGCAAAAGCGCGGTGTCTCCGAACAATGCGACACAACAGTAACTGCACTCACACCTCATAACAACGGTTGGAAAGTGAGCACCAATAACGGCGAATATGTCGGCAAACAAGTTCTTTTGTGCACCGGCGGTGCGGCAGCACCTTCGTTGGGCGGCAGTGCCGAAAGTTATGCTTTGGCAACCGCACTCGGTCACCAAAAGACACCGCTGTTTCCTTCCATTGTGCAAGTTAAAACCGAAACCGAATGGGTGCGCGCCGTCAAAGGTTTACGCACCGATGCAACGGTGACGTTTGCACTCGACGGAAAACCATTGTGTTCACACACAGATGAATTGCTATTCACCGAATATGGAATTTCCGGTCCCGCGGTTATGCAGATTTCCCGTGTGGTAGGGGATTGGGAACGCAAAAAGAAAGGAAAAATGACCGCAGTAATCGATCTTTTACCCACGTTTTCCAAAGAGCAAGCGGCGTCCATTATCGCTTCACGCGGTGATCGTTTGGGTGAAGATTTCTTTACGGGTGTGTTGCACAAACGTATTGGGCAAACTATCTGTCGTGCAGCCGGATTTTCGTTGTCGCAAAACATGGCGAACTTAACCGCCGAACAACAAAAAAACTTGGTAAACACAGTTAAACACTTTACTCTTAACGTCACAGGCACACAAGGCTTTGGTGGAGCGCAAGTTACCGCAGGTGGTATCTCTACCTCGCAAATTAATCCGCAAACCATGGAATCTTGCTTGGCAAAAGGGGTGTATCTGTTGGGAGAGCTGCCCGACGTCGACGGTGATTGTGGAGGGTATAATTTGCATTGGGCATGGGCTTCGGCTTATGTGGCGGCAAAGGCGGTGTGCAAAGCATGATATTGGTCAGCGGCATTACCTTGCCTCTTTCGTATACCGATGAACAATTAAAAAACGCCATATTATCCAAATTGCACATTCCAACACAACAATTATCGGCTTATCGATTGCATAAACGTTCGGTAGATGCGCGGCATAAAGGTGCGGTGTCGTTTCAAATCACGGCGGCGGTTATCCTCAATGGCGACGAAAAGACGTTTGTGGAGTCGTGCCATAACAACAACGTGCGGTTATACACCCCCTCTGTGTTGGAGATTGTGCCGGTGCAAAACAAACCGTCCTACCGTCCGGTTGTGGTCGGGTGTGGCCCTGCGGGCTTGTTTGCCGCGCTCACGCTCGCAAAAGCGGGATTATCCCCACTTGTGCTGGAACGTGGCGAGTCAGTGAAAAAACGCCGCCAATCGGTGGAACAATTCCGCCGTACCGGCATTTTGAATACACAATCCAACGTTCAGTTTGGCGAAGGCGGCGCCGGCACGTTTTCCGACGGCAAACTCAGCACCGGCATTAAAGACCCGCGTATACGTCACGTGTTGGAAGAACTGGTCGAAGCCGGTGCCCCGTCAGAAATTTTGTGGCAAGCCAAACCTCACGTCGGTACCGACCGCTTGTGTCAAGCGGTGGTCGGTTTGCGCCAAAAAATCGAACGTTTAGGCGGTGAAATCCGTTTTAACACCACCGTTACCGATATCACGGTTCAAAATAACACGTTAATCGGTGTTGTTGTTAATAACCAAGAAGAAATCCCCTGCACCCATCTGATTTTGGCGGTAGGGCATAGTGCCCGCGATACCGTGCAAATGTTGTATCGTCGCGGTCTTTCAATGGAACGCAAACCGTTTGCTGTAGGCGTGCGTATTGAACATCCGCGCCAAATGATTGATATTGCACAATACGGCAAGGCAGCTTCTCATCCCGCTTTGGGTGCCGCCGACTATAAACTCGCTTGTCGCACACCCCAAAACCGCGGTGTGTACACATTTTGTATGTGCCCCGGCGGTGTGGTGATTGCTGCCGCTTCGGAAGAAGGCGGTGTAGCGGTCAACGGCATGAGCAATTTTGCCCGTGATGCCCAAAATTCCAACAGCGCACTGCTCGTAGAAGTTATGCCGCAAGATATCGAGGGAGATTCTCCCATCAACGGTATCTTTTGGCAACAAAAATTGGAACAAGCGGCATTCCAAGCGGGCGGTGGGGGATATAAAGCCCCCGTCCAATTGGTGGGTGATTTTTTAATGCACCGCATAAGCACTTCGTTCGGTAAGGTAAGTCCCTCTTATTTGCCCGGCACGACATTTGCCGATTTGCACCACTGCTTGCCATCATTTGTGTCACAATCACTTGCCTTCGCATTGCCACAGTTCGGCAAACAACTGCGCGGGTTTGACCGCATCGATGCTGTGCTCACCGGTGTGGAATCTCGCAGTTCGTCGCCGGTACGCATTTTACGTGACGAAGGTTACCAATCTTCTGTAACAGGCAACTACCCTTGCGGCGAAGGTGCCGGCTACGCCGGCGGTATTACCTCGGCCGCGGTCGATGGCATTCGTTTGGCGCAATCTATCATTCGTTCATTATGATTGCAAAAAAACACCCTTTTTGCCCCGAAAAAGTGAAAAGAGTGTTTTTTCTTCCGATTAGGTCAAACGTTTCACTTACTAAACCGTTTTATCTAAAAAATTGTATAAAAAATACCAAAAATGCTTTACAACGCACCCGAAGTAGGCTATAATGTTGTCATTAATAAAATGCGTTATTGTCTCTTGCAGTGGGCGGGGGGATAACGCGGTTTTCAATAAAGAGAGGAGAAACAAGTATGAGAAAGACACTCAATCGGGTTTTGGCGTGCTTCCTTGCGGTAGCATTGCTGGTTTCTTGTTGCATTTCCGGCTTGGTATTGCCGGCAGCAGCAAGCACCCTTGGCCAAAACCTCATTACCGATGGTACCTTTGAAGAGGACAATTGGTCAGGAAAAACCTATCTTGACCAAGAAAACGGCTATGGCGGCAGCAAAGCTTATAAGCTGACCGGTACCGTCACGGCCCCCACCTTTAACCTGAGTAAATCATTGGTAAAAGATCAGGTTTACGTGTTGCGCTGGAAAATAAAAGGCGGCGCTTTCAACCTGTACCGAGCCAGTTTGGCGAACAACTCGCAGATTGTTGCGGAGTATTCGGACGATGGTTGGGCAATGCAACAAATTTTGTTTACAGCAAACACCATTACGGATACCAATACGATTAGTCTCGGTACTTTCTATAATCAAAATACCGATCCTGCTAATAATCCGATTTACTTGGATGATTTTGAACTTTATGAATACTACCCGGGCATGAACTTGATTCCCGCGGCAACTTGCGAAGTAGTGCCCGCTCCTACCGGACACGGCAAAACGAGTTTCTTCAAAAGTTTAATTGATAACGGCACGAAACTTTCGACGGTGGATGATGGCACCGGCAACAACGTTTTGTTGCTCGATGATGTCAAACAAACCTATGGCGTTTCTGCAAACGTAGGTTTCTTGAATTTGGCATCTGTGGATTGGCACGGGGATCATAACGTTTACAAAGCAGGCAAAGTTATTCACATTTCCTACCGTTACAAGGTGTTGAATGGCGCTACGGCTTCTCTTACGCTTGCCGCGGCCAGCGCCTCTCACAGCGTTGTTGAATGCAAACAAAGCACGGCGGATGAAAACGGTTGGGTTACTGTTAATGCAAAAATAACAGCTGTAAGTGGTAACGTTACCTATGCTGCATATTTCGTTCGCGGTGGCACGACTGACCCTGTTGACATTTTGGTTGATGATATCTTTGTTGGTGAACCGGTTTCGGAAGTCATTCCCACTATCGACATTACCGAAGCTACCCAAACAGTAGAAGAAGAAGCAACCGTTACTTTGAACGCGGTGGTAACACCTGCCGACAAAGCTGTGGAATGGACTTCGTCCGATAACACCATTGCTACCGTTGATAACAAAGGTGTCGTTACCGGTGTGAAAGCAGGTACTGCCACCATCACTGCCAAAGTGGCAGATGGCATCACCGATACTTGCACCGTAACGGTTACCGCAAAACCGGTTACACCTCCTCCGTCTGTTCAAGGTCAAAACCTCATCACCGATGGTGATTTTGAGGCTGATAAATGGACGGGTAGCAAATACGCTTCCGGCGAAGGCTACGGCGGTGGTAAAGCAGTTGTCGTTACCAGTAGCAGCGCCGGCGCACCGACGGTTACTTTGAGTAAAGCGTTGGAAGCAAACAAGCTTTACGTTTTCCGTGCCAAAGTAAAAGGCGGCGCAGTGAGCGTGTGGGGCGGTGTGGTCAACAACGCTCAAATGCAAGCAGCGTATACGGCAAATGGCTGGGCAATGTATCAATTCCTGGTCACTCCCAACGATGATTTGCTTAACAAAACCACATTTAGTATTGGTACCCTTTATAACAAAAACACGGATCCTGCCAACAATCCGGTGTATTTTGACGATTTCGAGCTTGTCGAATACTACCCCGGCATGAACTTGATGCCTGCCACAGATTGCTCTTTGGTGCCGGCTCCTGTTGGCAGAGGCACAGCGAATAACGATATTTTCTACACCCACATTTCCAAAGGTACTACGCTGTCTTCGGTGGATGACGGTACCGGCAATAAAGTGCTGAAATTGACGGGTGTTCCTTCTGGCGTTGTTCTTGTGAGTGCCGGTTTCATGAACAGCAACCCTATTGGTACGATTCCGGGTACTTCAACACCTAACTATTTGAACAATCTTGTGGTTGCCGGCAAAGCGTTCAACATCTCGTTCCGCTACAAGAGTGCGGTAGAAGGCACCGACGCGGCGCTTAGCATCGTCACCACTGCCACAACACATGGTGTGGTTTCCGACTTTAAAGCAAGCGCCAAAGATGAAAACGGCTGGGTTACCGTTAGCGCCAAAGCAACGGTAGGAAGCAGCCCCAACGTCAACTATTTGTTTGGTTTCCAACACAGTGGTGCTTCCGATATCTTCATTGATGATTTCTCCATTAAAGAGTTCGAAATGGTTAACATTGCCGAAAACACCGCCATGGTGAAAGAAGGCGAAACGGTAACCTTGAATGCAACGGCAGTACCTGCCACCAAACCTATTGAATGGACTTCGTCCGATAACACCATTGCTACCGTTGCAAACGGTGTGGTTACCGGCGTTAAAGCAGGTGTTGTGACCATCACTGCCAAAGTGGCAGACGGTGTCACCGATACTTGCACAGTCACGGTTACCGAACCGGTTCCCGAAACCACCGCAACGGAAATTGTTCTCAAAGATACTACCTTGCACTTAGCCCCCAATGCTTACCACGTGTTGCGTCCCAAAGCGGGTGCAGGCGGCGGTCAAGTTGGCCAAATCAACTGGTCCTCCAACAACACGGCGGTAGCAACTGTCGATGCTGCCGGCAAAGTGGTGGCAAAAGCCGATGGCGAGGCTGTTATTACCGGTGTTAGCACTTCTAACTCCGCTTTAACAGTTACTTGCACCGTAACAGTTAACGAATATGGTAACCGTTTTGCCGGCGCTGATTTCGAAGGCGAAACAGATGCCTCGATCTTTAACGAATATGTTGCAGCCGATGGTGGCTTTGTGGCAGACCCCGCCGACGCTACTAACGGTGTACTTAAGTTAAACCCCGGCGCCAGTGTGTATTTAAAACCGGTAAGCGGTTTGTTAGAGCCTAACTTGGTATACACCATTTCCGGCCGTATCAAAGGTAGTGTTTCTACCGGTCCTGGCACGGGTGCCGAATTGTATATCGTTTGTGCAGATGGCGGCAAATACATTTCCGGCTCGGCTACTTCGTGGATTACTCCCACCAAGGGAACCGATGGTCAAACTTGGTCGGAATTCTCCGTTACCTTTAAAGCAAACAGCGCTCCGCAAACCGGATATGCCTTTACCGTTAAAAACCACGGTACTGCCGATGCCTACTACGACGATTTCAAATTAGTTAAACGTGTGGCACCCGAACTGCAATCTTTCACAGTGGCAGCACCGAACAACGTTTCGATTGTGGAACTTGGTTCTGCTCCTGTAACGTTGACCGCTACTCCGGTTCCCAACGAACCCGATGTGTTAGCCGGCACCCTCACTTGGGAAAGCTCTAACACGGCAGTAGCCACCATCGATGCGGCTACCGGCGCTGTGACGGCGGTTGCCAAGGGCACCACCACCATCACTGTTAAAAACCAAAACGGCAAACAAGGTACTTTGGAACTCAAAGTAGTGGAACCCGCAACGGGTCTTGTTATCACAGACCTTGCCTTGCACTTGGCACCCAAAGCGTTCAAAACGTTGGCTGTCAATTACATTCCTGCCGACTCCTATGTAAGCGCACTTACTTGGGAAAGCAGCAACGAAGACGTTGCCAAAGTTGACGAAAACGGCAAAGTGACAGCAGTTGCCGACGGTGTTGCTACCATCACGGTGAAAAATGCTGTCAATGCTGACGTGAAAGCAAGCATTACGGTAACGGTTGATAAATACGGCAACCGCATTATCGGCGGTAACTTTGAATCGGATACCGATGCTAATAACTGGAGCAACCTCACTGCCGACAAAGGCGCGGTTGTGGTCGATCCGGATGATCCTACTAACCACGTGTTGAAGCTCAATCCGAAGAGTGGTTTCTACTACAAATTTAACGACGGTTTGTTAGAGCCCAACTCGGTATATGTTATTACCGGTCGCGTCAAAGGTGCTGTTTCTACCGGACCGCAAACCGGTGCCGAAATTTTCCCGTACGATGCAAACTTGCAATTGATTTCCGGCTCGTCTACCGGTTGGATCACTCCCACTTTGGGTACCGATGGTACACAATGGTGTTCGTTTGCCGTGGTCTTCTCGGTGAAAACTCCGGAAGCTTCCTATTGCTTGACCATTAAAAACTTTGGTTCCATTGACTCCTACTACGACGATATCAAATGGGTCAAACGCGTACCGCCTACGGTGGAATCCATCACCCTTTCGGCGGCTAACAATGCCGAAATCATTGCTTTGGGCGATGGTGCACTTGGTTTGACTGCTGCTATTACCCCGAACTATCCCGACGTTGTGGTTGGCGAACTCACTTGGACTTCCAGCAACCCGGCAGTTGCCACAGTTTCTAAAACAGGTGCTTTAACTGCCGACGTTACGGCTGTTGCCGAAGGCGAAGCCACCATCACCGTGCAAAACCCTGACGGTGTCAAAGCAACCTACACAGTCAAAGTAATGAAACCGGCGACTCAAATCGACATTACCGAAAACACCTATACTTTTGGTCCCGAAGGTATGCACGGTTTGACGGTGAATGCTTTGCCGGCAGGTACTTACTACGGCAATTTGGAATGGTCTTCCAATAACGAAGATGTTGTCACCGTAGAAAACGGCGTCATCAAAGGCGTGGCACCGGGTACGGCAATTATCACCGCTACCAGCGCGATCAATTCGGCTGTTACCGATAGCATTACCGTTGTTGTCACCGAATACGGCGATATGTTGGCGGGCGGTAATTTTGAAGACGATACCGATTTAGGACATTGGGCTTCGATTTTGGATCCCAACGGCAAAGCTGGCGGTAGCATCATTGTTGACCCCGACAATGCCAACAATCATGTATTGACCTTCAAACCCAATCCGAGCCCGACTTCTGCGTATTATCAATATGCCGGTGTTTATAAACTTCTCAAGTTAGAACCGCAAACGACTTATGTTTTAACCGGTCGTATCAAAGGTAACGACAAACCGGCAATCGGTTTGGAAGGCACTTATGTGGAACATACTCTGACTTCCAATACCGCTCAATGGAACTATTTGGGCGAAAGCAAAGAAGAATGGAAAGAATTCCAGTTGGTGTTCAAAACCAATGGTAGCGCACCGCAAGGTGTGGGCAGTATTCTCCGCTTGGCAAACTTTGGTGTTGGCATTTGTATGTTTGACGACTTAAAACTCGCTAAACAAGCGCCGCAAACCATCACCGGTCTTACCTTGCTCAAAACAGAAGCAACCTACGGCGTTGGTGTTACCACTCAACTGAGCTATACCACCACCCCCCAAAACGCTGACTTGAGCACCTTGAAATGGTCTTCCTCTAACGAATCGGTGGCAACCGTTGACCAAAACGGCAAAGTCACCACTTTGGCAGCAGGTAAAACCACCATCACTCTCAAATCTTCGGATACTGTCAAAGCCACTTGCGAATTGACAGTTGTAGAAAAAGCAACTTCGTTTGTTCTTTCTAAAAATGCTTTGGCACTCATCCCGGGTGCAACCGATACGTTGACCACCATTACCACTCCTTATGGCGCTGCCATCCCCGGCACGCTCACATGGAGCAGCTCTGACAATGCTGTAGCAACCGTTGCAAACGGTGTTGTTACCGCAGTGGCAGACGGTGTGGCAACCATCACTTGCACCAACGGCACACTTTCGGCTTCTTGCACCGTAAAAGTCAGCGCCTATGGCGAACTGATCATTGGCGGTGACTTCCAAGACGAAACGTTGCCGAGCAACTGGGCTTCTTTGGTCAACGGCACCGCCGCCGAAGTGGTGGACGATCCGTTGGTAGACGGCAACAAATACTTGGTTGTCAAAGCCGGTCAAACGACTGCTGCTTACAAAGATCTTACCTTGGAACCCAACACCCTCTACATGCTCACGTTACGTGCTAAAGGTTATACGGCAACTGTCAATGTAAACAGCTCGGCTGTGGCAACCTTCTATCCGTCCGGCACGGCAGCACGTCAAACGAAAAACGATGCGAACAAATGGAACACCTTAACGCTCCGTTTCCGCACCAAAACAGAAGGCACGCTCGCCGATGTTCTCAGCTTTGCTGCTAACCAATATGGCGA
>JAZROQ010000063.1:0-40111 GCA_045648765.1 Acutalibacteraceae bacterium
CCCCCCGTATAAAACCCCCCCCGACACAACAAGTTGTCCTGTCGAGCGTTTACGTTTTGTTTAAGAAGCAGAAAAGTTTCCGGCAAGATTTTGGTCAGAGAGGCACATGTAGGTTTTACCTACGGCAAGTTTTGCGGGAGAGCCGTCTTCTTCCATCAATGTGAAACCATCGTTTTGCAATGTGAATTTGATGGGGCGCATTTTGCCGCCGCTAATCATATATCCTTTACCGTTGCCGGTAGTAAAATCGTATGTAGTGGTTTTGGGGCTAACAGTTTCCACATTTTTTTGAGCATACAAAATCACTACGTTGGTGACTTTAATTTGTTTGCCTTCCAAGGATTTGTGGGCCTTGCCGTTTTCCAACGTGCCAATTTGTTTGCCATAGGTGTTGGTTTCGCTGTCGTAAACAAACGATACCGTGTGGTTGGCAGTGGTTTTCAACTGAACTTTTTGAGCAGACGAAGTACCGGCAACGTCACCAAACGCAAACGGCTGTTTGGAAGCAACGGTGGAATAGCCGCTTTTTTTGATGCGAGCAACCATCTTTTCACCCGAAGTGGCAACGCTGTGAACGGTGTCCATAATGGATTTAAGTTCGCTGTCGCGCCAGAAGGTTTTGGAATCGGCCAAAGCATCAATGTGAGTCATAACACCGGACTTTAACGTTTCCAAAGCTACCGGACTGCCGCCCGCGTGGCAATAGATGGCGTCAATACCGCGAGCCATTCTGACAAACGGCGAACGCGCACTGCGCGTGGGACCGAATTTTTGGGGGATAGAAGCCGCATTGCCGAACATTACCAACAAACGCGGGATGGCGCCTTCGGTTTCCGATTCCAAAATAAAATCGGCTTTATCAATTCCCGCTTGGTTGCCGCGGGTGGTGCCGTCGTTGGGAACCATCACGCCAACCGGGCGGTTGCCGTCGGCTTCGTTTAACGAAAATTCACCGGTAAGAACGTTAAAAAGTTTTCCGTTTTGCGCAGAAGGCATAGTGGTGGTTGTGGGAGCACCCGTGGTGGTGCCGTTTGTGGTGTCGCCGCCTTGCGGAGCGCAACCGCAAAAACCCACGGTTAACAAACAAGCTACTAAAAGAATAGCAACAAAACGTTTCATAATAAGACTCCTTTTGCTAAAAAATAATCTATGTTACCAATTATAGCACCCTTTCGACAAAAACACAACACATTGACAAAGAAAAAATAAGTGGTATAATAAGGCAAAACTTGCCCTCATAGTTAAATGGATATAATAAACCCCTCCTAAGGGTTAGTTACAGGTTCGATTCCTGTTGGGGGTGCCAAAAAAAAGGACTTCACGAAAGTGAAGTCCTTTTTTCACCTAAATCCGTCCTTGCGGACGGGATAAATCCATCTTCGATGGGTGAAATCACTTGCGTGTCTAAATCCGACTTCGTCGGGTTTGGGGACGGATTTAATTTCATCGAAACCGAATGGTTTCGATTTCATCAAAGGCGAACGCCTTTGATTTCACCGTGCGTAGCACGATTTCATTAGTATCCCTTGCACCATTGCCGAAACAGGAAAAAAACAAAAGCCGTGAACTTCACGGCTTTTATTTTTGCACATGGGGGTTGTTTGTTCTTTCTAAAAGGTAATCTATTGAAATATTGAAATAATCTGCAATTTTTATCAGTTCGTTTATACCCGGTTCACGTTCTCCGGTTTCATAGCGACTGATTGTGTTTTGATTGGTATTTAAATCCATTGCCAATTTTAATTGAGATATTCCTTTTGATTTTCGAATTTCTTTCAATCTCACACAATCACCTCTTGTCATTATTATCCCATATCGGTATAATAAAAATATCCCGATACGGTATATTTTGAGGAGGAAAGCATGAAAAAGAGCATCATTTTTGGCGTGGTTTTGTGTTGTTTTTTAATGATGTTAACCGGTTGCTCTGGTGGAAAAAAAGTTAAAGCAACCGTTGTTACCAACAGTGGAGAAACAAAACAAATGACACTGGACGAAATTAAAGAAATTGAGGAATCAAACAGCGTTTTGTTCGAAAACGAATATGTCGGCGCAGATATTTCGGTTACGTCAACAGTAACAAAAATAGGTGGGGCATATATGCTCCGTTCGTGGTTTGAATGTGATGCATATGTCGAACTAGAAGCAGGGAGCACAGGAACTTTCTTTAAGCCGATTACAGAGGATTATGCTGGAACAATCAGTGTTGGTGACACAATTACTGTAAGAGGAAAGATAGGAATGGCTTCAGTTTCGAGTTTTAACATATATATTTTTAAGGACAAGATATCACCATATTAATATATTAAAAGGCCTTGGTTTTAAAATTGCGTGTCGGGCACCAATAAACAGATTCACTTTTGAGTGAATCTGTTTATTTATTGTCAAAATTTCGTAACAAAAGAAATTTTCATTTTATCAATATTTTTCTTTTTCTTTCAAAGACTAACAACGAAAAAGGTTAGTAAAAAGGAGAGAAACCATGAAAAAATATGTGTGGTTGGCGGTTGTCACCGTTTTGGCAATAGGAGCAGTTTTCGGTGTGGGAGAATGGTTAAAACCCAAGCCGTTTACCGTTTCGGTGGTAACGTTAGAAGAAAAAACCGTGCAACAAACGGTAAAATGCAACGGCAAAGTGGAAGCGAGCGACAGCCAAGAAGTATACGTAGAAGCACCGTGTGTGGCGGGAACGGTGTTTGTGAAAGAAGGGCAAAAGGTAAAAAAAGGACAACCGCTTTTTTCGGTGGATACGCAGGCAACACAAGCGGTGTTATCGCAACTGTCAGGCGGGGTGACGGATGGTGTAGAGTTGCCCATGGCAAAAGAGGTGGTGTCACCGATTGACGGTGTGGCGGCGGCAGTCAATGTGCGTAAAGGGGAAACGGTGGATTACACGGCGCCGTGCGCCGTAATTACCACAGGAAACGCGCGTCAAATTGCCGTGGCGATTCGCGAACAATATTTACCGCAAGTCAAGGTGGGCCAATCGGTGACAGTTTGGGGTGTGGCGTTTTCAAAAACCTATCATGGCACCGTAAAAAGCATAGCTTCTACGGCAAGGCAGCAATATGTGGGCACACTTTCGGAAACGGTGGTGGACGCCGTGGTGTCGTTGGAAGAAAGTGCCGCGGATTTGCGCGTGGGGTTGAATGCACAAGCGGGGATTGTGGTTAGCACCACCGAAAACGCGTTGTTAATCCCCTATGAAACAATTGGACAAGACGAAAACGGAAAGGAGTTTGTGTATGTTTTTGACGGAAAACAAACCGCCCATCGACGAACGGTGGAGTTGGGGCGTGAAACGGCCGACGGAGTATTGGTGGTGTCCGGCGTATCGGCAGGTGAACGGGTGGTACAAAACCCCGAAGAGTTATTCGGCGAACAAATTTCCGTGCGGGTGGCATAAAATATGGAACTGATAAAAACAGCATTTCGAAACCTTTTGCGCCGTCGTGGGCGTACGGCGCTTACTGTCAGTGGCATTGCAGTGGGAATGTTGATGGTGTCGCTGGTGTCGGTTATTGGCAACGCGGGCGAAAGTTTGGCAACCAACGAACTGAACAGCATGGGTGTGGGCGGTCTTTCGGTAACAACAGACGATGGCACGTTGCTGCTAAACGAAGAAGCGTTAGAGGAAATTCGCGCATTGCCGCAGGTTTCTTCGGCAATGCCGCTAATGATATATTACGGCAATGTATCCACCGCGAAAAACAGTCAGAGCGCGGTGCTTTGTGGCATTGATGCCGGGGCGGGACAAGTGATTTCGCTCGAAGTAATGCACGGACGAATGCTTTCGCACAGTGACGTAGAGTCGGCGGCAGCCGTTTGTGTGTTGGATGAAGCAATGGCAAAGGCGGCTTACGGGCGTAATAACGTGGTGGGAAAAACCGTTATGGTGCAAGTGGGCAGTTTGTCCGAACCGTTAACTGTGATAGGAGTGACCAAAACCGGAAGCAGTTTGTTGCAAAACATGGCAGCGATGATTCCGGGAATGGTATATATTCCCTATACCACGCAACAAAACTTGACGGGACAAACCAATTTTGACCAGTTTGCCGTACGCGCAAACGGCGAAGAAACCGGAACGGCACAAAAATCCATCAAACGAGTGCTTAATCGAATCTATCAAGGAAGCGCCACGTTTCGCACCGACGATTTGGCAGCGCAAAAAGACCGTTTGTTACGGCTTGTTGAGTTGATTGCCTTGATTCTTACGGTGTTGAGTGCCGTTTCGCTGGTGGTTTCCGGTTTTGGAATTGTAACAGCTATGCTGTCGGCAGTAAATGAACGCAAACGAGAAATCGGTGTCAAAAAAGCGGTTGGCGCCTCACAAAAACGTATCCTGGCAGAATTTTTGGTCGAAGCGGCATTGCTTTCGGTTGCGGGGGCGGTTGTTGGTATGCTCCCCGCGGTGATATTGGCAATACTTTTGCCGTTTTCGGGTATGGCGGTTTCGGTTTCACCGTGGCTTTTTTTGAAACTGCTCGGGTTTTCGGTTGCGGTTGGTATGGTGTTTGGTGTGTACCCCGCGTATAAAGCCTCGAAAATGCCTCCCGTAGAAGCATTACGAAGCGAATAGGTGACAAGATTCTCTGTTTTGTACTTTTCAAACCTAAAAAGATATGCTATACTGAACTGTATTGTATGAAGATTGGCAAAGTCGAAACCGCAAAAGGGTTCGACTCTCACCAGCCTAAGCGGAGGTTGTTTATGAAACACGAAAATCGATTGGTGGGAAATGGTGTTCGCTGTTTAGCGTTGCCGGATACCCGCTTTAAAACGGCACAACTAACGGTGGCGCTGTTGTTGCCCCTCAACAAAGAAACAGTGGAAGAAAACGCCTTGCTTTCGCGGTTGTTGGTGCGTGGTTGTGCACGGTATCCCGATTTTACAGCGTTGCATAAACGGCTCAGTGAACTGTACGGCGCTTCGGTAAGCGGAGAAGTTTCGCGTGTAGGTGAAGTACAAGCATTGGTGTTTACTGCCGAAACCACGGCAGACCGCTTTGCTTTAAACGGTGAAGCCGTAACAGCATCGTGCGCAGAGTTGTTGCGCGAAATGTTGTTTCGTCCTGCGCTTATAGACGGTGTTTTCCGCGTGGAAGATGTGCAGACCGAACGGCGCTGTTTGGCAGAAGAGGTGCGGGCAGAAATCAACGAAAAACGGTGGTACGCTCGCTGCCAAGCCGAACGGCTGCTTTGCCCGAACGAAGCCTACGGCATTGGGCGGTATGGCGCGGCAGATGTAATAGAAAACTTAACCCCCGAGGCTATGACACGCGCGTGGAAGCGGGTGTTACAACAAGCGTCGGTGCAACTGATTTTGCAAGACGATAAAACTCTTTGCGAAGTAGAAGAAGCCTTTTGCAAAGAATTTGCGGCAATCGAGGGCAGAAACCCCGTGGTTTGCTCCACCGATACCAAAACCCGCATCCCCGCGTTACGGCGCAAAACCGAACGTATGGAAGTGGGACAATCCAAACTGGTGATGGGTTTTCGCACCGACTGTGCCGAACCGAGTGACAAAGTTTCTGCCACACGGTTGATGAATGCGTTGCTTGGCGGCACCGCCACCTCGCTTTTGTTCCGCAACGTAAGAGAGAAATTGAGTTTGTGTTATTATTGCTCCTCAGCGTACGACCGTATCAAAGGCGTTATGCTGATACAATGCGGGGTAGACGAGAAAAACGCCGTGCGTGCCGAAACAGAAATTTTGGCGCAACGCGAGATGATTTGTCGCGGTGAATTCACCGACGAAGATTTGGAAGCCGCGCGGCGCAGTGTGGTGCAAAGTTTTGAAGCGGTAGGTGATTCGCAAAGCGCTCGGGCCGCATGGTACGTGGTGCAAAGCACGGGGGAAAAGGTGAGTTCTCCCGAAGAAATCCGCGAAGAAATTGCCGCTGTAACGCGCGAAGAAGTGATTGAAGCGGCAAAGAAATTGCAATACGAGTGTGTGTATTTGTTGGCACAAAAGGAGGATGCTGCCCATGAGTGAGTGGAAGCGTATACAATGCAGCCATACCGGTGAACGCTGCTATTTTTTGCAGCATTCTTCCGGATTGCCAATTTATGTTTGGCCAAAAGAAGGGTACGCCTCTGCCTATGCGGTGTTTGCCACCAAATACGGTTCTATTGATTCGGCGTATGTTTCGGCCGATACCGACAAAGTGGTGGAGTTGCCGGCGGGTATTGCCCATTATTTGGAACATAAATTGTTTGAAAACGAAGATTGCGATGCCTTTGAACGCTATGCCAAAACAGGGGCATCGGCAAACGCGTACACGTCGTTTGATCATACCGCTTATTTGTTTTCTTGCACCCAACAACTGAACGAATCGTTGGAAATTTTGCTGGATTTTGTGCAAAAACCGTATTTTACCGAAAAAACGGTGGAAAAAGAACGTGGCATTATTGGGCAAGAAATCCGCATGTGCGAAGATTCCCCCTCGCGCACGGTTTTTTGCAATTTGTTAGAAGGTCTATATCATAATCATCCCGTGCGAGTGGATATTGCCGGGACGGTGGAATCGATTGCTCAAATCACGCCTGAATTGTTGTACGGTTGTTACCACCGTTTTTACAATCTGCGTAACATGGTGTTGTCGGTAGCGGGGAACGTTACGTGTGAACAAGTGGAAATCTTGGCGGATAAGTTGCTCAAACCCGCGCCCGCTTACGATTCCAAACGACCGCCGGTAGACGAGCCGCGCACCGCTTTTCGTGCGGTGACCGAAGTGAAAATGCCGGTGTCGGAACCGCTGTTTTATTTGGGATATAAGGTGCCGCAAAACACAACCGAAGGGCTGCTCGACGCCTCGGCAAAAGAAACGGCCGCCGCGGCAGTGTTGCAAGAATTATTGGGAGGACGTGCCAACCCGCTGTATGCGCAGTTGATGAACGAAGGACTTATTAACGCTTCGTTTGGTGTGGAATATTTTGATGGTCCGGGATACGGCGTGTGGATTATCGGCGGCGAATCAAAAAACCCCCACGCGGTTTGCGAGGCATTTCGCCGCGAACGGGATCGGATGTTGCGCGAGGGGATTTCTGCCGAAGAATTTGAAACAGCCCGCAAAGCCGTGTACGGACAAATGATTTCGCATTTTGACAGCGTGGAAGGGTGCGGTGACATTGCCGTAGATGCGCATTTTAGCGGGAGAACCCCGTTTGCGTTGTTGGATGCGGTGGCAACGCTTACCAAAGATGTTGTCGAAACTCGTTTAAAAGACGATTTTGACGAAGCAGCATCCTCGCTTTCGATTGTTAATCCGCTTTAAGGAGGGAATCGCATGGAATCGTATATTGAGTTTCCCAAACTGGGATGGAAATTTGCTGTTGACGACACAATTGTAACGCTGCCGTTTTTTGGTACGGAACTTACCATCAAGTGGTACGGTGTGTTGATTGCGGTGGGTTTTTTACTTGCTGTGTGGTATGCTTTTCGCAATGCCAAACGGTTTGGTATTCGTCGTGACCCGATGATGGATGTGGTGCTTGTCAGTGCACTGTTTGCTTTTGCGGGGGCGCGGTTATACTATGTGTTGTTTTCGGACAGTCGTGCAGAATATTTTGCGAATCCGCTTCAGATTTTTGCAGTGTGGAACGGCGGTCTTGCCATTTACGGTGGCGTAATCATGGCTTTTGTGACAGCGCTGTGGATGTGTCGGGTAAAAAAAGTGGATACCTTGCGCATGTTTGACATGGGTGCCATTGGTTTTTTCATTGGTCAAGCGGTAGGGCGTTGGGGCAACTTTTTTAACCAAGAAGCTTTTGGCTCCAACACCACTTTGCCGTGGGGCATGACAGGAAGTTGGATTTCCAGCTTTTCCAACTCGGCCGAAGGGTACGACCGATTGTTACCGGTACACCCCACATTTTTGTATGAATCGCTGTGGTGCTTTTTGGGATTTTTGTTATTACATATGGTGTCCAAAAAAGCGTACCGCTTTAAAGGACAGTTGTTTTCGTTATATGTGATATGGTACGGCAGTGGTCGATTCTTTATCGAAATGCTGCGCACAGACAGTTTGTATTTGGGCACGATGAAAGTTTCGTGTTTGGTAGCCGCTCTGTCGGTTTTAGCGGGTGTGATTTTGTATTTTGTTTTAAAAGGAAAAGCCTCGGGAGAACCGATGGACGAAAAAACAATTCCGCTTTCCGAGGAGATAACCGCAAAGGAGGAAACAAAAGATGGCGAATCTGATTGATGGAAAACGCATCTCTGCCGAAGTACGCGCCGAACTGGCAAAAGACGTAAAGACGCTTTGTGACGCCGGTGTCGAGCCGTGCTTAGCGGTGATTATTGTGGGTGACAACCCGGCTTCGCGCATTTATGTGAACAACAAGAAAAAAGCGTGCGCAGAAGTGGGTATCCGCTCGGAAGAAATTGCATTGCCTGCCAACACCACGCAGGAAGAATTACTTGCCTGTATAAAAGAACTTAACGAGCGTGAAGATGTCGATGGCATTTTGTGTCAATTGCCGTTGCCGTCACCATTGGATGACAAAGCCGTGATTGCGGCGATTGATCCCGGCAAAGACGTGGATGCCTTTCATGCCGAAAATGTGGGACATATTATGATTGGCGATTTTTCGTTTTTGCCGTGCACGCCGGCGGGTGTAATGGAATTGTTACATCGTTCCAACATTTCGGTGGCAGGTAAAGAATGTGTGGTCATTGGTCGCAGTAATATTGTGGGCAAACCCATGGCGATGTTGTTGTTGCACGAAAACGCAACCGTTACCATTTGCCATTCTCGCACGGCCGATTTGGCGGCTGTTTGCCGTCGCGCGGACATTTTGGTGTCTGCTGTAGGCCGGGCGGATTTTGTAACACCCGATATGGTAAAACCGGGCGCCGTGGTGATTGACGTTGGCATGAACCGCAATGCCGAGGGCAAACTGTGCGGAGACGTAGCCGATGCTGTGAACGAAGTTGCCGGCTTTTTAACGCCTGTGCCGGGCGGTGTAGGCCCCATGACAATTGCCATGTTGCTTAAAAACACGGTTACGTCGGCAAACCGCCGCTTAAAAAACCAATAAAAAATTTTTAAAAAACCTATTGACAAAACCATAAGCAATGCTATAATAAAAGTACAAATCGAACAAATGTTCGTTTTCGAACAGAGAAGCAGCAGGAGGAAATACTTATGGTTTTTGCAGTAGTTGTCGCGGCGGTTTTTGGCGCGATAAGTTTGTATATGATGATGGCGGCGCGTTTTTCGGTTACCCGTAAAATGGCATGGATTCCGCTTTCGATGGCGGTAATGGAACTTGCCATGAGCGGTTTGTTGCTGTGGGGAGAATATCCGGTGTTGAACGCGATTTTAGTGCTTTGCCGCTTGGCGGTGCTTTCGTGCTGTGTGGTGTCGATGAAGCGGGATGCCGCCATGGCACGCAACCGTCGTCGCCGCCGTGAAGTGTGGCGTTACGTGACTGCCGAAATGACGAAGGAAGCAAGAGCTGTGCCTGTTCCGCTCTCGACAAAACGCTGTGCATAAAACGGTTTTTAATGGCTGCACCCAATCGTTTTGATTGGGTGCATTTTTCTTGATTTTTTGGGAAAAATCCAGTACAATGAGAAAGAGTTTTAAAACGGAGGGTTTGCTGTGCAAAACTTTTTGACAGTTGGACAACAAGTGCTGGTGTTGTTTATATTAATCTTTTGCGGATTTGTGCTGGGGAAAACAGGTGTTATGAACGAAAAAGGCGCCAAAGTATGTGCCGATATTGCGCTGACGTTGGCAACGCCGTGCGTGATTATTCAATCGTTTATGCGCGAATACCGTCCCGACATGCTAAAAAAGTTGTTGATTGCCATGCTGTTGGCGGCTGCAATTCACGTGTTTGCCATTGTGGCGGCGCGGTTGCTGTATCGCAAAACCGATGCGCAGTCTCGGGTGTTCCGTTTGGCGGTGGTGTTGTCAAACGCAGGGTTTATGGCGTTGCCGCTGCAAAAGGCGGTGCTGGGCGAAGAAGGCGTTTTTTACGGCGCCGCATACGTGGCGGTTTTCAACTTGGTGTTTTGGAGTTACGGCGTTATGACCATGGATACTTCGGGGAAAAAACTTTCTGTTCGGAAACTCCTTGTTAACCCCGGCACCCTTGGCGTGGCGTTGGGGCTGGTTGTTTTTGTTGGAAAAATCACTTTGCCGGAGGTGATCGATGCACCAATGCGGCATTTGGCATCGCTTAACACTCCGCTCCCCATGTTGTTTGCGGGATACTATCTTTCTAACATTGATTTTAGCAAAGCCATACGGCAAAAAAGTTGCTATGGTGTGATGTTGCTGCGTTTGGTTGCGATACCCGCTGTTTGCATTGCACTTATGTATTTGTGCGGTGTTCGCGGTGTGTTGCTTACTTCCATGGCAATTGCCGGTACAGCGCCGGTGGCGGTTGGTGTTTCCATGCTCTCGGGACGCTATGGGCAAGATACCGAAACAGCGGTCAATTTGGTGGCATTATCCACGTTGCTTTCGGCAATTACCATGCCGCTTTTGGTAGCGCTTACGCAAATGCTGCCGACATAAACCGCAAAAAACCATTTTATGAGGCGAGATTTTTCGAAAGAAAAATCTCGCCTTTTTTTCGTGAAAATAAACCAAAAATTCCCGCAATTTTTTATGTGAAAATTTCAAATATTGCTTGATTTTTATTAAAAAAAGGGGTATAATATGGATACTGTGGTGCGAAGTGGAGCAAAGTGGTGAATTTCCACACTTTCCACAGAGTTTTCCACAACCTTCTCAAAAACGAAAAACACAAAGGAGAAACCGCGATGTTATACGGAAGATTCCAACATAATATCGACGCAAAAGGTCGGTTGTTTGTACCTGCCAAATTGCGTGACAAGCTGGGCAGCGCGTTTATTGCCGCGGCGGTCATGGACCATTGTGTTTGTTTGTATTCGTTGGAAGAGTGGAACAAGTTGCAAGAGGGCTTGGCGCAAATGCCCATGACCAAAGCTCGCAAATTGCAACGCTATCTTTCCGCTAACGCAGAAGATGTACAAGTCGATTCGCAAGGACGTATTTTGTTGCCCAAACACTTGCAACAATATGCGGGACTTGAAAAAGAAGCCTTGGTGATCGGCGCCGGTAACCGCGCGGAAGTTTGGAACCCTGCCGCTTACGAAGCGGATGTGGCAAGCATGACCTCCGAAGAAGTGGAAGCCGAGTTTGCCGAACTGGGATTCTGATATGGAACAAAACGTGACATATCACCGTCCGGTTTTGTTGGACGAAACCATAGACGCTTTAAACATTGTTCCGAACGGTGTTTACGTTGACGGAACAGCCGGTGGCGGCGGCCATTCTTTTGCGATTGCTTCGCAGTTAAACGGTGGTCGGTTGCTAGCGCTTGACCAAGATCCGGAAGCGATCGAGCAAGCCTCGCAACGGTTAAAAGGATTGCCGGCAACGGTGATTCGCCGCAATTTCCGCTTTATGGGCGATGTGCTTGCCGAACAAGGCGTGGAAGCGGTAGACGGCATTTTGTTGGATATCGGGGTATCGTCGCATCAGTTAGATGCGGGATACCGAGGGTTTTCTTTCCATACCGATGCACCGCTTGACATGCGCATGAGCCGCGAGGGTGTTTCGGCGGCAGATTTGTTGGCAACTTTGTCGGAAAAAGAACTTGCAGATATTTTCTTTCGCTATGGTGAAGAAAAGTTTTCGCGTGCCATTGCAAAAGCAGTGGTCGAACAGCGTAAAAACAAACCAATCACCACCACAGCAGAATTTGCTGATTTGATTTGCGAAGCGGTTCCTGCTGCAGTACGGCGCAAAGGGCATCCTGCTCGGAAGGTTTTTCAGGCGTTGCGCATTGCTGTTAACGACGAATTAACCTGTTTGTCCGAGGCGTTGGACGTTGCCTTTGACCACTTAAAAATCGGTGGCCGTTTGGCGGTGATTACTTTCCACTCGTTGGAAGATCGCATTGTAAAACAACGGTTTTCCGCTTGGTGCGAAGGCTGTGTTTGTCCCAAAGATTTTCCGGTGTGTGTGTGTGGACGCACCCCCGCGGGGAAACTTGCACTGCGAAAACCGGTAGAGGCGTCACCACAGGAGCTGGAAGAAAACCCGCGCAGCCGCAGCGCAAAATTGCGGTGTATTGAAAAGTTACACGAACGATAAAGAAAGGGAGAGTGAAAAGAATGGCAGCAAACACTTCGGAAGCGTATGATTTATCATTGTTTGAATCCAAGTCTGCAAAAATAAAAGCTCTCCCCGGTAAAAAAGCAACCAAAGTTGACAAACGGCGCGCACGCGCTCAAAAAATGCTTAACGGATTGGTAACCGCGTTGGTTGCCGGCGGGGTTTTGTTGGTTATTGCGTTTATGATTTCCAGTCAGGTACGCTTGACGGAAATGAACAGCAACATCGGCAAAGCTCAAACCGAACTTAGCGAGGCAATCAGCGAAACCAAACGTTTGGAAAGCGAATTGGCGGCACAAACCTCTGCCCAAAGCGTAGAAGCGTATGCGGAAAGCGTTGGTTTGCGACAAGTGGAATCCGGTCAGATTGATTACATAACCGTAACACCGGCACAAACGGAAAAGTCGGCAGAAGACGGTCTTTTGAAAAAGGCTTGGAACACGCTGACCGCGTGGTTGCGATAGAAAGTTCTATATCGATGTTACAGGGGCATACATAATACAGTAGGCCTCGGACGGTGAGAGTTGGGATGGGTTTACGCGTCTTAACTCTCTTTTCTTTCTAAAAAGCGAGGTGTACAACAATGTCAGAAAACAAAAAAGCATTTACAAAACCCATGCGAAGACGTACGTATTGGGTAGTAGGTGTTCTGTTGTTGTGCGTTGTTCTGTTGTCGGTACAACTGTTTAATATTCAAGTGTTGCAACAAGATGGTTGGCAACAAAAAGCGGTTGCACAACAGTTGGCAGACGTTGAGCTTTCTGCCAACCGTGGGCAAATTTACGATGCAAATATGTCGGTTTTGGCTTTAACGCGTGAAGTGTATACGGTGGTCATGTCCCCCAACAACATTCGGCAAGAAACAACCCGACAAAAAATTGCTGATACGTTGTCGGAGATGTTGGACGTTGATCGCGAAAAATTGTATAAGCAAACCACCGACAGTGACTCAAAATACAAAGTGGTAAAAGCAAAAATCGATAAACCGTTGGCAGAAACGTTTATTGCATGGGTAAATGAACACCGTTTGGGCAGCGTGTTTCGCGTGGTTGCCGACTACAAGCGGGAATATCCGCTTAAAAACTTGTTGTCAACAGTTTTGGGGTTTGTGGGAACGGATAATGTTGCCCGAGAAGGCTTGGAACTGAAATACAACGAGTTGCTTTCCGGCACGGTGGGACGAATGGTTTCGGCGCAAAACACATATGGAGATCGTTTGCCCACGGCGTTGCAATATGAATATACGGTGGATGCTACCAACGGCAACAGCTTGGTGTTGACGGTTGACCAATACATTCAACAGGTGACCGACAAATATTTGCAAGACGCCATCACAGAATTTAAAGCGACCAATCGCGGTTGCGCGATTGTTATGGACGTTAAAACCGGAGCAATTCTAGCAATGTCCACAAAAGGCGACTATGACCCGAACAACTATCAAGCCATTGCGGATCCTTCCATTGTGGAACAAATTGCTTTGTTGGCAGATGATGAAAAATCGGCAGCGATCGCTAAGGCGCGGACCGAACAATATCGTAACAAAGCATTGGATTTTTACGAACCGGGGTCGGTTTTTAAAACGTTTACCGCTTCCATGGGGTTGGAAGAAGGCTTGGTTACGGAACAAAGCACTTTTTATTGCGGCGGTTCTTTCAGTATTGCCGACCGTAATATGAAGTGTTGGATTCACCCCAAAGGACACGGGCAACAAGACTTTTTACAAGCTATTGCCAACTCGTGCAACCCTTCGTTTATGACGTTGGGAACACGCGTAGGAGCAAAACTTTTTTCCAAATACTATGTAGGTTTTGGATTTACGGAAAAAACCGGTGTCGATCTTTTGGGAGAGCAATCGGTTACGAAGGGGTTGTTCCATACCGCGCAAACTATGTCGCCTGTAGATGTGGCAGCTTCGTCGATTGGACAAACGTTTAAAGTGACGCCCCTGCAAATGGTAACGGCACTTTCGGCTGTAGCAAACGGCGGGTATCTCATGCAACCGTACATTGTGCAAAAAGTGTTGGATGAAAACGGCGATGTAATTTCTAACACCGAGCCGACCGTAAAACGGCAAATGATTTCGGAAAGCACGTCAAAACGCGTGTGTAATATGCTTGAAAATGCGGTAAGCAGCGGTTCGATTAAAAACGCTTACATTTCCGGATACCGCGTTGGCGGTAAAACCGGAACATCCGAAAAAACCGAAACCAAATCGGAAGAAGAGGAAGACCGAAACGTAGAAATTATTGCCTCTTTTGGTGGGTTTGCACCGGCAGACGACCCCAAAGTGGCGGTTCTTGTGATGGTGGATGAACCTCAATACTTAAAATCCGGTGGTGGTGTAGCAGCGCCGGCAGCCAAAAAAATACTCAAAGACATTTTGCCGTATTTGGGAGTAGAGCCAAACTATACCGAAGAAGAATTGGCTTCTTTGGATCGCACGGTGCCAAACGTAGTGGGTTCTACGACGGCGGCCGCCACAACGACATTAAAAGCTTCTACGCTAACGTATCACACCATTGGGAACGGCAAAACGGTGTTGCAACAAATACCCGAAAGTGGTACAACGATTCCCAAAGGCGGTTCGGTGTGGTTGTATACTGATAATAAAGATGTGCAAATGACAACCGTTCCCGATTTTAAAGGTCGCTCGGTTGCGCAAGTAAGCCAAGCGGCAAACACAGCCGGTATTAACGTGTTGCTGTCGGGGGTTAGCGCTACCACGACCGGCAAAGCAACCGCCACACGGCAATCTGCCACGCCCGGTCAAAAAGTTGCCAAGGGAACCGTTATTACAGTAGAGTTTACCTATGCAGACAATATTTATTAAAACAATATTATAAGCCTTTAAATGAAAGGACACCTGTTTATGAGTTCTCGTCATCAACAGGATGTTTCAATGCGGGCTCCGTCCCGTCGGATGTGGCAAAAAAGCACAGCTGTTTTGTTGGCTGTGGCAGTTTGTTTTGGCGCGGTGGTTTGCAAGTTAGCGACGCTTCAACTCAGTCAGCACGGTACGTGGCAGGCGCTTGCGACAGAGCAACAACTGACAGATAGCATCATTTCGGATAAGCGGGGCGACATTGTTGACCGCAACGGCGTGATTTTGGCGCACAGCGTGGAGGTCGCCACCGTTATTATGATGCCGTCCGAAATCCCCGACGAGCAAACGCGACGTTTGATTTGTGATGAGTTGTCCTCGTTGCTGGGCGTTTCTAAAGAACGGCTCGAAAAGCAAACGAAAAAAACAAGTTCGCGCTATGAGGTGGTCAAAGCAAAAATTGACCAAAAGGTAAGCGCCCAATTTGTTGGGTGGGTGCGCGAACATAATTTGGCTGGTGTTTTTCGAATAATTCAAGATTACAAGCGGGAATATCCGCTTGGTACAACCCTTTCGTGTGTGTTGGGGTTTACCGGGACTGACAACACCGGCCTGGAAGGGTTGGAAGCAAAGTATAACGACTATTTAGCCGGAAAAGCGGGACGCATTATTACCACAAAAAATGGTTGGGGCGATGCGCTGCCAAACGATATTCAGTTTGAAACCACCGTTGATGCGGTCGAGGGAAATACCTTGCACCTTACGATCGACAGTAACATTCAACGTATGGTGGAAAAGTATTTGGAAGTTGCTGTCAAAGAAACGGGTGCCGCGAACCGCGCTGCATCGATTGTGATGGATGTTAAAACAGGCGAAGTGTTGGCAATGGCAACCAAAGGGGATTATGACTTAAATAATCCTCGCGTTTTGCAAAACCCAACCCAAGCAGCGATGATTGCGGGTTTGGCCGACGATTTACAAGCAGCCGCTTTTTTGGAAGCGTTGCAAAAGCAATGGAAAAACAAAGCTATTTCGGAGTTTTATGAACCGGGATCGGTTTTTAAAATTTTTACCGCTTCCATGGCTATGCAAGAAAAATTGGTTTCCGAAAAATCACACTTTTTTTGCAACGGCACCTATACAATGGCGGGTGTGCGAACCATGAAATGCCACGTATATCCCCGCAGTCACGGAAGTCAAAACTTGGCGCAAGCCATTTCTCATTCGTGTAATCCCGCGTTTATGACAATCGGTTCTTTGGTGGGAACAACACTATTCCCGCAATACCACGAACGGTTTGGGTTTACGTCGCTTACCGGCATTGATATGCTGGGAGAAGCGCGTGTGACCCCCAGCCTTTATCACAAGGCTTCTGCGATAACGGCGGTGGATGTAGCCACTTCGTCGATTGGTCAAACGTTCAAAGTTACACCCATTCAAATGATAAGCGGTGTGTGCGCCGTGGCGAGTGACGGACAACTTCGTCAACCGTTTGTGGGCGCGCGGGTAACCTCTCCCGACGGAGAAATACTGTTTCAAAACAAAGCAACGGTAAAACGGCGGGTCATTTCGCAGGACACCGCGACCCGCATATCGGGTTTGTTGGAAGGTGTGGTCGATGGCGGCGGCGCCAAAAACGCCTATGTTGCCGGATACCGCGTGGCGGGTAAAACCGGCACCTCCGAAAAAACAGACCAAGCCGCCCAAAACGGCGGCAGAAAAAACGTGGTGGCATCTTTTTGTGGGTTTGCGCCGGCAAATGACCCCCAAATAGCCGTAATTGTTATGGTTGACGAGCCGCAAACGTATATCCGTTACGGTGGCACGTTGGCCGCGCCGGTTGCACAAAAAATTTTTGCCGATGTTTTGCCGTATCTGGGGGTAGAACCCCAATACAAAACGGAAGAACAAAAACAAATGCAAGTAACCATGCCCGATGTGGTGGGCAAATCTACCGCAGCGGCGCAAATGTTGCTCAAAGCACAAGGGCTGTCTTGCCATGTACAAGGGCAGGGAACAGTAATTGCGCAAAGTCCCGCCGCAGGAGAAGTCTTGCTAAAAGGCGGAACGGCGGTATTGTATACCGATGCGCTTGCGGGCGAAACGGTTTTGGTGCCACACGTGGTGGGCAAAACATTGTCCGAAGCCAACAAACTGTTGACCGAAAGCGGGCTGAATATGCGCGTACACGGCTGGACAGCCGATGTCAAAAACGTGAACACCGCTACACAAGCAACTGTTTGTGTTCAAAATCTATCGGAAGGAACGCGTGTTGCAAAAGGGGCGGTTGTGGATATTACTCTTTTGTATCAAGATGCCATAGCGTGAGGTGTAAAAATGAAACTTCATGAAGTATTAAAAGAAATCGAATATAGCGGCTCACTCTTACCTGAAACCGAGATAACCGCGCTTTGCCGTGATTCTCGAAAAGTGGAAAAAGGGTGCGCATTTGTTTGCATTGTCGGGACCGGCGTGGATAGCCATGCTTTTGCCGAGCAAGCATTGGCAGATGGCGCCGCCGCTTTGATTGTTGAACGCGATTTGGGGTTGCCAAAACAAGTGTTGGTACAAAGCACACGTTTTGCGTGGGCGGTTATGTGTGCTAACTGGTTTGATCGTCCTACCGAACGATTAAAACTGATAGGCATTACGGGAACAAACGGAAAGACAAGTACTTCGTATTTGTTAAAAGGTGTGCTGGAACAAGCGGGATACCGCGTGGGGTTAATTGGCACCATTCAAAACATGATTGGTGACCGTGTGGTAGAAACGGCGCACACCACACCCGATTCGTACGAACTGCAACAACTGTTTTGTCAAATGGCAGATGAAGGTTGCGACTATGCGGTGATGGAGGTTTCCTCTCACGCGCTCGACCAAGAACGCGTGGCGGGTTGCCAGTTTGAAGCGGGAATTTTTACGAATTTAACACAAGACCATTTGGATTACCATAAAACAATGGAGCAATATGCTGCGGCAAAAGCAAAATTGTTTTCGCGGTGCAAAACAGCGGTTCTTAACAAAGACGATGCATGGCATGCCGTTATGAGCGAGGGGGCTTTTTGCCAAAAAGTTACGTTTTCGTTGCAAGATAACAGCGCCGATTACACCGCGCGAAACGTGCGGTGTCGCCCCGACGGTGTCGATTTTGAGTGTGTGGGCGTGGGTGTTATCGGACGTATTCGGTTGGCAACACCGGGACGTTTTTCGGCGTATAACGCGTTGGCGGCGGCAGCGTGTGCTTCTGCGCTGGGCGTGTCGTTTGATATTGTTAAAACCGCCCTTTGTAGTTTTGGATTGGTCAAAGGTCGTGCCGAGGTTGTGCCGACAAGTGATGACTTTACCGTGGTAATTGATTTTGCGCATACCCCTGACGGTTTGGAAAACATTTGCGAAACGCTCAACACTTGCAAAGCGGGTCGACTGGTAACGGTGTTTGGTTGTGGCGGTGATCGCGATCGCACAAAACGTCCCAAAATGGGCGCTACAGCTGCCCGTCTTTCGGATTTTGTGGTGGTGACGTCGGATAACCCGCGGAGCGAAGAACCCACCGCCATCATCGATGATATATTGGAAGGTTTGAGGGATACAAAAACTCCGTACATGGTGATTCCAAATCGCATAGAAGCCATTACTTGGGCAGTGGAAAATGCAAAAACGGGTGACACCGTATTACTTGCGGGGAAAGGCCACGAAACATATCAGATTTTAAAAGACAAAACCATTCACTTGGACGAACGTGAAGTGGTGGCAACGGCTTTGCAAAGTCGTGAAAAAAAGCAGTGTCATATTTTGTCAGTTGAGAATGAGGAGTAATAAAAATGGAAAGAACAATCCTATCGGTGGTGAGCGTTGTCAGTGCGCTTGCGGCATACTTTTTGTCGGAAAGACTGGGAAAAGTGATGATTCCCACGTTACATCGGCTAAAATTTGGGCAGACCATTCGTGAAGAAGGACCCGCATGGCATCAAAAAAAGCAAGGAACACCAACGATGGGCGGCATCATTTTTATTGGAGCCATGCTTATCGTTTCGGCAGTGGCAATGATAATTTGCCAGTTGTTTTTGCCGATTAAAGTGGTGAGCTCGGCGGTTTCTCGCGGCACAACGGTTCGGTTGTTTGCGGGATGGTTAATGGCAATTGGCTTTGGCGTCATCGGATTTTTGGATGATTTTATCAAAGTTGTCAAAAAACGCAACTTGGGACTCACCAGCCGACAAAAGTTATTGGCTCAAATTGTGGTTTCGGGAGCGTATGCCTTGGCGGTTTATTTTGGCGGCGGAGCACATATTTATCTTCCGTTTGTTGGGCTTTGGAATGCCGGTTTTTGGTTTGTTCCGATTTCGGTGTTTATTATTGTTGGTGTGACCAATGCCACCAACTTAACAGATGGTATCGACGGATTATGCTCCTCGGTAACGTTAGTGGTGTGTTTGTTTTTAATGATTTTGTGCGGTCAATCCGTAGGTTTTAGCATTTTAACAGCAACCACCGCAGGCGCTTTGGCGGGATTCTTGGTTTGGAATTTCCACCCCGCGCGCGTGTTTATGGGCGATACCGGTTCGTTGTTTATCGGCGGCATACTCTGTGCCATAACGTTCGGTATTTGTCGACCGTTGTTGTTGCTGCCGATGGGCATTGTTTATGTGGCGGAAACGCTGTCGGTTATTTTGCAAGTGTGGTATTTCAAAAAAACCGGAGGCAAACGTCTTTTCAAAATGAGCCCGTTACATCACCACTTTGAAATGTGTGGATGGAAAGAAAACAAAATTGTGGGGGTTTTCTCTGCAATAACAGCGGGTGGATGTTTGCTTGCGTTATTGTTTGTAATTATTGGATAAGTCCCCCTTTTTTGAAAGGAGAAACGAAATGGCTAAAAAGGAAAAAGCGGCAAACGCTGTACCCGAAAACGCCTTACAACCTCAAAAAGAAAGCCGATTTAAGCTGTTTCGTACGGCGGGTTTTGACATGCCGTTTTTTATCTTGCTGATTTTGGTGTTGGCAGTAGGCTTAGTGTGCTTGTTTTCTGCAAGCTTTGCTTATTCTTACTACCGTAACGGCGGAGACAGCTACTATTACATTAAGCGGCAACTTATTTGGGCGGCATTGGGCGTTTTTGCCATGTTTGCAGCCTCCTATTTCCCGTACCGTGCGCTTAACCGTTTTGCTTTCCCGGTTATGTTTGTTTCGTGGGGGTTGCTGTTGCTGGTGCTGTTTTTGCCGGAAATACAAAACGTGCATCGATGGATACGTATTGCAGGCGTTCAATTTCAGCCTTCCGAGGTGGCAAAATTCGCGATTATTTTGTTGTTTGCGCACCTTATTTCCGAACATCAAAACAGTATAAAAACGTTCAAACAAGGGTATCTTCCATTGATGGGTATTTTGGGTGTCACCTGTGCGCTTGTGTTTGTGGAGCCTCATCTTTCCGGCACAATTTTGCTGGTGGTCATCGGTTTGGTTATGATGTTTATTGGTGGAACACGGCCGCTATATTTGGTAGGCACGGTGGCACTTGGTGCTTTGGCGGTGTTGGTCATGGTGTTTGTTTTGGGGTATGAACAAGACCGTATACAAGTGTGGCTGGATCCTTTAGAAGTATATAATTCCAACGTGGTCTTCGAATCCGGTCAAAGCGGTCGTGATGCCGCGTGGCAAACGGTACAGTCGTTATATGCTATCGGGTCTGGCGGCTTGATGGGTGAAGGATTAGGTAACTCGCGGCAAAAACACTCCTTTTTGCCGGAACCGCAAAACGACTTTATTTTTGCCATTGTTTGTGAGGAACTTGGCTTCATCGGCGCTCTTTTGATTATTGTTTTGTTCGCCTTGCTTGTTTGGCGCGGTTTTTATATCGGTTTGCATGCGCCTGATAAATTTGGTTCTTTGTTAGCCATTGGGCTTACCGCGCAAGTCGGTATTCAAGTAGCGTTTAATTTGGCGGTGGTAACGAACACGTTTCCCAACACCGGCATCAGTTTGCCGTTTTTCAGTTATGGGGGAACATCTTTGGTTATGTTGCTGGCGCAAATGGGTATTATTCTTTCGGTTTCTCGACACACAAAGAAAAAAACAACCTAACCGTTGTTTTTGGAGGAGGTAATTCATGCGCGTTTTGATGACCGGCGGCGGAACGGCGGGGCATATTAACCCGGCATTGACCATTGCCGCAAAAATCAAAAAAGAGCAGCCCGATGCGGAGTTCTTGTTTGTAGGGGCCCAGGGCAGAATGGAAACGGTGTTGGTACCTGCGGCAGGGTATTCGCTGAAAACCATAACTGTACAAGGATTTCAACGGAAAATAACTCTTAAAAATGTGCTAAAAAACGTCAAGGCGGCTTATCACGCCGTTACAGCGGGGTTTGAAGCAGCGCGAATTGTCAAAGATTTTGCGCCGGATATTGCCATTGGCACCGGCGGTTATGTTTGCGGACCGGTGCTGCGAGAAGCAGCCAAGCAGGGGGTTCCCGTGGTGGTGCACGAATCCAACGCGTATCCCGGTGTGACGGTAAAAATGCTTGCGCCCGTGGCAAAAGCGGTGCTCATTTCTGACGAAGCGGCGCGCAAATATTTGCCGAACACGGCAAATGTGATTGTTACCGGCAATCCACTGCGCGGTGACTTTACAGTAATGGATAAAAAGACGGCGCGTAAAGAACTGGGATTGGATGATCGCCCGTTTGTTTTATCTTTTGGCGGCAGCTTGGGCGCGCGCCCGATTAACGATGCCATGGTGACGGTGTTGCAAAAAAACCAAGAAGAAAATGAACCGTTTCAATTTATGGTGGGTACCGGCCGCGGCGATACGTTTGGGCGTATGCACCAGTTGCTAAAACAAGCGGGTGTTTCCGAAACGGCGGCAGTTACCGTTCGGGATTACATAGACGATATGCCGCGGTGTATGGCGGCGGCAGATTTGGTAATTTGTCGGTGCGGTGCCATGACGCTTAGTGAGTTGCCAATGATGCAAAAACCGGCAATATTAATTCCGTCGCCGTATGTGGCGGAAAACCATCAGTATTTTAACGCCATGGCGTTGGCAAGCCGCGGCGCCGCCGTGTGCATTGAGGAAAAAGAATTGATTGGCAACCGTTTGTGGGAGGCTATCTGTTCTTTGGCGGGAGATGTCGAGGCACTTTCCCAAATGGGCGAGATTTCTGCGCGAATGGCGGTAACCGATGCCGATGACAAAATATATGCCGTGATTTGTGATGTGTTAAACAAACAGTAACCAATTTGGGCTCGCCCTTTTTAGGCGGGCCCAAACTGCTATGTTGTCACCCTTTTTTTACGCAGTCATAAGATGGGTTATAAGAAAGATTCTGTTGACAGCGGGATGAGAGGTGTGTATATGTCGCGGTTATTAATTGAAGGCGGACGCCGATTGAATGGTTTTGTACATATTCACGGAGCAAAAAACAGCGCGTTGCCAATTTTGGCGGCAACGCTTTTGGTGCCGGATGTTTGCGAAATTGAGAACTGTCCGTTTTTATCAGATGTTAACGCCGCTATGGGCATTTTAAGTCATTTGGGTTGTTCCGTTAAGCGAAGCGGGCATACCGTTACGGTGGATGCTTCTTGTGTTTATCACTCGGATATTCCCAATGCGCTTATGCGGGAAATGCGGTCATCCATTGTGTTTTTAGGTGCTATTGCAGCGCGGCTGGGCGAAGCGGAACTGTCGTTTCCCGGTGGTTGCGAATTGGGGCCGCGACCCATTGATTTGCATTTAGCGGCGTTGCGAAAGATGGGACTTCTTATTCAAGAAGAAGGCGGAAGACTTCGTTGCCGTGCCGAAAAACGATTGGTTGGTTGCCCCATTTCGTTGTCGTTTCCCAGCGTGGGAGCAACGGAAAACATCATTTTGGCGGCGGTGACGGCGCAAGGAGTAACTACCATATTTAATGCTGCCAGAGAACCCGAAATTCAAGATCTATGTTCCTTTTTGAGTGCTTGTGGCGCCCGTATTTACGGCGCAGGAGAAGGCACGATAACCGTTGAAGGGGTTTCGCGCTTGACGGGTTGCCGACACGCTGTTATTCCCGATCGCATTGAAACGGTTACTTATGCAACTGCGGCAGCCGTCACGGGTGGGTCGGTGTTGCTAAAAGACATTCAACCCGAACCGTTACAGCCTTGCTTGGCAGTACTCGAAGAAATGGGGTGCCAAACAACGCTTTGGGAAAACGAGTGTTTGGTAACGGCACCCCCGCGGTTACGCCGTGTACGCAGTGTGCGAACCTTGCCGTTTCCCGGTTTCCCCACCGATGCGCAGGCGCTGATTATGGCGGCGGCATGTGTAGCAAAAGGGACCAGCGTGTTTGTGGAAACCATTTTCGAAAGTCGATATAAACACGTGGGGGAATTACTGCGCATGGGCGCTAACATCAAAGCCGAGGGACGCGTTGCCGTGGTGGAAGGGGTGCCGCAGTTGTCGGGCGCACCGGTGGAGTGTACAGATTTGCGCGGTGGAGCGGCGCTGGTGTTGGCAGCGCTGTCGGCGCAAGGGGTTACCGAAATTTCGGAACTGTATCATTTGGAAAGAGGCTATGAAGCGTTGGCAGAAACCCTATCACAAATAGGTGCTTCGACAAAGTTTTTGGAAAAATGATTTATCGAGGGGGTTTGCCCCTCGATTTTTTTGTAAAAGCAACAAAAGCACGGTTGCTTTTGAGCGCAAATGTGGTACAATAAAAGGAAGAAAGGTGGGATAACCGTGCAACAAAAATATCGGCAGGCTTTTTGGGCGGCGTGCGGTATGACCGTTCTGCTCACGTTATGGCGCGTTGTTATTGCACCGCAGCCCTCAAAACACAGTGTTTCTTATGGCGTGTTATTGGTGTTGACTGCCGTTTTGCTTGTGGCGTTGCTTGTTTGGTGCGGTCAAAAAAGAGAAGAATTGCGCGAAGTTTATGGAATGTCTGCAGCCGTTACTGCCGCGGCAACACTTTTTACGGGAGCGCTTTTGATTGTTTCGTCGGTGTTTACCGCAACGCGATGGCTGTTTTTACGAGAATTGCCGTATCCGCAAAAAGATTTCTTGACAGCAACCGACAAGCTTTTTATTTTTGGTTTGGTTGTGTGCGGTTTGCTTGGCGGGGTATTCTTTGTTTGTTTGTCGGCACAGTGGTGGAAAACCAAAAGTGTTACACGCGGTCATTTCCCGCTAATGGCGTTGTTCCCGATTTTTTGGTCGTGGTTTCGTTTGTTGCGGTATGAAACGTCACACGTTAGTGCGGTAGGGACCTACCGTTCGTTGTTGGATTTGGGCGTATTGGTAGCCGAAATGCTGTTTTTAATGGCGTTTGCGCGGTTTGCTGCCAACGTACAAGAAAAGCCGCAACGATTTTTGGTGGGCTTGTCGTTGTGTACCGGCTTATTGTGTACTTCGGGTGCATTAACGCGCTTTGCTATGTTCTGTTCACAAGAAGGCGCAGCGTTTGAAGAAAGCGCATTGATTGCAGCGCCGGATATCGGTTTTGCTGTGCTTGCCTTTGCTGTGGCGTTTGGTCAATCCTTTGCAAACGAACAGCCCATACCAAAAGCAGAAGAATCTGACGACCTTGACAAACCCGACAAACCTCGAGCGCCGTTGGAGCTGGAAGATATTATCAATGACATTCTTCGGCAAAATCACTGAAAATTACGTGTTTCGCAAAATAAAGACACAACAGTAAGTATAAATTTTCAAATATTGGTTAAAATTTTGTCAAAGTCCTTGAAAAATTTTAAAAATGAGTGTAATATGTATAACAGATTAAAATAATTGGAGGAATTTAGTTATGGCAGTTAAAGTAGCAATTAACGGCTTTGGCCGTATCGGACGTTTGGCTTTCCGTCAAATGTTCGGCGCAGAAGGCTATGAAATCGTAGCCATCAACGACTTGACCAGCCCTGAAATGCTGGCTCATTTGTTGAAATATGACACCGCACAAGGTCGTTACGACGGCCACACCGTCGAAGCTGACGAAACTTCGATCACGGTTGATGGCAAACGCATCGAAATCCTTGCTGAAAAAGATCCCGCCAACTTGCCTTGGGCAAAAATCGGTGTGGACGTTGTGCTCGAATGCACCGGTTTCTTTGCTTCCAAAGCAAAATCGCAAGCTCACATCGACGCCGGCGCTAAAAAAGTTGTTATTTCGGCTCCCGCAGGCAACGACTTGCCGACCATCGTTTACAGCGTAAACGAAGACACCTTGACCAAAGAAGACACCATCATTTCGGCTGCTTCTTGCACCACCAACTGCTTGGCTCCGATGGCGAAAGCTCTTAACGACTATGCGCCCATCCAAAGCGGTATCATGACCACGGTTCACGCCTACACCGGCGACCAAATGATTTTGGACGGTCCTCACCGCAAAGGTGACTTGCGCCGCGCTCGTGCCGGTGCCGCTAACATCGTTCCCAACTCCACCGGTGCTGCAAAAGCTATCGGCTTGGTTATTCCGGAACTCAACGGCAAACTCATCGGTGCTGCTCAACGTGTGCCGGTTCCCACGGGCTCTACCACTTTGTTGGTTGCTGTTGTCAAAGGTGAAAACATCACCAAAGAAGGCATCAATACCGCTATGAAAGCCGCTGCTTCCGAATCCTTCGGTTACAACGAAGACCAAATCGTTTCTTCCGACGTTATTGGCATTCGCTACGGCAGCTTGTTCGATGCCACTCAAACCATGGTTGCTCCGATGGGCGACGGCTTGTATCAAGTTCAAGTGGTTTCCTGGTACGATAACGAAAACTCCTACACCAGCCAAATGGTGCGTACCATCAAATATTTTGCTGAATTAGGCTAAGACTTAAATTAAAGCGGTGCGGAAAATCAACCGATTTTCTGCACCGCTTTTTTGTTTGTTGCACACAAAGGTGGAATGTGGTACAATAGACAACAAGAGAAAACACGAGGTGAAAAGAATGATAAAACAAGCCATTCGATTATACGGACGAACCATATTGGCAGGCGTTTTGGGTGCGGTAATGTATGTTTCCATTGGTGTACTGATTTCGGTAGTTATGCCGCGCGGAGAAATGCTTTCGGCAACGGCTCTGTTTTTGATGAATGTTATTGCACTTGTTTTGCAAGGATGCATTTATTTTTTGCTGATTTATGCAGGAATGTGGTCTTTGGGCGACAAAGAAGCCAACGCCGTTCAGTTTGGGCACATGGAAGCCACCGAGGCACGGGGATTTCATATTGGTTGTATTGCCGCCATTCCTTCGCTAGTAACCTTTTTGATGTTGGTGGCGGACAAACTGTTTGCGTTTTGGCCGCAATGCGCAGCTTTTTATCGGTTGTGCCACACGGCGTTGTATCCGATTTTGGCGTGGTCGATGGGCACGGTGGTGAGCGTTACCACCGCCCAGCTTGCTTGGTGGCAAGTGCTTTGCGCGGGGATTCCGGTGCTGTTTTTGCCGCTTGCCTCCGGCATTGCCTATTACTTTGGGTTTAAACACATTTTGGTCTCTGAAAAACTGATGTTTGTGAACAAAAAGAAAAAGCAATAAAATGAACACCCCTTTGCATACAGATAGAGTAACGGAGGGGTTATAATGAACAAAGAAAAAACTTCCTTGACCGACATTGCCTTGGTGCTGGTTAGCGGAGGGTTGCTGCTTACGATTTTGCTGGGAATTGTCGGTCGTAGAGGGGCTGTTGCGCAAACGGAAAACCAACCGCACATTGTGATTGATGCGGGACACGGCGGAGAAGACGGCGGAGCATCTGCCGCAGACGGCACGTTGGAGAAAAGCATTAATTTGGCGGTGGCGCTGCCGTTGGGAGACCTGTTGCACGTGATGGGGTTTGATGTGTCGCAAACACGAACGGAAGACGTTATGATTTGCTCCGAGGGCAACACCTTGCGCGAACGGAAGGTTAGTGACATCAAAAACCGCTTGGCACGTATTGAACAAGCAGACATGGCGGTGAGTATTCACCAAAACAAATTTCCGCAAGGTCAGTACCACGGCGCACAAATGTTTTATGCTCCCACCAACGAAAACAGCAAAATGTTGGCAGAGTCGGTGCGCGAGTCGGTGATTTTGTTATTGCAACCAAGCAACACGCGCGAACTAAAAAAAGGGGAAGAGACGGTTTATCTGCTAAAACACGCGACCAAACCTTTAGTTTTGGTAGAATGCGGATTTCTTTCCAACGAACAAGAGTGTGCAAAACTTAAAACAACGGAGTACCAACGACAGATGGCTTTTGCCATTGCAACCGGAATTTTTTCATATTATTCTTAAACTTTGGGGAGAAAAGAGATGGCAGGAAAACAAAAAAGCACGTATGTCTGTTCGGAATGCGGTGGACAGTTCCCGAAATGGTCGGGCAAATGCCCTTTGTGTGGCGAATGGAACACCATAACCGAAGAAGTGGTTTCGGTTTCTCGTTCCCAAGCCGTCGCACACCATGCCGAGGCAATAAGTATTAACGATATCGGCACGCAAGCCGAAACGCGATACCACACCGGCATTGGCGAACTCGATCGCGTGTTGGGTGGCGGAATTGTGCCGGGAGAACTGATGCTCATTGGTGGCGACCCCGGCATTGGCAAATCGACATTGCTGTTACAAATTTGCGGGTTTTTGGGAAAAGAATATACGCTTTTGTACGTTTCGGGTGAAGAATCGGCGCGGCAAATCAAATTGCGAGCCGAGCGCCTGGGCGTTGGCGGAGACAACATTTCGTTGCTGTGTGAAACGGATATGGACGCCATTTTGGATACCATGCGTACTAAAAAACCCGACATGGTGGTGATTGACTCTATTCAAACGGTGAGTTTGGCAGAGATTTCCTCGTCGCCGGGAAGTGTTACGCAAGTGCGCGAATGCGCGTCTGCTTTGATGCAAGAAGCAAAAAGCGCAGATATTCCCACGTTTATTGTGGGGCACGTTAACAAAGACGGCGCCATTGCCGGACCCAAAGTGATGGAACATCTGGTGGATTGTGTGTTATATTTTGAAGGCGATCCGCAAAGCAATTATCGGTTGTTGCGTTGCACCAAAAACCGTTATGGCGCCACAAACGAAATCGGCGTTTTTGAAATGCGCGACAGCGGATTGTGCGAGGTGGAAAATCCCTCGAAGATGCTGCTTGCGGGGCGTCCCCAAAACGTTAGCGGAACTTGTGTTGCGTGCGTGATGGAAGGAACACGACCGTTGCTTGCCGAAGTACAGGGCTTGGTATCGCCCACCGGATTTGGAAATCCGCGGCGTATGTCCACAGGGTTTGATAATAATCGGTTGGCACTGTTGTTGGCGGTGTTGGAAAAACGGGCAGGATTTTTCTTTTCCAATTTAGATGCATATTTGAACATTGTTGGCGGACTGCGATTGACCGAACCGGCGGCGGATTTGCCGGTGGCGTTGGCGCTGATTTCCAGCATAAAAGACAAACCGATCGGTGAAGGTGTGGTCGCGTTTGGCGAAATTGGTCTGGCAGGAGAACTGCGTGCGGTATCGGGCGCCGAACAGCGTATTGCCGAAGCGGCGCGGTTGGGGTTTACTCGCGTGATTGTGCCAATGCAAACACTGAAAAACCTTACCGGTAGTTATAACATTGAAGTGGTAGGTGCCGCAACTGTGCGCGAAGCGTATGAACGGATGTAAAAAAAGGCGCCGAAGATTTTTAAATCTTCGGCGCTTTTGGTTTTTATTTTTCTTCGGGTGTGCCGTACAAGTTCAGGCGGAATAAGTGCGTTTCATCTTCGGGGTTGGTGCAAGTGACGGTTGCTTCGCCAATGTTGCCCCAGTCCACTGCGCTGGAAAGAGCCAACAACTGTGTTAAACGACTTTTTAAATTTAAAACGTCACCGTCGGGCGTGTTCAAGAACACTTCGCCTTTGGCGGTGGAGGCAAACTCGATGAGTTTGTTAAAATCAAAATTATGAATCTGTAAATCAGCCATACTAACACTCCTTACCTTAAAATTGGTATGATAAACAGTAATTTTATTATATACAAAGCGCCAAACACTTGTCAAGGGCGCAAGCACAGAAAAATGTGGCAGATTTACAAAACATTTACAAATAACATATTGACAGACGGCTGTGGGAATGGTAAAGTATAGAAGGGTTAGCACTCGCGGTTAAAGAGTGCTAACGGTAAAAAGAAAGGATGTGTGGCAATGGATTTGGGTGCGCGCAAACAGCAAATAGTGTCTGCGATTGTGGCAGCATATATCCGCACCGGTGAGCCGATTGGTTCCAAAGCGCTGGTGGAAGCGCTCCAACAAGCGGTTTCCTCTGCCACCATTCGTAACGACATGGCGGAGTTGGCGGCAGCCGGTTTTTTGGAGCAGCCGCATACCTCGGCAGGGCGGATCCCCACCGCCAAGGCTTTTCGGTTGTATATTGACCGATTAATGTCTTGTTCGCCATTGTCGGAAGACAACAAAAGAGAAGTGGACGATGCCTTGGCATCGGCAGCGGGCGACCCTGACCGTTTGATGGAACAGGCCTCGGATTTACTGGCGCAGTCCACCGGCGTGGCGGCTTTGGCGGCAACACCGAACCAAAAGGAAGCGTGTATTCGGCGGGTTGAAGTGCTGACGGCGGGTTCACACACCGTTGCCGTTTTGCTTATGACAGATAACGGCGGTGTTCGCAGCCGTGTTTGTCGGTTGGGTGTGGAATGCGACAGCGAGATGCTGCACCGCATTTCCGAAACACTTAACGCAACGTTTGTGGGATGTGCGTTATCCATGGTTGGTACCGCGCAAATGCAGGCTTTGTTTGTGCAACTGGGAAACGATGCGCTTTCTTATGCGCCCGTTGTTACGGCATTTGCCGATTTGGTAACCGAAATGGCACAAGCCGAAGTGCGCTTGGCAGGGGAATGGAATTTGTTGCAACACCCCGATTACCCATTGGATCGCGCACGGTCTTTGCTTGGCTTTTTATCCCAAAGGGAATGGTTGTCCGGCATGTTGGCTGCCCATCCCGAAGGGGTGCGTGTGGTGTTGGGGAGTGAAAGCTCGTTGCCCGAACTGGCAGGGTCTTGCATTATTATGACACGGTATGCTGTGGGTGACGGTCACAGCGGGTCGCTTGGGTTGATCGGCCCTGTGCGCATGGACTATGCCAGAGCGATACCACACTTACAATATGTCGCACAATCCGTTGGCCGTTTGTTAAGTCGGCTGACCGAAGAATAAAGGCAAGGAGGAATCTTTGTGGAAGAAGAAAAAAAAGAGGGGGCCCCTGAGGTTGCACAAGAAGCAACTCAGCCCGAAACGAATAACGTTGAGGAAACTGTCAACAATCAAATTGCGGAACTGCAACAACAACTGACGCAAACGCAAGATCAGTATCAACGTGTGTTGGCGGAATATGCCAACTACAAACGTCGAACCGATCAAGAAAAAGACCAGCTCGGTTCGTTTGTCAAAGCCGAAGTGCTAAAAGCGTTGTTGCCGGTTATTGACAATTTGGAGCGAGCCGTGGAAGCGCCGGAAGGTGCCGAATATAAAAAAGGTGTCGAAATGGTACTTCACCAAACGGAAGAAACGCTCAAAACGCTGGGCTTGGAGGTTATCCCCGCGCAAGGCGAAGTGTTTAACCCGGAAAAACACCAAGCCGTTATGCGTGAAGATGCCGACGGCGTGGAACCCGAAACCGTTACGGAAGTGTATCAAAAAGGATATGCTTTGGGTGCAAGGGTGCTTCGTCCCGCCATGGTAAAAGTGGCAAATTAAACGTGCTTGATATTACCGCATTTGCGATAATTCGATAAATATTTAAACAAACATATTTTAGGAGGAAAACAACAATGGCAAAAATTATTGGTATTGACCTTGGTACCACCAACTCCTGCGTAGCAGTAATCGAAGGCGGCGAAGCAGTGGTTGTTCCTAACGCGGAAGGGGCGCGTACAACACCTTCTGTGGTAGCATTTAAAAAAGACGGCGAACGTATTGTCGGTCGCGTGGCGAAACAACAAGCGGTTTCTAACCCCGATCGTACCGTGGCTTCCATCAAACGTGAAATGGGTTCTGCCACCAAAGTTTCAATTGATGCAAAAGATTTTACCCCGCAAGAAATTTCCGCAATGATCTTATCCAAATTAAAACAAGACGCCGAAGCCTATTTGGGCGACACCGTAACCGAAGCGGTTATCACGGTTCCTGCCTATTTTACCGACGCGCAACGTCAAGCAACCAAAGACGCGGGTAAAATTGCCGGTTTGGAAGTAAAACGCATTATCAACGAACCGACAGCAGCGGCTTTGGCTTATGGCATTGATAAAGAAAAAGACCAAAAAATTATGGTTTATGACTTGGGCGGCGGTACGTTTGACGTTTCGATTATCGAAATGGGCGACGGCGTTCAAGAAGTTTTGGCAACCGCCGGTAACAACCGTTTGGGTGGCGACGACTTTGACCAAAAAATCGTGGATTGGATGGTCGATGGTTTCCGCAAAGAAACCGGCGTGGACCTTTCGGCAGATAAAATGGCAGTGCAACGTTTGCGTGAAGCCGCCGAAAAAACCAAAATCGAATTGTCGGGCGGTATGACCAGCAGCATTAACTTGCCGTTTATTACGGCAGATGCCACCGGTCCCAAACATTTGGATATGACACTCACTCGTGCCGAATTCAACCGTTTGACGGCAGATTTGGTAGATGCTACCATGCAACCTGTCAAACAAGCGTTGGCAGACAGCGGTCTTTCCGCTTCCGAAATTGACAAAGTGTTGTTGGTTGGCGGTTCTACCCGTATTCCTGCCGTGCAAGAAGCCGTGCAAAAATATTTGGGCAAAGAACCGTTCAAAGGCATCAACCCTGACGAATGTGTCGCCATGGGCGCCGCATTACAAGCCGGTGTGTTGGGTGGCGAAGTAAAGGGCTTGTTGCTCTTGGACGTTACTCCGCTTTCTTTGGGTGTAGAAACCATGGGCGGCGTGATGACCCGTGTGATCGAACGCAACACCACCATTCCCACCAAAAAGTCTCAAATCTTCTCTACTGCGCAAGATAACCAACCGTCGGTGGAAGTGCACGTGTTACAAGGCGAACGCGATTTTGCTCGTGACAACAAAACCTTGGGTATGTTCCACTTGGATGGCATTGCTCCGGCTCGTCGCGGTGTGCCGCAAATTGAAGTCACCTTTGATATCGATGCTAACGGCATCGTTAACGTAAGCGCCAAAGATTTGGGCACCGGCAAAGAACAACACATCACCATTACTTCCAATACCAACATGTCCAAAGAAGACGTGGAAAAAGCGGTGAAAGAAGCCGAACAATACGCCGAAGAAGACAAGAAAAAACGTGAATCGGTGGAATTGCGCAACGGTGCTGACCAAGCGGTGTACCAATGTGAAAAAACCATGGAAGAACTGGGCGACAAGTTGGAAGAAGCCGACAAAACCGAATTGCAAAGCAAAGTTGACGCATTAAAAGAAACATTAAAAGGCGAAGACGACGAAGCAATTAAAGCCGCACAAGAAGAATTGATGAAAAAATTCTACGAAGTGTCGGAAAAGATTTATAAAGCGGCGGCTCCCGAACAAGGCGCAGCCCCTGCCGGCGAAGACGGCACCGTTCCGCCGGATGCCGGTGAAGGATATTACAACGGCGAAGTACACTAATTCATGAAAAAGTCGGTCGGGGTTTCCCGACTGACTTTTCCCGTGTAATAGCGGGGGAGAGGTTTATATGGCAGCGGATAAACGTGATTATTATGAAGTGCTTGGTGTGCAAAAAGGTGCCGCCGAGGATGAAATAAAAAAAGCTTATCGGCAGATGGCAAAAAAATATCATCCCGACTTGCATCCGGGTGATAAAGATGCCGAAGCAAAGTTTAAAGAAGTGAACGAAGCATACGAAGTGTTGTCCGACTCGCAAAAGCGGGCGCGATATGACCAATTTGGTCATGCCGGTACCGATCCGAATTTTGGTGGCGGTGGCGGCTATGGCGGTTGGGGCGCACAGGACTTTGATTTTGGCGACATTTTCTCGTCCTTTTTTGGTGGCGGTGGCGGACGACGTGCCAACCCCAATGCACCAAGACAAGGAAGTGATGTTGCTGCTAATGTGGTTATTTCCTTTGAAGAAGCAGCAAAAGGGTGCAAAAAACAAGTGTCTGTTCGCGTGGTAGAAACGTGCCACACGTGCGGTGGCACCGGTGCAGCAAAAGGCACTTCTGCCTCGACTTGTCCTGTTTGTCACGGAACAGGTCAAGAAGCGCATCAACAACGCACGCCGTTTGGTGTTATTCAAACGCAAAGCGTATGTTCGCGTTGCCGCGGCAAAGGAAAAATCATTGAAAAACCGTGTAGTGATTGTAACGGTGTTGGGCAAGTTCGTGTGGCTTCCACGGTAGGGGTGAATATTCCTGCCGGCATCAACGACGGACAAATACTCACCATCCGCGGGAAGGGAAACGCGGGTGTAAACGGCGGACCTGCGGGCGACTTGGAACTGCAAATTGCAGTACGTCCGCACCCCATTTTTGAACGTGATGGCTATGATTTGTTGTGTGAACTTCCACTTACCTTTTCGCAATTGGCGTTGGGGGCGGAAATTCAAGTACCTACATTAGATGGCAAAGTTCCTTATACGATTAAAGAAGGCACCCAACCGAACGACATTATTCGGTTGAAAGGAAAAGGCGTTCCCTACTTAAACGGTCGCGGAAACGGCGATTTGATCGCCCGAATCACCGTGGAAGTCCCCAAAAACCTATCTTCCAAACAAAAAGAATTGCTGGAATCGTTTGAAGAATCGTTGGGTGACAAAAACTATCAAAAACGGAAAAGCTTTTTTGACAAGGTAAAAGATGCATTTAACGGATAAGCGGTTGCGTTTCTAACTTTCTTTTGTTATACTGTTTTTACAACGGAGGTGTCAGCGAGTGAAAACCAACAAAAATCTTGCACAATGGATATCCCTGTTCCTGTTAGGGTTTGCTTTGATTGTGGTATATAAAACGTTTGATAATTTGGGACAAATCGGCCAAATTATCAGCAAAGGATTTTCGATACTGACTCCGTTTGTTGTCGGTTTTGCCATTGCTTTTGTGCTGTATGGTCCGATGAGTTGGATAGAAAAAAACTTAAAACGGATCAAAGGTAAATTTTTTGAAAAAGCGTCTCGTCCGCTTTCGGTTGCGCTTGTGTATTTGCTGACAATCGGGTTACTCAGCCTTTTGTTTTACATTGCCGTTCCGGCTTTGATTTCGGCGGTGACCGAATTTGTGGGTAACGTTCCTGCATATTATGAAAAAGTGATTGGTTTTATCAACGACCGTGCAGGACCGGGCAGTTTCCTTGAAAGTTTAGATTTGCCGCAACGCGCCAAGGAAATTTATGCATTCTTGCAAGAACAAGTAACGGTAGATAAACTGTTGTCCTATTTGAGCAGTGTGCTAACGTTTACATCGTCATTGGTAGAAGTGATTATGGCAATTATCGTTTCGGTGTATATGTTGCTTGGTCACGAATCGTTGTTTGCTGCGGTCAAAGCGGTTTTGGGGCTGGTTTTCAAACCGAAAACGCTGAACTTTTTCTCTACCTATGCGCACAAGACCGCCAAGATTTTTTACAATTATTTCTACAGCCAAATGTTAGACGCCCTGGTTGTTGGTGTGCTTGCAACCATTGGTTTCTTACTTGCCAGAATGCCGAATGCGGCAGTTTTGGGAATGATGCTTGGTATTATGAATATGATTCCGTATTTTGGCGCGCTGATCGGTGGCGTTTTATCGGTACTCATAGCATTATTATCCGGCAATTTCTACGGGGCGTTGTTTGTGGCGGCATACATTTTGGTGATGCAACAAATTGATGCCAACATTATCCAACCGCGTATTGTTGGTCAAACCGTTGGTATTAAAGCCATCTATGTTTTGTTGGGAATTACCGTCGGCGGCGGATTGTTTGGGTTTTGGGGCGTGTTTTTGGGCGCACCGTTTATTGCGGTGGTGCAAATGCTGCTTACCGACTATATCGAATATCGCAACACCACAAAATCGCTTAAAAAAGAATCGTAAAAAAAGCGGTGCAAAAGCCCTGGCTTTTGCACCGCTTTTTTATGTTAAAGAAACAAGCATGCTTTTTGTAATGTGAGCGACTGTGTCCCAGTTAGTGGCGGTGGCATACTCTTTTTCCAACTGATCGTGTATAACCTTGGCTTGGGTCATTTGCTCAAATGCCTGTTTTAACAGTTCGTTTGCCGCTTTGGATTGAAAGCGAAGAAGATTTTGGTGTTCTTGCAACCCCTCGGCATTGAGAAATCGAGAGGCGTGCAGCCGACGAAAAACAGGATAATCCACTTTGTGGTAACGATTAGATGTCACAAACGCAACACCGATATCGGGCAAAAGCAAATGGTCCACAAAACGTTCGGGAAACAACGGACAAGGACAAACCACGCAGTGTTGGCCGTCTGTTATGGCGTGATTAAGCACTTGTTTAAGCACGGCATCTGCCACAGCACCGTGTTCGTCTTCAATGGCAAAAATACGCGGACAAAGCGCTTGAATCGTGCTCGATAAAAGAGTAATGCCGTTTTTTGTAACGGCGCTGATAAACCGCTTTTCCTGCACCCCTTTTTGCGACAAGGCAGTCCATTCGGTTGCGGCGAGTTTTGCCGCGGCTTTTTTTATTTTATCGGCACACAGAACTTCCTTTTCAAGTTGTCGGTTATCGTTAAGAATCGTTTGTGCGGCTTTGAGAAACTTTCGGCATTGCGCATGCAATGCCGAATTTTTTTGTGTAAGGACCAGCACGTCGTTTGCGCGGTCGATCATTTGCTCGGTTGCTAAAAAAAGGGGAACGATTTCTTCGGTAGCATTCCAAAAAGTTGGTTCTACCACGTGTGGCGCAGTGCCGTCTATAAACAACTTTTTTTGGTCGGGCAAGCGCACGGCATCCCACGAATCGGGGTCGGAAGAACAGCAAAACACCTCTGTTTTTTCGTTGCCGAGTTGTTCATAAACCGAGCGCAGTAACGTGGATTTTCCGGTGCCGGCACCACCTTTTAGGATATAGGTATGCCAACCGTCTGAGGGGGTGTATAGTGAAGCCGTACAATCTTTAAAACCTTCGGGGGTGTTACTTCCCAAAAAATAGCGAATCGGCGCGTTAGCAGATATCATAAAAACCCTCCTTTGCTTTTTAGTGTATGCCAAAAAGCAAAAGAGGGTTCTATAAATCGGCGCGTCCTTCGCGAATATCTTTTCTTTTTATAACGTATTTGATAGTAGAGAAAAGAATATATATATCCAATGAAAAGGAACACTGACGGGCATATTGCGCATCGTATTGCGCTTTGTCCCAAGCGTTGAGCAAATCACGCCCACGTATTTGCGCCAAGCCGGTAATGCCGGGGCGCACCGTATCTGCTTTCCATTGATGCCGAAGCCGAATCAAAATTTTTTCGGAGGGAATTACCGGACGAGGGCCAACAAAGCTCATATCGCCTTTTAAAACGTTGAACAGTTGCGGTAATTCATCCAAACTGGTTTGGCGCAAAAATTTTCCAAAAGGTGTAATGTAGCGATACGGCAAAAGAAAATTTTGCTTGGGAACATTTTGAGGTGTTTTTATACGCATTGTACGAAATTTGCATATAATAAAAGGCTTCCCGTTTTTTCCGCAACGAACTTGCCGAAAAATAGCCGGTCCGGAAGAATCGGCGTGGATAATAATGGTAATAATTAAAAAAAGAGGAGAAAACAAGCAAAGCAGCAATAGTGATAACGCAATGTCTAAACTGCGTTTTATAACGGTATACAAAACTCTTTTCGCCTCCCAAATTAGTATATCCGATTGTATCGACGCCGTCGATGGAAGTGCTTGGTGAAACAAGAAAAAAATACCGAAAGCGTATTTCCAAACGGAGTTTGTGAATAATTTGTCAAAAACCGGCTTAAAATTAGTGCAAAATAAACAAAAACGCGGAAAATATTTTATTAAAAAGTGGTGGGACATACAGACTTTCTTGTCGTTCACAGTAAAAGCCTTGATTTTTGAAAGGTAACAGTGTATAATGCCCTCGTCAAGCGGAAAAGTAATTTTTCAAGAAAAAGGATTAAAAGGAGGAATACCATGATGCGCCGCATTGTCAGCATTGAATCTCAATACAATATAAAGCACACCAATCGTTATTCTTCGTTTAAACGTTTTCTCGATATCTTCTTTTCGCTGTTGTTTATTGTGGCATTGTCGCCCATAATGCTTGTTGTGGCAGTCTTAGCTGCTGTCGACACCAAAGGTTCTCCCATTTTTGTGCAACAGCGTATGGGTCAGTTTGACACGCCCTTCAAAATTTACAAATTCCGTACGATGAGCGTTTTGGCGCCTTCGAATGTTGCCACACACAAATTGGAAAATCCGGAAAAATACATTTCCCCGATTGGCGAGTTGTTGCGCCGCATGAGTTTGGATGAATTGCCGCAACTGTTCAATGTCTTAAAAGGCGATATGAGCTTTGTCGGTCCTCGTCCGGTTGTATTGTCGGAACGTGATCTGTTGGGGTTACGTCACCGCAACGGTGCCTCCCGCGTACGTCCGGGTATTACCGGTTTGGCGCAAGTCAGCGGTCGCGATACGGTAACGGTTCGGGAAAAGGCTAAGCTTGACAGCCAGTATGCAAAAACCTATTCTTTGAAAGGCGATTTTGCCATTTTGCTTAAAACCGCCATGCAGGTTATCCATTCCGAGGGTATTGTGGAAGGTGCAAACAGCGCGATTTCCGCACCGCAAAAAACAACCCGCTCGGCATAAAAGATTTGTACAAAACGAGGTTCGCCAATGGCGGACCTCGTCTTACGTCACTTTAAGGAGGAAATATAATGAGCGAATGTACACACGATTGCAGTTCTTGCTCGCAAAAATGCAGCGACCGTAAAGAAGATTTACACGCAAAGTTAAACGAATTCAGCAACATCAAAAAAGTGGTTGCTGTTGGTAGCGGCAAAGGCGGTGTGGGCAAATCCTCCGTTACGTGTTTGCTCGCAGTCATGATGGCGCGTCGCGGCTATAAAGTCGGTGTATTAGATGCCGATATTACCGGTCCTTCGATTCCGCGTGCCTTTGGTTTGACCCAAAAAGCCCAAGGTTCCGAGGTTGGCATTTTGCCGGCAGAAACACATTTAGGAATTAAAGTTATGTCCATTAACTTGTTGTTGCAAGACGAAACCCAACCCGTTGTATGGCGCGGACCGGTGCTTGCCGGCGCCGTTACACAATTTTGGACCGACGTAGTGTGGGGCGATTTGGACGTTTTGTTTATTGATATGCCCCCCGGAACGGGCGACGTCCCGCTGACGGTGTATCAATCGTTACCGGTAGATGCCACGGTTGTGGTTTCCACTCCGCAATCGCTTGTGCAAATGGTGGTAGGCAAAGCCAAAACTATGGCAGATATGCTCAACATCCCCGTGCTTGGTTTGGTAGAAAATATGAGCTATTTGGTTTGCCCGGATTGTGGCAAACACATTACCTTGTTTGGCGAAGAAAACGGCTTGGATGAAGCTGCCAAAGCCATGAATATTCCACTTTTGGCAAAACTGCCGATTAATGCTACGGTGTCGCAATTGTGTGACGCTGGTGAAATCGAAAGAATTGACTGCGAAGAAATTGCCACCGCCGTGGATGCGGTTGAAGCGTTACTGTAAAAGACAGAACTCCGACGTTCGTCGGAGTTTTTTGTTGTAAAAACAGGTTTTTAAAGGTATACTGTTATGTGGGTGAAGAAATATGCCAAAAGCAAAATACATAACCGATTTTACAAAAGGACCAATAACACCGCATTTGCTCAAATTTGCCATGCCGCTGTTTTTGGCGAGCGCCTTGCAAGTGGTGTACAACATGGTGGATATGATTGTGGTTGGTCATGTGTTGGGGAAAACAGGTCTTGCCGCGGTGGCGGTCGGCGGTGACATTGCCCATTTTTTAACGTTTTTAGCAATGGGTTTTTCCAATGCGGGGCAAGTGATTATTTCCCATTATATCGGCGCCAAAGAAGAACACAAAATCGGCCGCTTTATTGGGACGTTGTTTTTCACCCTAACGGTGATGGGCGCCTTTCTTACCGTGGGCTGTTTGATTTGGCGTGAACCGATTTTGCAGGTTATGAACACGCCGCCCGAGGCGTGGCAAGATGCCTTGGGATACGCTACGGTCAGCATTAGCGGCACTGTGTTTATTTATGGGTATAATGCCGCCAGTGCGGTGCTGCGGGGATTGGGGGATTCCAAGCATCCGTTGGTGTTTATTGGAATTGCCTCGCTTTTGAACATTGTGCTGGATCTTTGGTTTGTCGTTTTGTTGGATATGCGTGCAATGGGTGCCGCCTTGGCAACGGTTATCAGCCAATCGTTCAGTTTTATTTGTTGTGCGGTGTTTGTGTATAAAAAGCGGCAACAGTTTGGCTTGGTATTTCGGCTTGAATATTTTGTAAAAATACAAACGGAAGAATTTGTACGGTTGGTTAAATTGGGCGTTCCCATGGCTATCAAAAGTGCCGCCATTATGTTTTCGAAACTGTTTGTCAACGCCTACATTAACGCCTACGGTGTGGCGGTGGCAGGCTTTGCCGGCATCGTTAATAAAATTGCCAGTTTCAGCAACTTGGTTTCCAATTCGCTTAACACCGCAGGTTCGTCAATGGTGGGGCAAAATATTGGCGCGGGTGAATATCATCGTGTGCCGCGTATTATGGGTGTTATCACGTTGTTTTCCACCGGCATTGCGGTGGTGTTTTCCGTCGTTTTCTTGTTGTTCCCGCAACAAGTATATTCCATTTTCACCACCGAACAAGAGGTTATTGCCATTGGAATAGAATATTTACCCATTGCGATTCTTCTCTTCTTTGGAAGTGCGGCGCGTTCGCCCATGAATGCGCTGATGAATGGTAGCGGTAACACGGCGGTCAACTTTTCTACTGCTATTTTTGATGGAATCGTCATGCGCATAGGGTTGGCAATACTGTTTGGTTTGGTGCTGGATATGCAGTATTTTGGTTTTTGGCTGGGCGATGCCTTGGCGGGGTTTACGCCTCTTTGGATCGGCATTGTATTTTATTTTTTGGGCAGCTGGAAAAAACCGCAATTTAATAAGTAAAACAAGCAAAAAGCGCGTCAGTCGAAAGACTGATGCGCTTTTTTGGTGCACACGCTTAT
>JAZROQ010000064.1:0-20081 GCA_045648765.1 Acutalibacteraceae bacterium
GATCGTTCCCAGATTTATAAATAACCTAAAGAGAAAAACAAGGCCCCCGCCCACTTTTGGGGGGTGCTCGCTTTGTTGAGTGAGCCTGTAAGCCGAGTTCTGTCGTGGACAATCATCTATCTCGACTGTATGTTGCCATACAGCTCCAGCCGCCCGTTGAAGCACATCGGGCCAATGTATCGCTTCGGTCGGCGTTGCATCGGATAGGGTTTGCAGGGCCACGCAGTCTCCTGCGTGCCGGTGAGCTCTTACCTCGCCTTTCCACCCTTACCGTAAAACGGCGGTATATTTCTGTTGCACTTTCCCTAAGGTCACCCTCGGCGGCCGTTAGCCGTTATCCTGCCCTGTGATGCTCGGACTTTCCTCATACGTAAAAACGCACGCGACTGTCCGGCTCACTCAAAAGGTATTCTACCGTACTTTCAAAAATTTGTCAATTCTCTGCGGTTACTTTTGAAAAAACAAACTGTCCGTTTTCCAAAGTGACGTTCACTGTATCACCGGCAGAGAACAAACCCTCTAACAACTTTTCGGCAAGTGGGTCTTCAATGCGCGATTGAATGGCGCGGCGCAGCGGACGCGCGCCGTACACGGGGTCAAAACCGACTTTGGCAAGTTCTTCAACCGCTTCGTCGTTGACGGTGAGCGTGATTTCCAACCCATTTACGCGGCGACCGAGCGAAGAAAGCATACGTCGCGCAATTTGCTGGATATCTTCTTGTGTTAATTGATGGAACACAATGATGTCGTCGACGCGGTTCAAAAATTCGGGACGGAAGGTTTTTTTGAGTTCGCTCAACACGTTTTCGCGGTTGCGACGCTCGGTTTCTTCTTTGGCGGTTGCTTCGGCAACGTCGCCAAAACCAAAACTGCGTTTTTCGGTAATGAGTCGTGCACCGACGTTGGATGTCATAATGATGACGGTGTTTTTAAAATCCACACGACGACCTTGCGCGTCGGTGAGTATGCCATCTTCTAAAATTTGGAGAAGCATATTGAACACGTCGGGGTGCGCTTTTTCAATTTCATCAAATAGCAAAACGGTGTACGGTTTGCGACGGATTTTTTCGGTGAGCTGACCGCCTTCGTCATAACCAACATAGCCCGGAGGAGAACCAACCAAACGAGAAACGGTGTGCTTCTCCATGTATTCGGACATATCCAAACGAATCATGGCGTTTTCGTCGCCGAACATAGCTTCTGCCAATGTTTTGCACAATTCGGTTTTGCCGACACCTGTGGGCCCCAAGAAAATGAACGAACCGATGGGGCGGCGCGGATCTTTGAGTCCAACGCGACCGCGGCGAATAGCTTTGGCAACTGCTGTGACGGCTTCTTCTTGCCCAATGATGCGTTCGTGTAAGACACTTTCCAATTTGAGCAACCGTTGACCTTCTTCTTCGGTCAATTGCGATACCGGCACGCCGGTCCAACCTGCAACAATTTCTGCAATGTCGTTAGCCACCACTTCGTTGGTGATACCGGCATTTTTTTCTTGCCATTGATTACGTTGCTCTTCCAGTTGTTGCTGAATGGCTTTTTCTTCGTCACGTAATCGTGCGGCACGTTCAAAATCCTGCTCATTGACCGCCGATTTCTTTTCGGCTGCCAAACGTTTGGCTTCTTCTTCCAATTGACGCACATCGGTAGGGGCAGTAAATGCTTTTAGTCGTACGCGTGATGCGGCTTCGTCAATCAAATCGATAGCTTTGTCGGGCAAATAGCGGTCGGAAATATATCGCGTAGAAAGTTGCACCGCGGCACGAATGGCTTCGTCGGTGATTTTTACTTTATGGTGCGCTTCGTATTTATCGCGCAAACCTTTGAGAATCTCTATCGTTTCTTCGTCGGACGGTTCACCCACTGTGATGGGTTGGAAACGACGTTCCAAAGCGGCATCTTTTTCGATGTGTTTGCGGTATTCTTCCAAGGTGGTGGCACCGATAACTTGAATTTCGCCACGAGCCAGTGAAGGCTTCAAGATATTGGCAGCATCTACAGCACCTTCGGCTGCGCCTGCACCAATGATGGTGTGAATTTCATCGATGAATAGCACAATGTTTTTCTCACGCGCTACTTCTTCCAGCGCGTTTTTAATGCGTTCTTCAAAGTCACCGCGGTATTTGGTGCCGGCAACCATACCGGTTAAATCCAAGGTGACAACGCGTTTGTCTTTAAGAGTTTCGGGTACTTCTTGCGCAATGATTTTTTGCGCCAAACCTTCGGCTACGGCAGTTTTGCCAACGCCGGGTTCCCCGATAAGACAAGGGTTGTTTTTTGTCCGTCGTGATAAAATTTGTACCACGCGTTGTATTTCAGAGGCACGACCGATGACAGGGTCAAGTTTACCTGCACGTGCCATTTCGGTTAAGTCTCTACCGAATTGGTCTAAAACAGGGGTCTTGCCGGTTTTGGCGGCGCCTCGTTGTTGCCGGGGAGAAGAATTGCCAACGCCAACCGCTTCGCTTCCTGTGGCGCGTAGCGTTTCATCGGCCAGTTCCGAAGCACGAATACCAAAGGCGGTTAACAAACGCATGGCAACACTTGTTTCATCGCGCAACACTGCCAACAAAATGTGTTCGGTGCCAACGTATCCTTGTTGCAAAGCACCGGCTTCTGCCACGGCTATTTCCATAGCTTTTTTGGTACGCGGTGTAAAATCTTCCGGAGATAAATGGGTGTATTGTCCACTGTTTTCGGTTTCCATGATTTTTTCTTGATACGATTCAGCAGTGATGCCGTGTGCGCTTAACACAGTGGCGGCAACACCCGAGCCTTCACGCAAAAGGCCCAACACAATGTGCTCGGTACCAATATATGTGTGACCAAGCCTTTGGGCAGAATCGATGGCTAAATTTAAAGCGGCATTGGCCTTTTCGGTAAATCCTTTAAATCGATACATGTGCGGTTCCTCCTTAAGGTGACACTACTAATCCAAACCTTGTTTTAAGAAGGCGGATTTTCGATCACCCGTCGTTAAAATACTCGCCAATACGGAGTATTGGCTGCGTTTTTGCCTTGCTTGACCGAGAAATCCACTCTTCTTAAAATCTTCGACCTGAAAGCGAGAAGATTTCGAGGGATTTGTGTTCAAGTTGGGCGAAGCAAGGCTTTCGCCTTGCGAGAACAAATTGGGCAGAAATGCCCGAAATATACCGCTTTAAGGCAGGTCCGGATTAGTCGCGTCACCTTATATTTTCTCGCACAAAGGCGGCGCGATGAGCGTCCCTGGCAGCAGCATCCAAATCTTGTTCAGCACGACACATTAGGTTGGCGGCTTGCGCCTCGATGATTAAACTGTTGATACGGTCTAAATCGGCAGCGGGAATCATCCCCAAAGATACACCCATTCGTACTTGCGAAATAAGCGACATAAACTCTTTGCCGGAAAGTAACCGCGCGTTTTGCAGAATTCCTAACGCACGGAACACCCGATCTTCAAAGGCGGGCAAAGATTTCATTTGTTCGCGATATTGCCGTTCTTCTTTGATGATTTGTGTGGCAATGCTTTTTAGGTTTTCTATTGCTTCTTGCTCGGTGATACCGAGCGTTACTTGATTGGATAATTGATACAAAGCGCCCTCGGAACGGCTGCCTTCACCGTACATGCCACGAATGGTGAGTCCGAGTTTGGAAACCGTGTTGGCAAGTTGTTGGATGATGCCGCGTTCTTGCAACGCCGGTAAATGCAACATCACAGAAGCGCGCATGCCGGTTCCTAAATTTGAGGGGCACTGCGTTAAATACCCTAAACGGTCGTCAAAAGCAAAGTGCAAACGGGTATCCAAAAAGTCGTCCCAACAATTTGCTTCTTGATAAATGCTGTCAAAGTCAAAACCGGTACGCATGACCTGAATACGCACGTGGTCTTCTTCGTTGATCATAATGCTGACACTTTCATCGGGAGAGAGCAACAAAGCTTTTCCGGATTCACCGGCACCGTTTGCAAAATCGGGGCTGATGAGGTGGCGCTCCACCATAGATAGCGCCTCACGCACAGAAACATCTTGCATACGGATACACTCAAAAGCATTGTTTTCTCCTTCGGGGAAAGCAGCAAAAACACTGGTAATGATATTTTCTTTTTGTTCGTTTGTCATATTGGAAGGAAAGGGGATATGACTCAAATTACGCGCGAGACGAATGCGTGTACTGATGACAACGTCACCGTCGGTCCCGCTTTTTTGATACCATTTTGTCATGCTGTTTCACCACCCTTTTGTTCCAGTTGTTGAATTTTATCGCGAAGTTCGGCACATTTTTCATATTCTTGCGCCGCTACGCATTGTTCCAGCTGTTCGCGCAAACGTTGCAATTCACGTTCTTTTTTAACACCGTCATTTGCCTTTTGGGCAACTTTGCCGGTGTGCTGTGTTTTACCGTGGATACGGCGGATAGAGGGGAGAAGTCGGTTGTAAAACGTATGATAGCATGTGGGGCAACCGGCTTTGCCCAGCTCGGCAATTTCGCGAAAACTGCGACCGCAATCTTCACAGCGCAGAGTATCATCGGCTATTTTTTTGCCGGGTTCCGAGAATAGAGAGCCCCAAAAATCACCAAAATCCAATCCCAAAGTGCTGCCAAAACCGTGCTGAGCTGCACAGTGGGCGCACAAATGAAGTTCGGTGGTTTGTCCGTTGACCGTTCTTTTGACGTGTGTGGTAGCCGGTTGTTTTCCGCAATATTCACAAAACATAAATTATGCCTCCCTTTGATACGATACTTGATATGCCGTTAACATTTGTTTTAACAGCGTTGCTCGCAAACGGTCGCGTTGTTCTGCCGATATTTCACGATAACAGCGATCCGATAATGCCGCCGCCATGACGCCTGCAGTTCGGTTGTTGAGAAAACCTTGATAGACCAAACTTTGCAAAATTGCTTCCGCTGCGGCGGGAACCAACGTTTCACCTATGGAATTAACCACGTGCATTAGCGGAGTCACATTTTCTTGGGGGATAACCCGCCGCACGCGAATGTATCCGCCGCCACCACGACGGCTTTCCACAACATAACCGTTTTCCGGTGTGAATCGCGAGGTGAGAACATAGGTGATTTGACTGGGGACGCACCCCAGTTCTTCTGCCAACACGTTGCGCTGCAATTCTGCGGCACCGTTTTCGGCTGTTTCCATAATATGAAGAATATAGGCTGTAATTTCGTCACTTAATCTCATTGCTTCACTTCCTTACACCGTTACTATACTCTTAAAGTCAAAGAAAGTCAAAGACAAAGAAAGTCAAAGACAAACGTTGGATTTTTGTTTTTTGAAAATAGCTCTTGTTTTCTCTTTTTTTCTTTAAATATCTCCTTTTTTTAAAAATACGAACCAAAGCGTGATTGGCGCATAGTATGGAATGAAAGCGGAAAGAAAATGGCAGATACCTTAAAATTTCTTTCTGCTGTATGAAGGGAAGGAGGTCAGCAATATGTGTTTGAGAAATTTGTTCTGCGGTGAAGCTAACTGCACATGGTTGCTCTTTATCATCGTTATCTTGTTACTCATCGACAACGGCTGTGACGATAATTACGGTTGCGGTCAAGTTCGTAACAATGGCTGCGGTTGCGGTTGTGGTTGCTAAGCAAAGGGGATAGTTGGTATGTGTTTGAAAAATCTGTTTTGCGGTAAAGTCAATTGCGAATGGTTGTTGTTCATCATTATCATTTTATTGTTGATTGATAACAATGACTGCTGCTAAGAAAACCTAAAATAAAAAAGAGCCGTTTGTGCAATGCACAAACGGCTCTTTTTATTATGCCTATATTTTACTGGTGCTTCCCAGTCCACCGTTGCGAACTGTTTCGACACAGTCGTCAACCGTGATACCGTATTCCACAAACACGCCTTGCGCGAAGGCTGCGCCCGCAGGCAAATCGACGGTTTTGTTTTCGCGGGAGTCGTTAGTGAGCTTTATAAGAATATGTCCCTCGTTGTCTGAATAGTAATAGTCACTGTCGATAATGCCCACCGTGTTATTCAGCTGTAAGCGGAATTTGAATCCAAGTCCGCTGCGAGGATATATTTTCAGCACCCAACCTTCGTCGATGCGCACACGCATACCGGTAGGGATTTTTACACTTTCGCCCGGCGCTAACGTGAGGGGGCAAGGAAGATAAAAATCATATCCCGCAGAACCGGCAGTAGCGCGACGCGGCAGAACCGGTTGATTGGGTACGGTGGAGTCTGCACCGAAGGTATCTGCCCAATCTTCGGCAAAACGTTGAGAGGATACGGTTTCAAATTTTGCAATGCGTTTCATGGAAATTCCTCCTGATTATGTTACTACTTTTTTTTACAATATCGATCTTCTTCACTGAAAATACAGCCGCAATATTTTTGCATATACAAGTTAAGATCACGTGCTTTTTGTTGCCCTTCACGGAAGAATGGACGAAAATCGCGATACAAAAAAGATACGCCGTGCTGTAACGAAACTTCGTTTGCCACTTTTATGAGCAAATCGTGGTTTTGATAGGGGCTGATAAGCAACGTGGTGGTAAAAGCAGAAAATCCGTTTTGCGCTGCGGTGCGTGCGGTTTCCTCCAAACGAGTGCGGTAACAACTTTCACAACGATCATCAAATTGTGTTCCTATGGTTCGTAAAAAAGGGCGCAATCCGTATTCGTCTTTAAGCAAAACAGGAAGCGAAATAGCGTTTGCATATTCCGTAAACGTGTTTCGGCGGCTGCGATACTCCGTAAAGGGATGGATATTCGGGTTGTACCAAAAACCGGTAACGAAAAAGCCTTCATTACGCAATGCATCGATGCAACTGATTGAGCAAGGGGCACAGCAACTGTGCAACAAAACAGAATCCACAAATTTCACCTCTTTTCGATTAGTATAACACTCTTTTTTAAAAAAGAAAAGTACTTGTCAAGATATTCCGTTGACTATTGTCGGAAAATGTGGTACGCTTTTAAAGAATTAGGGATTATGAAAGGGTGTTTATTTCATGTCGGATACAACCCAATTGATAGAACAAGAACAAGAAATTCAACCGGCAACCGAAGGACTTGAAAAACCTGCAAAACAAGGTGCCAGACACGCCGCTCCTAAAGTGAAAAAACCGTTATGGTTGCGCATTGTGCTGTGGGCGCTTTCCGGTATCGGGGTGCTGGTTTCTTTGGCGGTTGCGTTTTTTCTTACATTGTTTTATTCCCCGCTTATGCCGGAATGGCGTGACCAATACGTCATGATGACGTATCAAACCTCCAACCCGTGGTTGTGCACGTTGTTTTTCTCGCAAGAGGATATTGACGCAACTTTCGACCGGCATACCGTGGCGACTCCGGAAGGGGAAACAAACACGGGCCTGATTGAGGTCCCCGACGAACCGGAAATTAAAAAAGAATTTTCTGTTTCGGAAAAATATCCCGGAGAAACGCTGTACGATGACGGCGAAGTTCAAATTATCAAGTTTAGCGGGAAAACAAAGCGCGGTGTTTACACGGCTCGTCTTATTCAAATTAAAGACCCCGAACGAGTTATGCTTGGTGTGACCAATCAGTTGGGAAAACGCGGGCAAACCATTGGCGATATGTGCACTACCAACAATGCTTTGTGTGGCATTAATGCCGGCGGATTTGTGGATATCGGCGGTGTTGGCAACGGCGGTACGCCTACCGAACTGGTTGTTAAAGACGGCGTGCTCACGATATATCAAGAAAAAGAAAGTTACGAAATCATTGGCTTTAATCGTGATAACGTGTTGGTGCTCGGCACCTATACCGAAGAAGAAATTCCTGCGCTTAACCTGCGCGACGCGATTAGCTGGGGTGTTTTGCGTTGGAAACCGGCGCTGATTCTTAACGGTGTTCGTGCTCAGTTCAGCGGCTTGGCGGGCGGCTTTGACCCTCGTTCTGCCATTGGTCAACGGGACGACGGATTGGTTATGTTGCTTGTCGTTGATGGTAGCGCCAAACGCAGTGTGGACGGTGCCAACATGGAATTGGTGACGGATATTTTATCGGAGTATGGTGCCGTAAATGCCGCCAATTTAGATGGTGGTACGTCGGCGTGTATGGCGTTACAAGGAAAAATCATTAATACGGTTTGTAACCCTTCCATTGCCTCGCGCGGACGCTATTTGGCAACATCGTGGTTGGTTAAACAAACGGGTGAAGTGTTGGATAATTCCACGGAAATAACTACGAATGTTTCGGAATCCACCACGGATAATACTACCACTGTAACCGAAAATACAACGGTTGCCACACAAACTTTGCCGTAAAAAAACACCGATGGGGAATAACCTCATCGGTATTTTTGCGCCGTGGAAAATGTTAGCAGAAAATTTACGGTTTTCCCTTTACAGAAAGAGTAATTTATAGTAGAATATTAAAATAAGAATACAGAGGAAAAGAGTGTGGGATTGTGGATTTGAAATATAAACGGATTTTGTTAAAACTCAGTGGCGAAGCATTGGCCGGTGCGCAAAAACACGGTTTGGATTTTGATACAGTTAACCGTGTGTGCGCTTCGATTAAAGAATGTGTCGAAGCGGGTGCGCAAATTGCTATTGTGGTAGGCGGCGGTAACTTTTGGCGTGGTCGCTCCAGCGGTGAAATGGATCGTACGCGTGCCGACCATATGGGTATGCTCGCTACAACCATCAACTCGTTGGCGTTGGCTGATTCGCTCGAGCAACTTGGTTGCGAGGTGCGTGTCCAAACGGCAATTGCCATGAACGAAATTGCAGAACCGTACATTCGCAATCGGGCGGTACGTCATTTGGAAAAAGGACGTGTGGTGATTTTTGGTTGCGGTACGGGAAATCCGTTTTTCTCGACCGATACGGCTTCCGCTTTACGTGCTTTGGAAATTGAGGCCGATATCATCTTTAAAGCAAGTATGGTCGATGGCGTGTATGACAGCGATCCCAAAACCAATCCCGACGCCGTGCGGTATGAAACACTTTCGTTTATGGATGTGCTTAACAAAGATCTTAAAGTGATGGATTCCACTGCGGCAAGTTTGTGTAATGATAACCACCTTCCCATCTTGGTTTTTAATTTGGAACAACCCGAAAATATTGTTCGTGCTGTTTCGGGCGAAAATATCGGTACGATCGTACATTCTTAATTTTGGAGGAATAAACATCATGGATAAAGTATTTGCTGTTGCGCAAGAAAAGATGGATAAAACAATCAACGCATTGCTTAATGAATATGCAACGATTCGTGCAGGTCGCGCTAATCCTGCGGTGCTGGATAAAATCACAGTAGATTATTATGGCAGCCCTACTCCTGTTCAACAAATGGCGGCAGTTTCCGTGCCGGAACCGCGCACAATTTTGATTTCTCCGTGGGATAAAAACACCCTGCGTGATATCGAAAAAGCAATTCTCACGTCGGATTTAGGGCTTAATCCGCAAAACGACGGCAGCACGTTGCGCCTCAATTTCCCGCCGCTTACGGAAGAACGCCGCAAAGAATTGGTGAAAGGTGTTTTCAAATACGCCGAAGATTCCAAAGTTGCCATTCGTTCCATTCGTCGTGATGCCATGGATAAGATAAAAGATTTGAAGAAAAAGTCTGAGATCACCGAAGATGACCAAAAAGGCGCTGAAAAGAAATTGCAAGATATTACTGACAAGTTCTGCAAAGAAATTGAAGGTATTGCTGCAAAAAAAGAAAAAGAGATCATGGAAATCTAACGCAAATTAAAATCATTTATGTTGTGACCGGCGGAATCGTCCACCGGTCACACGTGCAATTTTTGGCAAAGGAGAAATGGGTGTGAACTGGTTTAAACGCCGTAAACCGTTGGTGCAGCAAGAAGATGTGTTGCCGAAACATATCGGCATTATTATGGATGGTAACGGTCGTTGGGCAAAAAAACGTGGGTTACCTCGTCAAGCCGGGCACGTGACCGGTGCAAAGGTGTTTCGTACCATTGCCAAGCACTGCGAAAAACGGGGAATAGAAGTAGCAACTTTCTATGCTTTTTCCACTGAAAACTGGAAACGCCCACCCGAAGAAGTAGACGCGATTATGAATTTGTTGCGTGAATATTTAAAAGAGTCTTTGGCTGATTTTAAAAAAGAAAACATCTGTACGCGGTTTATTGGTGACCGTTCTATGTTGGCGGATGATATTCAACAACTGATGGCCGAAGCCGAAGAAGCTACCGCACAAAAAGACGGTATGATTTTGAACATTGCCATTAATTATGGCGGACGGGCGGAAATTGCCGCATCTGTCAAACAAATTGCCCAAAAAGTTAAATCGGGTGAGTTGCTGCCTGAAGACATTAACGAAGAAGTTTTAGATCAACATTTATATACGGCACAACAGCCGGAAGTCGATTTGATTTTGCGTCCCAGCGGAGAATACCGACTTTCCAACTTTTTGATTTGGCAATCAGCGTATGCAGAATATGTTTTTAACGATATTCTATGGCCGGATTTTACCACAAAAGATTTGGACGAAGCGTTAGCGGTTTATGCCGGACGGCACCGCCGTTTCGGGGGAGTTTAAAAACAAAGGAAGTGACACCATGAAAACACGAATTATAACCGCTGTAATTAGTGCAGCGCTATTATTAGCTGTGCTTTTTTCACCATGGACGGCGCTTCTAACGGTTGCGGTTTCATTGATTTGCGGTGTGGCGGTATACGAAGTTCTCACGGTAATGGGCTTTGCCAAACATCGTGACTCGTCTATTGCTGCTGTTCTTTTTGCGGTGCTTTGCCCATGGTTTAGCCGCATGAACGGTGGTTTTGTATTTGTTGTTTGTTTGCTTTATGTATTAGCTTTGTTGGTTTTTTGGGCAATATCTCGCGAAACGTTGTCGTTTGAAAAAACCTGCAAGATATTTTTGGTTTCACTGTTCATTTCTTTATCCCTTTCGTGTCTTTCTCACTTGCGGATGGCCGGTGTGAAAAGAGATAGTGACGGGTTGTTTTATGTTTTCTTGGCATTGATTATAGCCTGGGTGGCAGATAGCGGCGCTTATTTTATCGGTACTTTTTTTGGAAAACACAAATTGTGTCCTCGTTTATCACCCAAAAAGACGGTGGAAGGACTCGTTGGCGGTATTGCCACGTCGGTATTGATGAGCTTGTTTGCGGGATTTGTTTATCAATCGTGTGTGTTGTCAGGCGAAGCGTGCGTTTCCTATGGTGAAATTTTTGTATTATCCTTGGTTTGTGCGCCGCTTTCGGTGTTAGGCGATTTGTTTGCCTCGCTTATTAAACGCCGTAATGGTGCCAAGGATTTTGGCAAGATTTTCCCCGGTCACGGTGGCATGATGGATCGTTTTGACAGTTTGTTGTTTGTTTTGCCGGTCGTGTACTTGGCATTACGTATTTTCCCGCTTGTTTACCAAGTGTAATTTTTAAGGAGTGGCGCAAATGAAACGACTTATCCTGTTGGGTTCAACCGGCTCTATCGGTACCCAAGCGCTGGACGTTGCCGAACGTCTGGGCTATACGGTGACAGCGCTGGCGGCACATTCCAATGTGGATAAAATAGAAGAGCAAATCCGTAAATTCAAGCCCAAAGCGGTGGCAATGTATGTGGAATCTGCCGCTCGTGATTTGCGTGACAGAGTGCGCGATTGTTCGGTAGAAATTTTATCCGGTATAGATGGATTGTGTGAATTGGCACGTCGCGACGACGGCGATATTGTTCTCAACGCCGTGGTCGGTATGGTGGGTCTTATGCCCACGTTATCTGCGTTGGAAGCAGGGCACGATGTGGCACTTGCTAACAAAGAAACATTGGTTGCCGGTGGAGAACTTGTGATGTCTTGTGCTCGACGTAACGGTGTGAGCATTTTGCCGGTTGACAGTGAACATTCCGCCATTTTTCAGTGCTTGCAAGCCACGGCAAACGGTCCGTGGACACCGCCGGCTTCTACGGAAAATTTGGGGCTTTCTCGTTTGATTTTAACGGCATCCGGTGGACCTTTTTTTGGGAAAACGGCGGATGAGCTCAAAAAAGTTACTTGTGCTCAAGCTTTAAAACATCCCAATTGGTCGATGGGACCGAAAATCACGGTGGATTCTGCCACCATGATGAACAAAGGATTGGAATTGATTGAGGCAAAATGGTTATTTGACGTTTCGGCGGAGAATATAGATATAGTTGTACATCGTGAAAGCATCGTGCACTCGCTTATCGAGTTTACGGATTATTCTGTTTTGGCGCAAATGGGAATTCCCGATATGCGTATTCCTATTCAGTATGCACTTACGTGGCCTATGCGCGCAACGCCGCCTGTGAAACGCCTGAATTTGTCCGAAATTGGCACACTTTCTTTCTTTAAACCGGACAACGAGGCTTTTCCTGCTATTGAACTTTGCCGAAAAGCCATCCAAAAAGGCGGGGCTTATCCGGTGGCAATTAATGCCGCAAACGAGGAAGCCAACCGCTTGTTCCGACAAGAAAAACTTGCCTTCCACCAAATTAGTGAAACGGTAGCAAGTTGGTTGGAACGACCGCTTATGCCGATACACTCGGCAGAAGATGTGTTGGCTGTCGATGCTGAGGTACGAAATCAGATGAGGTGATTGTCATCGAAACCATTTTGTTCTCAATATTACGTATCGCCGCGGCAGTCGTGGTGTTTGGTATCATTGTTATTATCCACGAAGGTGGGCATTTTGCTGCTGCCAAAGCAACCGGCGTACAAGTAAACGAATTTGCCATTGGCATGGGGCCTAAGTTGCTTTCTTGGGGGAAAAAAGAAACACGGTACACGCTTCGTTTGTTTCCGGTAGGTGGATTTTGCGCCATGGAAGGGGAAGATGCCGCCGGTGGCGGTGAGGTTAAGTTACAACAAACCAAAATCACCGATAATCCCCGTGCCTTTAATCGAAAAAAAGTGTGGCAACGCGTTTTAATTACGGTTGCCGGTGCTGTTATGAATTTGGTGCTTGGTTTTGCGTTGCTTTGTGCTTATTTTGGTGTGTGCACGTTGCCGTCTGCAGATGGAAATACCTACTATGCCGGCACACAAATCTCGCGTTTAGAAGAAAACACTCCCGCTTATCAAACAGGGTTACGTGCAGGGGATACGGTTTTAAAAATTGATAATAAACGTGTGTTTACGGTAATGGATATACAATCCTTGCTGCAAGATAGTGACGATGCGGTTTTTACCATGCATGTTCGTCGAAATGTCGATGGTGCTCTCACGGAAGTTACGTTACCTTCGGTTACGTTCCATCGTGAATATTCCGAAGAGCTGGGGGTACATCAGCTTAACTACGACTTTTATGTTAATCCCATCAAGCAAACTTTGGGAAGCACCATTGTGCAGTCTTTCAAAACAGAATGCAGTGTTGCCGTGATGGTGTGGCGCAGTTTGGGAAACTTGTTGACCGGCAAATACGGTCTCAACGAGTTGTCTGGTCCTGTCGGTACCGTAGATATCATTGGTGACACGGTTGCGGGTGCTGTGCAACAAGAACAGTGGCAACTGGGTCTTGGCAGCGTGCTGATGTTGGTGGTGCTGCTTACAGTAAACGTGGGGATCTTCAACTTGCTGCCTTTCCCGGCACTGGATGGTGGACGTCTTCTCTTTTTAGCGTGGGAGGGCATTACTCGCAAACCTGTCCCCGCCAAGTATGAAGGCTTGGTGCACGGTATCGGTTTTGCTTTGTTATTACTTTTGATAATAATTGTTACGTTTAGTGACGTGTGGAAAATTATACAATAAGGGGTTTTCGCGATGGAACGGCGCAAATGCAAAACGGTTTTTGTCGGTAACGTACCGATTGGCGGCAACGCTCCGATATCGGTACAGTCGATGGGAAACATTCCTTCGACTGACATTACCGGAACAGTGAATCAAGCTCGGGTTTTACAAGAGGCCGGGTGTGATATTTTGCGCATTGCCATTCCGGATATGGCAGCTGTTTCATTGGTGGATGCAGTCAAGACAGCTGTGGATATGCCACTGGTTGCCGATATTCATTTTGATTATAAATTAGCGCTCGAATGTGCGGCTGCGGGCGTGGATAAAATCCGTATTAATCCCGGAAACATCGGCAGCCCTGAACGTGTGCGCGAAGTGGCAAAAGCTTGTCGCGAACGCCACATTCCTATTCGTATTGGTGTTAATTCCGGTTCGCTTGAACGCGATATTTTGGCAAAATACGGTCATCCTTGTGCCGAAGCCATGCGCGACAGTGCTCTTTATCATGCATCGTTGCTTGAACAAGCAGATTTTGATGATATTGTGTTATCGATCAAATCTTCGCATGTAGATACCATGGTCAAAGCCTATGAACTAACTGCCGAAGCTTGTGAATATCCTTTGCATTTGGGTGTAACCGAGGCTGGTACCGAGCGCATGGGACTAATAAAGTCCTCTGTGGGAATCGGCTTGTTGCTGCTGAAAGGAATTGGTGATACCATTCGTGTTTCGTTGACCGCTGACCCTGTAAAAGAGGTGGAAGCGGGGCGCGATATTTTAAAAGCGTTGGGTCTGGCTCAAAATGAGCCGACGGTTATTTCTTGCCCCACTTGCGGCAGAACACGCGTGGATTTGCTGGGGATTGCCGCCGAAGTAGAAGAAAAACTACGTTCTGTTCACAAACCGATTACCGTTGCGGTTATGGGTTGTGTGGTGAACGGACCGGGTGAAGCGCGCGAAGCCGATGTGGGACTTGCCGGCGGTGACGGTAAAGTCGCTATTTTTAAGAAAGGACAAGTAATCCGTACGGTTGACGAACAAGATGCCGTAAAGGAACTACTAAGGGAAATTGAAACGTTATGAGCCATACGGATGTCAGAACTTTATTTTCGCCTTACATAAAAGATTCCACCTTGCTTGAAAAGTTTGCGACAGCAAAGGTGGAATCTATTGAGGTTAACCGCAAAGAGGCTTTTTTACGAGCCCGCTTGCGGTTAGATTCGTTTTTGCCGTTTGAACAAATTGCGGATTTGGAAAAAGCAATACAAGTAGGACTTTGCTTGAATCGTGCCGAATTGTTACCGATTTATCCCATTACTACGCTTAATGAATCGTGCTTTCCTACCATCATTGCCTATTTGCGTCGTCGCTCGGTGGCGGTAAACGGCACGTTTAACGACGCCGAGTTTGTGCTTGAAAACGGCGAATGGGTTGTTAAACTGAAACACGGTGGGGTGGATGTTATCACATCTACACACACCGACACTATGTTAAAACAAGTGATTAAAGAATTGTTCGAAACAACAGTCACGCTCCGCTTTGAAGGCGTTTTGGGAGTGGACGAAAAAGACGAGCAATATCAAAAACTGCTTGCCGAAACCATGCAAGCCGAACGTGAAGCGGCGCAACGTGCCGCCGAGCAACAAGCGGCTGCGGCGGCAAAACAAGCAGCACCCACAGCGGTAAAACCGCAAAAACCGCTCGATTCCTCTGTGCCTCCGGCCGATGGTTTGCCGGTGTATTTGGAAACAGCGTCCTCGGTGTTTGGTCCTATTCCCAAAGAAGCTCCGTTGGCGCTGAATCGTTTGCAAGAGGGAACAGTTGCCACCGTATGGGGCGAAGTGTTTGGGTATGAAACCCGTGCTTTTAAAGAGGGAACACGTATTCGCCATACGTTCTATATAACCGACCGCACCAACTCCATTTCGGTGATTTTGTGGACCGACACGAAACGTGACAAAGCAAAATTGGAAGCCATGGAATCTGTCAAAAACGGTTCGTGTGTATTGCTTAGTGGTTTGTACGAATACGATGCGTTTGCCAAGGGGTGCGTTTTCTCACCTAAATCCTTGGCACTTGTCAGTAAATATCAGCGCAAAGACAACGCCGAGAAAAAGCGTGTCGAATTGCATCTACACACTAAAATGTCTGCTATGGATGCGGTTTCAGATGCTAAAGCGTTAATTAAGCGTGCCGTAGAATGGGGACATCCCGCCATCGCCATTACTGACCACGGTGTTGCACAAGCCTTCCCCGAAGCTATGAACGCGGCGGAAGATGCCAAAAAAGCAGGAAACGATATCAAAATCCTGTATGGCGTGGAAGCTTACTACATCCCCGAAGCTTCACCACGTGATGAAAACGGTGAAATTTTGCCCAACGAAAAAACTGCCAAACGGTATCATCAAATTTTGTTGGCAAAAAACAACGTGGGCTTAAAAAACTTGTACAAATTGATTTCTTTTGGTCATTTAAAAAACTATCGTTACCGTCCGCGTATTACCAAAGAAAAGTTGCTGGAATGTCGCGAAGGGTTGCTTGTCGGCAGTGCTTGTGAGCAAGGTGAACTGTTCCAAGCCATTATTGCGGACAAGCCGTGGGAAGAACTGTGCGAGATTGCACGGTTTTACGACTTTTTGGAAATTCAGCCGATTGGCAACAACCATTTTATGTTGCGTCCCACCAAAAACAAAGACGGTAGCACCAATCCGCCTCTTGCGCGTGATGAAGAACAGTTGCGCGATTTTAACCGCACGGTTATTCGTTTGGGTGAAGAACTGAACATTCCGGTGTGTGCTACGTGCGACGTACACTTTTTAGATGCAGAAGACGAAGTATATCGTCGCATTTTACAAGCAGGACAAGGCTTTTCGGATGCCGATATGCAAGCCCCCTTATACTTCCGCACCACCGACGAAATGCTCAAAGAATTTGATTATTTGTCACCTGAAAAAGCGTTTGAAATTGTGGTGGAAAATCCCAACAAAATTGCCGATAGCATCGAAGAAATTCGTCCTATCCCCAAGGGAAACTACCCGCCGCATATTGACGGTTCCGAAGAACAACTGCGCGAAATCACTTGGTCACGCGCCAAAGCGTTGTACGGTGACCCTGTTCCCGAACTGGTTGCCAATCGTTTAGAAAAGGAACTCACCTCTATTATCAATAACGGTTTTGCCGTTATGTATATGATTGCGCAAAAATTGGTGCAAGATTCGGTGGAACACGGTTACCTGGTGGGCTCGCGTGGTTCTGTCGGCTCGTCGTTCGTGGCAAACATGGCCGGCATTTCCGAGGTTAATCCCTTGCAACCGCACTATTTGTGCCCCAAATGCCAGTATTCTGAGTTTATCACCGACGGTTCTGTCGGCTCGGGTTTTGATTTGCCGGATAAGGTTTGTCCTCGTTGCGGTGAGCAACTTAACCGCGACGGTCACGAAATCCCGTTCGAAACGTTTTTGGGATTTAAAGGGGACAAGCAACCGGATATCGACTTAAACTTTGCCAGTGAATACCAATCGCAAGCACATAAATATACGGTGGAACTGTTCGGCAGTAAACAAGTGTTCAAAGCCGGTACCATTTCCACGGTGGCAGAAAAAACCGCCTATGGTTTTGTGAAAAAATATGCCGAAGAACGGCAATTGGCTTTGAGCGAGGCAGAGATTGCACGTTTGGCGGCGGGTTGTACAGGTATCAAGCGTACTACGGGTCAACACCCCGGCGGTATGGTGGTTGTGCCCAGCGAATACGAAATCGAAGATTTTTGTCCCGCACAGCATCCCGCAGACGATGCGGAATCGGATATCATCACGACGCACTTTGATTTCCATTCCATTCACGATACCATTCTTAAACTGGATAACTTGGGCCACGTTATTCCTACCATTTACAAGTATTTGGAAGAATATAGCGGCATTAACGTGATGGACGTTTCTATGTCCGATCCCAAGGTGTATAGCTTGTTTACTTCACCCGAAAGTTTGGGCGTTACCCCTGAAGATATCGAATGTGAAACGGGAACGCTTTCTATTCCCGAAATGGGCACACCATTTGTACGGCAAATGCTGCTCGATTGCCGCCCGCAATGTTTTGCCGACTTGTTGCAAATTTCCGGTTTGTCCCACGGCACAGACGTGTGGCTCGGCAACGCGCAAGAACTGATTAAAAACGGCACGTGCACCATTTCTAACGTTATCGGTACTCGTGACAGCATCATGACCTACTTGATGCACCGCGGCTTGGAACCGGATATGGCGTTTAAAATTATGGAAATTGTGCGTAAGGGTAAAGCAACAAAATTACTCACCGAAGAACACATTGCCGCCATGAAAGAACACGACGTGCCACAATGGTACATCGATTCGTGTATGAAAATTAAATACATGTTCCCCAAAGCGCACGCCGCTGCTTACGTTATTGCGGCATTACGTGTGGCGTGGTACAAGGTGTATCGTCCCACGGCGTACTATGCGGCGTATTTTACAGGCCGTGGAGAAGATTTTGATGCCGAACCCGTGCAAGCGGGCAAAGACGCTGTCAAACGCCTAATGGACAGTATACGCGCCAAAGATAAAAAAGAAACCACCGCCAAAGAACAATCGTTGGCAGAAACATTGCACGTCATTTACGAAGCTATGCAACGTAACGTGGAGTTCTTACCGGTCGATTTGTACCGTTCACATTCCTACAAATTCTTGATGGAAGACGGCAAAATCCGTTTGCCTTTTACCGCTGTCAAAGGTTTGGGTGAATCGGCGGCGGTATCGTTGATGGAAGCGCGTGAAGACGGCGAATATATTTCGTGCGAAGATTTGCAAAATCGTTCGGGAATTTCCAAATCGGTGGTAGAATCACTGCGCCAACTCGGCGCACTCGGCTCGTTGCCGGAAACCAGCCAAATGACGTTATTCGGGTTTTAGGCTGGCGAGAGCCGAACCCTTTGCGGTTTCGCTCGCCGCCTTTACTCGCGCGGGTTTGTGTTCGTTTTTGCAAGGCGACAGCCTTGCGGCAAACTTACACACTTCCCCGCACAAAAAATTCGGCGGCAGAAACTCCTTCGACCTGCAAAAGTGAAAATTTTTGTATGAGAGGAAGCCGAAAAACTTGAGGGTACTAACGTATTTCAAGTTTTGAGACAAACTATCATCGAAAATTTTCTTTTTCAGGCGTAAAGAGTTTGACTCCCGCCAGCCTACAAAAGAGGTGTTGACCCTGCTTACCAAAAACCAACATATTGTTTTGACCATCACTGCCATGAGCGCCGAGGGAAGCGGCATTGGCCGCTATCCCCAAGAGGCGGAAGGCATGGCGGTGTTTGTACCGTTCACTGCAGTGGGGGATACCTTACGTTGCCGCATTGTCAAGGTTCAAAAAAACTTGGCATACGGCATTTGCGAAGAATTGTTGACGCCATCACCGCACCGTCAGGCGTGTGAGCAATCGTGTTCTGCATTTGGAAAATGCGGTGGCTGTGTGTACCGTCACGTGGATTACAAGGCGGAATTGCAATATAAATGGCAGCGCGTGGCGGATGCTTTGAAACGTATTGGTAAACTTTCTATCACGCCTGAGCCGATTGTGGGGTGCGATACCCCCGATCGCTATCGCAACAAAGCACAATATCCGCTTGAAGCGGGGCAAAGCGGCATTAGGTTCGGGTTTTATGCCGCGCGTAGTCATCGTTTGGTAGAACAATGGGATTGTCAGTTGCAACCCATCCTTTTCAAAACAGTGTTGGAAGTTGTGGCATCTTGGATAAAAGAGGCAAACGTGCTGCTGTATGACGAAACCACTAACCGAGGCTTGTTGCGCCACGTGTATTTGCGGCAAGGTGAAAAAAGCGGAGAACTGATGGTGTGTTTGGTCGCTACCTCGGGTAAAATACCGCAAAGTGACCAATTGGTTACGGCACTGCGTGAAAAAGTGCCGACACTTGCCAGCTTGGTAGTGAATATCAATCGCAAAGATACCAACGTGGTGTTGGGGGATACGTGCTTTACGCTGTATGGCAACCCATATATTCAAGATGAACTTTGCGGGCTTAATTTCCGCTTGTCACCGCTTTCTTTTTACCAAGTCAATCGCACACAAGCCGAGCGTTTATACGCCCTTGCCGCTGAAAAAGCGGCATTACAGGGTAATGAAACGTTGCTGGATATGTATTGCGGCACCGGTACCATCGGTTTGACGATGGCACACCGTGTGAAAGAACTTATCGGTGTGGAAGTGGTGGAAGCAGCCGTGGCAGATGCACGCCTTAACGCCGAAAATAACGGCATTAAAAATGCGCGGTTTGTTGCAGCAGATGCTGCCAGAGCGGCAAAACTGTTGGAATCGGAAGGTGTTTCTCCAGACGTGGTTGTGTTGGATCCGCCGCGTAAAGGCTGCGACGAAGATCTGGTACAAACCGTGTGCCGCATGGCACCGAGCC
>JAZROQ010000065.1:0-24637 GCA_045648765.1 Acutalibacteraceae bacterium
ACGACATGGCTACGATCCGACTTAAAAACACCGCTTCGGGTACCGCGGCGGCAACCATCGGGTAAATCGAGGCGGGTAACACCGCTTTGACAAGCCCCACGCCACTGCGCGAAGCCGCGCGGGCAGCAAACATTGCAGCGCCCGCCATGCCGTAACTGCCGCAAACCGAAAGCAGCGTACCATAGGTGCCTTTGTGACTGTCCGACAACCGTTTGGGCAAACAATGCGATACAAATTCCGGATGTGCCATCCTTAAACCTCCTAAAAAAAGCAACCTTGCGGTTGCTTTTTGTCATTCTTTATCCCATTCCAACTGAATCAAGCGGGGCAACCCTTGATAAAACGAATTTTTTACACGTTCATCGGGCTGAAACACCACCAACGTGTTGCCGTTTTTCTTGCTGTGATACGTGAAATAATATAAATTATCTTCGTTTTGCGAGGGCGCGGCAACCACGGTGCGGTCCATTTTGCGGTTTTGCCATTGAGCGGGGATATATTTACCCGCGGTTTCAATCTTTTTACCGCTAACCGATACCATACGTTTGCGTTTGCGTTGGGCGATAATGCAATCGATGTCGATGGTGTCGTTGGTGATACAATATTCGTATTCAATGTTTTGCGCGGTCAGCAAATACCACGCGCCGTAAAACACGCCGGTAATCACCAAGGCGGATAACAGCCCCAAAATGCGCACCAGCAAAATCGAAGCGCCAATCAAAAACACCGCAATTGCACAAACAACGGCAACCGCAACGATTTGTTTTAACGTTTTCTTTCTAACAACAATTTGTTCCACAAACGAATCCATGGTGTATCACCTCATACTGTTAGTATAGCACAAGCAGAAGTGCAAATGCAATCAATTTTCTTCAAAAAAATGGCGGTGCACAGCTTCGGCGGCGGGCAACGTCATACCCTTAACGGCGGCAAGTTGTTCCACCGTGGCGCGACGAACGGCAGAAAGCGAACCAAAATGCCGCAACAGCAACGCGGCGCGCTGTTTGCCGATCCCCGCAATGTCGGTCAGCGAGGAAGCGGTTTGCCGTTTACTGCGTTTTTTGCGGTGGTACCCAATAGCAAAACGGTGCACTTCTTCTTGAATGGCCGAAACGAGCGAAAACGCGCTGCGGCGGGATTGAATGAATAATTCTTCACCCAAAGCCGTAATCGCGCGGGTGCGGTGGTGATTGTCTTTGACCATACCAAAAACAGGAATGTCATATCCAAAACTGTCAACGAGCGGTTTGACAACCGACACTTGCCCTTTGCCGCCATCGAGCAAAATCAGATCGGGTAACACGCCAAAACCGTTTTTGGTACCTTTGTGTTGTTCGTATTCGCGCAAACGGCGTTCCAACACTTCGCGCAAACAAGCGGTGTCGTCTTGCCCCACAACGGTTTTAATTTCAAAACGACGGTAATCGGATTTTTTGGGCTTTCCGTTTTGGAACACCACCATACCGCCCACTACGTCACTGCCGCCGGTGTGCGAAATATCGTAGCTTTCAATGCGGGCAGGAGGAGTGGACAATCCCAACAAATTTTGCAATTCTTCCAAGGCGGTCACTGCCGCGCCGCCCATGTTCAGCTGTTCTGCCACTCGTTCGGCGGCGTTGTCGCGGCACATACCAAGCAAGTGCGCTTGTTCACCTTTTTGCGGATACAAGAATTTTACATTGTAGCGTTTGTTTGCCGTTTTGGTTAACCATTCTTCAAGCAGTGCGGCGTCTTCCACCTCACCGTCCACCGAAATGCGCGGCGGAATGGAAGAACGAAGCGAATAATACCGCCGGATAAATTCGGCACGAAGTGACGGCAACTCTGCCGACGGTTCCACCAAAAAATGTTCGCGGTCGCAAAGCGCGCCGTCGGCAAACCGAAACACCTCAAAACAGCCCACGTTTTGCGAACTGACAAAAGCGATAATATCTTGTTCTTTCACCGAAGAACGCACCACTTTTTGTTTTTGGTTCAATTTTTCCAACGCGCGAATACGGTCGCGTAACCGCGCGGCGGTTTCAAAATCCAAGTTTTCGGCGGCGGTGTTCATACGTTCGGTCAGCAAACGAATCAACTTGGTGCTGCCTTGCGTTAAATACGTTATGGCTTGTTCTACTCGCTCGGCGTATTCTTCGGGGGAAACCCGCCCACTGCACGGTGCACAGCATTGCCCGATATGGTGGTTCAGACACGGCCGTTCTTGGCACCGCCCAAATTGCAACGGTTTGCGGCAGGTGGGAAGCAAAAACAATTTGTTTACCTCATCCACAGCCTGCTTGACAATAAACGAGCTGACATACGGTCCCAAATATTGCGCACCGTCGTCGGGTTTTTGCAAGGCGGCGGTAATGCGGGAATAGGGAGGAGGGGAAATACGAATATAATGATACCCTTTGTCGTCTTTTAACAAAATATTATATTTTGGAGAATACTGCTTTATGAGAGAACATTCCAACACCAACGCTTCAAATTCGCTGCCTGTCACAATGTAATCAAAACGGTCTACGTGGCACACCATTTGGCGCACCTTTTCGGTGTGGTTGGTATCCGAGCCGAAATATTGACTCACGCGGTTTTTAAGCACTTTGGCTTTACCAATGTAAATAACGGCGCCTTTTTTGTCTTTCATAATATACACGCCGGGCGAGAGCGGCAAAGCCATGGCTTTTTTGCGCAGTTCGGCACGTTTTTCTTCCATTCGTATCCTCCTTTCCCACAAAAAAAGCGCAGCCGATTTCACGGTTGCGCTTTTGGTTTTTATTGTTCGTTAAAACCCGATTGCACCAACGCCACCAAAGCGTCAACAGCGGTTTCTTCGTCGTTGCCGTCGGCAATAATGCGGATGTTGGTACCGCCAACAATGCCCAGCGACAAAACGCCCAACAAACTTTTGGCGTTAACACGGCGTTCCTCTTTTTCTACCCAAATGGACGATTTGTATTCGTTGGCTTTTTGGATGAAAAACGTGGCAGGACGAGCATGTAACCCCACTTGATTTTGCACCAATACATCTTTTACATACATAACCGTAAACTCCTTTTGCTGTATCTTTAAACAGTATTTTTCTAAAAAATTGTTATTCCAATTTGATACTTATATTATACCACAAAAAAAGGGGTGGTCAAACAAAAAAACGCAAGCATAATAAATTTTGGTTGCCTGCCCTATTTTGAAAAAAACGTATAGGTCGCAATTGTGCAGTTTAACCACAACGGTGGATAACTTTTATTCAGTTTTCCGTTTTTGTTCTTCTAACCACATTTTTTCTTTGGGAGTCAACTGTGCGTTTTCGAGCATATCGGGACGATGCTCCAACGTGCGTTTAAGCGATTGTTCCCGTCGCCAACGAGCAATGTTTTCGTGATGACCCGAAAGCAAAACTTCAGGCACTTCTCGGCCCTCCCACACGGCAGGGCGCGTGTATTGCGGATATTCCAAAAGTGACGAAAAATGGCTTTCTTCCGTAAAGCACGTTTCGTCCGATAACACACCGGGAATCATTCGCGCTACGCAATCCGTCAATACCATGGCGGGTAATTCACCGCCGGTCAACACGTAGTCACCAATCGAGATTTGTTCGTCAACCAGCGCTTCAATCACGCGTTCGTCCACGCCCTCGTAGTGACCGCACAGCAAACACAGTTCGGGCAACTGTGCCAGTTCTTTGGCGCGTTGTTGGGTCAGCGTTTTGCCCTGCGGTGACAGATAAATCAAGTGTGGACGGTGACCAATATCTTCGCACACCGCGCGAAAACAATCGGCAATCGGTTGCGCAAACATCACCATGCCCATACCACCGCCATAGGGGTAATCGTCCACTTGTTTTTGGCGGTTTTCGGTGTAATCGCGAATCTGGTGACACCGAATATCCAAAATCCCGCGCTGTCTGGCACGGCCGATAATGCTTTCGCCAAGCACCGCATTGCACGAGTCGGGAAACAAGGTAAGCAAATCAATTCTCATCGTCAAACAATCCTAACATAGGTGTAATGCGAATCACACCGTTATCAATATCCACTGCACGAATAATGTCGGGAATGGCAGGGATCAGCACTTCTTTTCCCGCAGGGGTTTTCAGGTGGTACACGTCGTTGGCACCGGTGGAGGTCACGTCGGTACATTCTCCGTAAACCTCACGTGTTGTTTCGTCCACTACCGAAAGACCAATCAAATCGCAAATGAAATATTGCCCTTTTTCGAGCTTTACGTCTTTGCGGTGCAAATAAAGCATTTTCCCGCGCAAAGCGGCAGCCTCTTCCACCGTGTCAATACCGTCCAGTTTGATCAAAGCCAGATTTTTGTGTGCGCGACCTTTGGCACGTACCGCCTTTTCGCCGTTTTTGTCCAAATACAAGGTGCGCAAACGCGCCAACACTTCGGGCGAATCACATTCGGGACGCACGCGCAATTCCCCGCGAACGCCGTGGGTGCCCACCACTTCACCGGCTTCCAAAAACAGTTGTTTTGCCATACTTCCTCCTAAAAAAACCTCCCGAAAAATAAAACGGGAGGTTTTTTGCATTAGTCGTCGATTTCCACCGAAACCTTAGCGTCTTGACGGTTGGCGGCGGCGCGCATGACCACGCGCATTGCTTTGGCAATGCGGCCTTGCTTACCGATAACGCGGCCCATATCGTCAGCCGCTACGTTAAGATGAAACACAATGGTTCCGTCTTCCAACGGCTCGTCTTGCGTGACAGTTACTGCATCCGGTTGTTCAACCAAACCGCGTGCAATGGTCAGCAACAAATCTTTCATGTGTTAAACCAGCCTTTCTTAGATGCCGGCTTTTTTCAGAAGAGCCTTTACGGTATCGGTCGGTTGAGCACCGTTAGCAATCCATTTTTTTGCTTTTTCAGTATCAATTTTGATAACAGCGGGTTCTTGCAACGGATTGTAATAGCCGAGTTCTTCAATGAAACGGCCATCGCGGGGATAACGAGAATCCGCCACTACTACACGATAAAACGGGGATTTTTTTGCACCCATGCGGCGCAATCTGATTTTTACTGCCATGATAAGTACCTCCACAAATGTTTTTATTTTTAAAAATATATTCTTCAATATAATATTGAATACTAAAAACCAAAGGGGTTTAAGCCCCTGCCGCCAAAGCCCATCGGCATCGAGCGGCCACCTTTTTTGCCCATGCTCTTCATCTTTTTCATGAGTTGACGCATGGATTCATATTGTTTGAGCAACCGATTCACATCTTCCACCCGCATTCCGCTGCCCGCGGCAATACGACGTTTGCGGGAAGGATTGATAATCGAGGGTTTTTCACGTTCTTTTTTCGTCATGGAAAGGATAATCGCTTCCACTCTGGCAAATTGGCGTTCATCAATATCCACGTCTTTGAGTTGTTTGCCCATACCGGGAATCATCCCAAGCAGACTTTTGATATCACCCATTTTTTGAATTTGACGGAATTGGTCCAACATATCGTTAAAATCAAACGAATCTTGTTGCAATTTTTTGGCAAGTTCTTCGGCCTCGCGGTCGTCGATTTGTTGTTGCGCTTTTTCGATCAGCGACATCACGTCGCCCATACCCAAAATACGCGACGCCATACGTGCAGGATGAAACACTTCAAATTCGTCGAGTTTTTCACCCGTACCCGCAAATTTGATAGGCTTGCCGGTGACAGCGCGTACCGAAAGAGCGGCACCGCCGCGGGTATCGCCGTCTAACTTGGTAAGGATAACGCCGCTGATTTCGAGCAACTCGTTAAATGCCGTTGCCACGTTGACCGCATCTTGACCGGTCATGGAGTCCACGACCAACAAAATTTCTTGCGGGGCTACCGCTTCGTTAATGTTTTTGAGTTCCGCCATCAATTCTTCGTCTACGTGCAGACGACCGGCGGTATCCAAAATCACATAATCGTTGCCGTAATCCTTGGCGTGTTTCACAGCTTCTTTGGCGGTGGTAACAGGGTTTTGTGTGCCGCGTTCAAACACGGGAATCCCCGCTTTTTCACCCACCACTTGCAACTGCGTAATCGCAGCGGGGCGATAAATGTCACACGCGACCAACAACGGACGATGCCCTTGCGCTTTGAGCATTTTTGCCAACTTGGCGGAATGAGTGGTTTTACCCGAACCTTGCAAACCGCACATCATCACCACGCACGGCGGATGATTGGCATTTGCCAAGCGACTGGCTTCACCGCCCATCAGTGTGGTGAGTTCTTCGTTAACAAGTTTGATAACCATTTGTGCCGGAGTCAAACTTTCCATCACCTGTTCGCCAATGGCGCGTTCGGCAACCGAAGCGGTAAACTCTTTGGCAACCTTGTAGTTAACGTCGGCTTCCAGCAACGCAAGGCGCACTTCGCGCATTGCTTCTTTGACATCGGCTTCGGTGAGCCGACCTTTGTTTTTCAGCCGTTTGAAAGCGGCGGAAAGTTTATCGGACAGTCCTTCAAAAGCCACAGAAAGCCTACCTTTCTTTCAAATCTTCCGCCACGGCAATAATGCGCTTGGCGCGGTCTTCAATATCGCGGGAATACCCGTAACGATCGTTTAAAACCGAGATTTCTTTGGCGGCTTTGCAAATGACGTCAAAACCGTCAGCCATTTCCCGAAACCGTTTGGCAAGCTGCAAGCGATCTTCCATTTCCAGCATTTGCATTTCGGCTCGTTTGAGCGCGTCGCGCACACCTTGACGGGTGATGTGTTGATTTTCTGCAATTTCGGAGAGGGATAAATCTTCTTCGTAATACAGCTCAATCACATTGCGTTGTTTTTCGGTTAACATTTCACCGTAAAAATCGAACAACCAGGCGATTTCCATATTTTTCGGCATGATTTATTCTCCTTTCTTTAAAAATCAACGACAAAACAAAAAAGCTCGGTAGGCTGGCGAGAGTCGAACCCTTTGCGGTTTCGCTCGCCGCCTTTACCCGCGCGGGTTTGTGCTCATTTTTGCAAGGCGACAGCCTTGCGGCAAACTCGCACTTTCCCGCACAAAAAATTCGGCGGCAGAAACTCCTTCGACCTGCAAAAGTGAAAATTTTTGTGTGAGAGGAAGCCGAAAAACGATGGAATACTAACGTATTTCAAGTTTTGAGGCAAACTATCACCGGAAATTTTCTTTTGCAGGCGTAAAGAGCTCGACTCCCGCCAGCCTAAACCAAGCGTTCCCTGTAAAGGAAATTGCTTTACAGCAATTATAACAGACAAAAAGTCCCTTGTCAACCCAAAAAATAAAAAAATTATAACTGAAAATCCGATTCGGTAAACGTTTCAAGTTCGGGTTGCGTATACGGAATACGGCGCAAAGGGTCATATTCGAATTTTCGGCAACGGTCGGTGGGGTGCATAATGCCCTTGCGAACACACAAAATCACTTTTCCGTCACAAGAACGACGTCCGTTGCGGCAAATTTCACACGCGCGGGTGATAGCGTTGCCGTATAATTTCCGTTTCATAAAAAGCACCCCTTTCCACTCATCTTATTATATCTGCCGTGTTTTTCTTTGTCAAGAGCAGCATCCACACGCCGCATAAAACAAGCAAAGCAACCGAAACAGTGGCGGTGGCATAACTCGTTTTGACGGTAAGAGGCGCATTTAGCGATGTTCCGACCGAAAGCGAAAGCGGGAACACCCGCAACAACAAAACGGTGAACAAACCTGTCAGCAACGCGTGTGCTGTCCGCGAAAGGAAAAAACGAGGAGTTATCACCCCTGTACCGTGCAATTGCGCCGCCACCTGACAGTGTACGCAAAACCCGCCAAACCCCACGGTACAGCCTAACAAAAAAGGAGCCAAAGCGGGGAATTCCATCACTGCCAAACACCCGCAGTTTACTTCCAACAAACAAGCAAAAAGGGTGCTGATTACAGAATCTTGAATCACAACGTCGCCTAGTGCCAACACGGTGGCAAACACCAACACAAACCCGCATAATGTCAGCATGGTTTCACATGCGCCTGTTACCGCCTCCACAAAAGCAACCGCAAACGGTTTTTGAGGTGTGATGTGGCGAACAGCTGTCCGTTTCGGTTTTCGTTTAGCGCCCAAAATCCCCATTAACAACGAAGAACCCCAATGCGCCGCCAACAATAACCATCCAAAAGCAGCGCTGTTCATCAATCCCGCGCCAACCGCAGCAACCAAAAAGGAAGGTCCTCCGTTTACACAAAAGCGCAGCATACGCCGTGCTTCTTCTTTGTCCACTTGATCGGAACGTATTAATTCGCCAACGGCTGCTGCCCCTGCAGGATACCCGCCTAAAAACGAAAACAAAATTCCCATGGTGCAACAACCCGGCAACCCAAACAAAAAGCGAGTAACCGGTTCCAAACGGTTGCCGAAACTTTCGGCAATCCCCGACCGTGCGGTCACGCCGCTAAGCACTAAAAACGGAAACAACGCGGGAATCAATACCGAGGAACAAATCGATAACCCACGGCTGATACCGCCGGCAGCAGCGCGCGGGAACAGCAATAATAACAGCGCAAAAACAACCAAAAGCAACAAAAATTCCACGGTGCGCCGCCGACGTTTGGAAATCACTTTCACAAACATAAAACTCCTCCTTTGTACCACTTTATGGACAGGCGGCGAGTATTATTCCCACCGCGAAAACATATATAAAATCAAAGGGGGAATGGGTTTGAAAAAACAAGTGGGTGAACGTGTGGAACACTGGCTGGATTTACCTGTCGGCACTTTAACACCCGCCACACGTATGGAAGTATCGGGAAACCGTCGCGTGGTAATCGAAGGCTGCCAAGGGATTTTGGAATACAGCGAAGATTGCATCCGTCTTCGCGTGTGCGAAGGGGTGTTGCGTTTGTTTGGGCGGAGGTTGTGCATGAACTGCCTGAATCCGTCGTGCGCCGTTATCAGCGGAACAATTTTGTCACTCGAATTTTTGTAGGAGGTTACGTATGGAATGGTGTTGGCGGATGTTTGGCGGCAGTGTGACCGTTGAGTGTGAGGGCGGGTATCCCGAAAAGTTTTTAAACGATGTCACGCAACGTGGTTTTGTTTTGTGGAATATCCGCTGTGACGGTGTTTTTTTGCAGTATACTTGTTGCGCAAAAGACTACGCCAAACTTCGTTTGTTTGCGCGACGTGCTTGTATGCGAATGCACATTCAAAAAAAGAAAGGGCTGCCGTTTTTGTTTCGACCGTTACATCGCCGTGGCGGTTTGTTGGTGGGTGCATTGCTGTTTTTTGTTGTTTTGCACAGTCTTTCCTCTCGCATTTGGATAGTGGAAGTGGTGGGCAACCAACAAATAACCGAGCAAACCATTTTGCAAACGTTGGAAACGTTCGGGGTGAAATCAGGTGCCGAATTTAAAAACGTTGATATTCCAAGTTTGCAACTCGAAACGTTGCAAAAACTACCCTCACTCACGTGGTTGGCGGTCAATCAAACAGGAAGTACCGTAACAGTGGAAGTGCGAGAACGGCAACCCGCCGAACCCATCGAGCAAACCGCGCCTTCCAATATTGTCTCCACTCACGATGGCGTTATTGTAAATCTTAATGTTGTCAGTGGTCAAGCAGCTGTCAAGGTGGGCGATGCCGTCACCAAAGATAGTTTGCTCATTAGCGGCGTGGTGGACAGCAAAGTCGGTCCTTTGCTCAAACGCGCTGTCGGCACGGTCACTGCTCGCACAAAAGAAAACATCACGGTAACCGTACCCTTGACCCAAACCGTAACCGATAAGTCCCCCAAAATCATCGAAGAACTTTCCTTTCACTTGCTGGGGTTTACCGTTCCTCTGTATACCCCCACAAAACATAAAGATAATTTCACGCTGGTAAAAAAAGAGTTTCCTTTGTCTGCTTACGGCAAAAAACTGCCGATTGGTTTTTCCAAACAATGCTACGTTTTCGAACAAACCAAAACGGTGCACTATAGCGAACAACAAGCCTTGCAACTGGCAAAAGAAGAATTACGAAAAAAAGAGCAAGAACAGTTTGCAAGTGCCACGGTCGAAAAAGCAACTGTTCAAGAATACCGCACCAAAGAAGGGTGGCGCTTGGTCGGCACCTACACGTGTATGCGCCAAATCGGCACCACACAGTTAATAAATCTACAAACTATGCCGTAAAATTTCGTTGTTTTGACGGATGACAAGCGGAAAATTTTGTGATATACTAATAAAGTTAAAAAAGAATGTAAAAAGGGGACCGATGCGTGGAGCAGATAATTGGCGTTGACCGCATGGAACAAGCGGTGGCTTTGTTCGGCAATTTTGATGAAAATATCCGTTTACTCGAAAAAGAATATGGGGTATCCATTCTCACGCGCGACAGCGAACTCAAAATCAGCGGCGAGCCGGAATCCGTGGACAAGGCGCGGCGCGCGGTCGAGGGGTTGTTGCAACTGATCAACCGCGGTGAACAACTCAACGAACAAACCGTGCGATATGTGCTTATGCTGGTCAACGAAGGAACCGACAACGAACTCCCCGCCCTTACGGGGGACAGCATTTGCATCACTGCCAAAGGTCGGCCGATAAAACCCAAAACCTTGGGTCAAAAACGGTATGTAGAAGCCATCCGCAATAACACGGTGGTGCTTGGTGTCGGTCCTGCCGGTACGGGCAAAACGTATTTGGCGGTTGCTATGGCGGTAGAAGCGTTTCGTTCCAAACAAGTTAATCGCATTATTTTGACGCGCCCGGCGGTGGAAGCGGGGGAAAAACTCGGCTTTTTGCCCGGTGACTTGCAATCCAAAGTCGACCCGTATTTGCGCCCGCTTTACGATGCCTTGTTCGATATGCTGGGCACCGAAACGTATCAAAAATATTTGGAACGCGGCAACATCGAAATTGCACCACTTGCTTATATGCGCGGTCGCACGCTCGACGATAGCTTTGTCATTCTGGACGAAGCACAAAACACCACCCCCGAACAAATGAAAATGTTTTTAACCCGCTTGGGTTTCAATTCCAAAATGGTGGTTACGGGCGATATCACGCAAATCGACTTGCCGAGCGGCAAAAAAAGCGGTCTGCGCGAGGTAATGCGCGTTCTCAAAAACGTGCCGGATATTGCTATTTGCACCTTTGGTCAAAAAGACGTGGTTCGTCACCAATTGGTGCAACGCATCATTGAAGCCTACGAAAATTACGAAAAAGCCAAACAGGAAGGAAGAAAAACAAAAGATGCTCAAAAAAATTCGAGTCGATATTGAAAACCAACAAAAAGCAATCAAAATCCCCACCGGTATGCGGCTTTTGATTCGCCGTTGCTGCCACGCCGTGTTGGAACTTGAAAAGTTTGACGGTTCGGCGCAAATCGACGTTTCGTTGGTAGATAACGAGCGCATTCACTGCATCAATCTAGAACAACGCGGTGTGGATGCTCCCACCGATGTTTTGTCTTTCCCGCTTGGCGAAAACGGCGTGTACGATGAAAACCCCGAAACCGGCGAAAAACAACTCGGCAACATTGTGCTTTCGTTGGAACAAGCGCTAAAGCAATCGGAACTGTACGGTCACTCATTCAATCGCGAAGTAGGGTATTTGGTGGTTCACTCCATGCTTCATTTGCTTGGTTATGACCACGTGCAAGGCGGTTTAGAGGCCGTTCACATGCGCGAAAAAGAAGAAACCGTCATGAAACAAATCGGCCTGCCGCGCGGCAGCAGTTACGTGATGGAAGATGAATAAGAAAAACACGTTTTTGCGGAGTTTTGTCTACGCTTTTCGCGGCATTCTCCGCTGCATCCGCGAAGAACGGAATTTCCGTTTTCATATCGTTGCTGCCTTTTATGTTTGTGTGTTCGCACCTGCTTTTTTACGTTCTCGGGCCGAAGGCGCTTTGCTTGCCGTTACCATTGGCATGGTACTGTTTGCCGAAGCAGCCAACACTGCGATTGAGCGCATTATCGACCGCATTTCGCCCGAGCAACATCCCTTGGCGGGCGCCGCCAAAGACATTGCGGCGGGTGCTGTGTTGCTCACAGCCATAGCAGCTGTGGCGGTAGCTGTTTTTTTGTTTGGTCGGTGGGATGTTTGGGTTTCACTGTTTACTCAGTGGTATCACGCCCCCCTAAAACCAATTTTACTGATCTTGTCGGCAATCCCTGCCGTACTGTTTATTGTTAAACCAAAGGAGCTGTTTAAAAAGTGAACACCACTTCGGCATTTATTGCGCTTGTCGGGCGTCCCAACGTGGGGAAATCGTCTTTGCTCAATGCGCTGGTCGGCAAAAAGGTTGCCATTGTATCGGACAAGCCCCAAACGACACGTAACCGCATCATGGGTGTTCTCACGCGTGATACGTTGCAACTGGTGTTTGTGGATACGCCGGGTCACCACCGTCCCCGCACACGTTTGGGTGATTTTATGGTCAAAACCATTGGCGAAGCGGTCAGCGGTGTTGATGTTGGTGTGTTGGTAGTGGAACCAAAACCCGTAATCCACGAAAGCGAACGTGAACTGTTGCAGCGCTTTGCGGCAGAAAAACTGCCGGTGGTACTGGCTATCAACAAAATAGACACCGTGGAAAACAAAGAAGATTTGCTCGCTTGCATGGCACTTTGGCAACAAGAATTTAAATTTGATGCTGTGTTGCCGCTTTCGGCACTTACGGGTGACGGCACCGACGAAATGTTGGACGAGCTTTCCAACTATGCATTTGAAAGCCCTCACTTTTTTCCCGAAGATGCGGTCAGTGACCAACCCGAAAAAGTGTTGGCGGCAGAACTTCTGCGTGAACAAATGCTTCTTCACTTGCGCGAGGAAATCCCCCACGGTATTGCCGTGGTAATCGAAGAACTTTCCGAACGTGAAACGCCAAAAGGCTCAATTTTGGATATCGATGCGCAAATTTTTTGCGAACGCGATACCCACAAAGGCATGATCATCGGCAAACGCGGCGCTATGCTCAAACAAATTTCTGCCGCGGCACGTTTAGAAATGGAAAAAGCCTTTGGCACACACGTGAACTTGCAGTGTTGGATAAAAGTAAAAGAAGATTGGCGTAACCGTCAAGGTTTGCTCAACGGTTTTGGTTACCGTTTATAAAATATTGCGTTTTTTACGTGTATGAAACCACCCCCTTATGCTCAAAGTAATAGTAGAAAAGGGGGACAGCGCATGGAACAAGATAAATTGTGGGCTGCTTTTCAAAAAAGCGGCAAGGTAGAAGACTATTTACGCTATTGCGGTATCGATACGTTTAGCACCGGCACCAATGCGGTGCTTGAAAAACCACCAAAGGAGGGGCAAAATGAAACTGACAACCGACGCACTGATCATTCGCGAAAATAATGCTGTCGGCGAAACAGACCGTTTTGTCACCGCGCTGACGCGCCAAAACGGTGTTGTTCAAGCCTCGGTACGAGGGGCGCGCAACATCAAAAACCGTAACAGCGCGGCAACGCAACTGCTTTGTTATTCCCGCCTTTCGCTTTATAAGGGGCGGGAAAAATACATAGTCGACGATTCCGAACCTTTGCAAGTTTTTTTTGAAGTGCGCAACCAACTCGATAAACTCGCTTTGGCGCAATATTTTTGCGAACTGGCGGGTGTTTTGGCCCCCCGTGAAGAAGAAGCTGAGCCAGAACTTCGATTACTGCTGAACGCTTTGCATTATTTAGCAGAAGGCACACGCCCATTGTGGCTGATCAAAGCGGTGGTGGAACTGCGCCTTTTGTGTCGTGCAGGGTATATGCCCTCTTTGGAAAAATGCAGCGGCTGCGGCAATGCCGAAGGCAACCGTTTTTCGCCTGTCAAAGGTGTTCTTTTGTGCGAAAATTGCGGTGACGAAACGCAAACCGTACCGCTCAACGTTAACACACTTGCCGCGCTACGGCATATCGTATATGCGCCGTTCGAAAAATGTTTTGCCTTTTCGTTGCCCGATGCCGAGGGCAAAGCCTTGGGCACGGTATCCGAAAAATTTTTACTCGCGCAACTCAACCGCGGATTTAACACATTGGATTTTTATAATAGTTTGGTGTAAATATGAACAAGCATTACAAAGCATTAGAATTGGATAAAGTGTTGGACCTGCTCGCCTCGCACACCACGTGTGATGATGCGGCAGATTTGGCGCGCGAACTCAAACCTTCTTTGTACGTCGAACAAGTACGCGGTTTGCTTTCGCAAACGGACGCGGCATTTTGTCTTATGGCAAAATTCGGCGCCCCCAACTTTGGTGCGCTCAAAAATGTTTCGGGCGCGTTGCGCCGTGCCGCGGCCGGTGCTTCGCTTAGCCCTGCAGAACTGTTGCGCATTGCGGGCACGCTGCGCAGTGTTCGCACGGTGTCGGAATGGCGCCGCCATTGCGAGGGCATGACAACGTGCCTCGACGAACAATTTGAACTGCTTTCTCCCAACCATTATCTGGAAGAAAAAATCACCACCATCTTGATTTCGGAAGAAGAAATCAGCGATAACGCCTCCATGGAACTGGCGCAAATCCGCCGCAAAATGAAAGCGGCATCTGCCCGTGTGCGCGAACAACTCGATAAACTCATTCGTTCCGCCACCGCACAAAAAGCGTTGCAAGAACCCATTGTCACGTTGCGCAACGGTCGCTTTGTGGTGCCGGTTCGTGCCGAGCACCGCGCCGAAATCCACGGCTTGGTACACGACACCTCGGCATCGGGCGCTACCGTGTTTGTGGAACCCATGGGCGTGGTCGAAGCTAACAACGAACTTAAAGTATTGCAGTCGCGCGAAGCGGCGGAAATCGAACGTATTTTGCAAGAACTTTCTGCCGAAGTCGGCACGTTTGCCGATGCCATCATTGCCGACTATACCGTGCTTGTCGAACTCAATCTCATTTTTGCCAAAGCACGCCTTGCCTATGCCATGAAAGCCGCGTTACCCACCGTCACCGATAACGGCTATACGTGTTTGCGCCGTGCGCGCCATCCGCTGATTGATGCGCAAAAGGTGGTGCCGATCGACGTAGAACTTGGCGGTGCGTTTGATACGTTGGTGGTAACAGGCCCCAACACGGGCGGCAAAACCGTCATGCTCAAAACCATTGGTTTGTTGACACTCATGGCAATGTGTGGTTTGCTCATTCCCACCGCTTCGGAAAGTACCATTTCCGTTTTTCGCACGGTGCTTGTTGATATTGGTGACGAGCAATCGATTGAACAATCGTTGTCCACTTTCTCGGCACATATGACAAACCTTATTCGTATTGTCGAACAAGCCGATACCCATAGTTTGATTTTGCTTGACGAACTTGGTGCCGGTACCGACCCTGTGGAAGGCGCGGCACTCGCTACTGCTTTGCTCGAACATCTGCGCCAAAAGGGCGCGCGTATTGCTGCCACCACACACTATGCCGAACTCAAATCCTATGCCCTGCGCACCGAAGGGGTGGAAAACGGCAGTTGCGAATTTGATGTGCAGTCACTGCGCCCGACCTACCGTTTGTTGGTGGGGGTGCCCGGTCGCTCCAATGCCTTTGCCATTTCGGAACGTTTGGGCATGGATGCCGCGGTGGTACAACGTGCGCGCGATTTGGTTTCGGGTGACGACAGACGGTTAGAAGACGTGGTCGTCAGTTTGGAAGAAAAACGCAAAGCATTGGAAACAGAGTTGGCGCAAGCCCAAAACGCCAAAGAGGCGGCACAAACCGCGCAACGTGAAATGCAAATGCAACTTGACCAGATGCATAAAAAGCAAGAAACCGAATGGGAAACAGCTCGCCAAAAAGCGCGGCAACTGGTAGAACGCGCACGGTTGGATGCCGAACAGCTCATGTCGGAACTCGATGAATTGCGCAAACAAAAAAACAACGCCGATTTTGCCACCAAAGCGGCAGCGGCTCGTTCGGGACTACGCCGTCGGTTAAACGATATGGAAGACCAAATCGATCCGGTTGTCGGCGGTAGCGAACAAGAGTATGAGCTGCCTCGTCCGCTCATGGTGGGGGATAGCGTGTTGCTACCCGATATTCCCGTACCTGCCACGGTGCTATCGGTTGCCGATTCGGCGGGAATGGTGGAAGTGCAAGCGGGCGCTATCCGCACGCGTGTACCGCAAAAAAGTTTGCGTTTAGCCCCCAAAGCGGCAAAACCACGCAAACCAAAACCCGCCCATAACACCGAAATTTCCCGCGCCACACGCGATGCGCGCACCGAACTGGATATTCGCGGTCTCACGGGTGAAGAAGCGTGTTTGGAACTCGACCGCTTTTTGGATAATGCGCGACTGGCGGGACTTTCACGGCTCACGGTCATTCACGGTAAAGGCACGGGCGCTCTGCGCGCAGCAGTGCACCAATACTTAAAACAATGTTCCTCGGTACAATCGTTCCGCTTAGGGTTATACGGCGAAGGCGAAACAGGTGTCACCGTGGTGGAAATGAAAGGATAAACAGTGTATGTTACGCATGGTATTTTGCGATGTTGACGGCACGTTGCTGCCAAAAGGGGAAACCACGGTTTCTCCCACGGTAATCGAAACGTTGCGCCGCCTGACAGACAAAGGCATTATGGTGGTGCTGGCAAGCGGTCGCCCATATATCCAACTCAAATCTTTGTTTTTACCTCTTGTCAACCGCTTGGTGTTTTTGTGCTTGGATGGGGCAGTGGTGTTTCACAAAGATTGCGTGTTATACAAAAAACCGCTGTGCCGCAAACGCTCACTGGCGTTTTTGGAAAACGGAATCCCCGCTGTCGTGCATGGTCGCGAAAAACAATATGGTGTCAACGGCGCACAAAAAGCGGGCAAACCTTTGTTTTCCCCGCGTGAGATTGGCGAATATTTTTATAAAATCGAAGTGTTGACCGACGAAAAGCTTGCCCCTCAACCGTGGTACCGTGTAGCACATACCGAACCGGGGCTTACCGAAATTGTCGCCCCTCTGGCAGATAAAGGCAACGCCGCCGAAACCATTATGCAAAAATTCGGCGTCACACCCGAACAAGCCATTGCCTTTGGTGACGGCGAAAACGACACAGCACTATTAGCCGCCGTGGGACACCCCTACCGCATGGAGGGTTCGCCCGCATCGGTTTGTCCCCACGCCGTGGTCATAAACGATGTCATCGCCGTTCTCAAAGAACAATTTCATCTAAACTAAAAAAGGGAGCACGAAAATTCGTGCTCCCTTTTAACTTTATAATTAACCCAAAAGATGTATCTTTTCTTTTTTTAGCAGATATGTAAATGCGCCAAAAGAAACGATGCTATCAAAGGCGTTGCCTATACCGAAAAGTAAAGCAATGGTGACAAGTGATGGAGTCCATATACCGGTTAAATATAAAACAAATGCGATTCCGTAATAAATCGTATTGGTTACCACTGATTCAAAAAGCATGTAATTGGTTTTACCAAGTCCGTAAAAAATAGAGTCAAATACGTTTTGAAACGCATACAGCACATAAAAGCCGACAAGTAAAAGTACAAGATGGAATAATTTGTTCACATTGGTAAACTGTAAAACAATTGCCATAAAAGGTTTCCAAAGCGGAATGCTGATAAACCAAAGCACAGAGATAATCGCAGTAATTCCCAAATATCCAAGGCAGTTTTTACGGATATTATCTTTGCTGGTGGCGGTTTCTTGTTTTATGAGCTCTCCGAGTTGCAGAATGGGTAAAAGCAGCCACCCCCAAATGAAGTTGTTAGCCACCCAATAGGTACCTTGTTCACCCACAACGTTGACCATTCGAGAAATCATAACCATATACGCCACATTGCGAACGAGCGATTCAACACCCGAAATACTACCAATTTTAATAAATTCTTTGGTCCAGGAAAAACTCAAAATTGCTTTTTCAAAGATGTCAACCTTTTCTTTCGAAAGAAGTAAAAGTGATAGGCAGAGCAAAATGGTGTTAACAAGAATATTGGAATACCCAATGCCGTTTACACCAAGGTTTAGGGATATGGGCAACGGTGATACAAGGAACGTATCGCAAACTAAGCTGAGTATAAGTCTTGCAACCGTTAAAATATAAAGATATTTACTTTTGTTTATAGTTACAAGTGCAACAAGCGTGAATTGTGTAAGTACTAAAAATATGTTTGCCACACTTTCAATGCGGATATACGCAGCCGAAGCATTAATAATGCTTGCATCGGTTGCCATTAGCGATAAAAGCGGTTTTGCAAAGCAGATGATGACAGCTGATAAAATAAGGTAGATGCCGAGTGCCATTAACATTCCTGTTCTCACTCGGTTAGCGAACTCTTTTTTATCAGTCACCACTTTGCCAATGAAATAAAACAACGGCAAAATAATTGACTCGTTTATGATTTCATAAAGAAGGTTTACCCAAGACAATTGACCGGCGATTGAAAACGAATATTCTCCGGGGAGTGAGCCAAGGAAAAACACACGCGCAGTTGTGTATACAGCGGGTGCAAGTCCTAAAAAGAGAAGCGCGAAATAGAGTTTGTAATTGATGTTGCGAAGCGACAGTTTAAGTTTGGAAAACATGGTGTTAACCCCTTTACTCAATATTAGTAAAAAGGACAAAAGAAAAGCATCTGCGCGTCAATCGCAGATGCCGAATAAAGCGACAACTATCCCGTTGTTTAACGAGTCTGCGACCATAAGTGCATTGTGCCGGAAGTTACCACAAGTCTGTCAGGTTTGCGGTAAGTATCCCGGTTGCAAAGCAACCGCCTAAAGTCACTATTTACTTGTGCTTATTATATCAACATATAAAAAGAAAGTCAATGATTAAAACAATCTACGTTTACGCCCTTTTTCTGCGAGGCAAAAAGTCGTATCGAAAAATGCTGATCAGCACCGAAAGCAAATTGGCACTGTCGTTTAAAACGCTTGTCAACGAACCCACGTAGATACCGTAGCAAATCCAACAAGTACTGCTGACACACAAAATCAGCCGCATTTTTGTTACGTTGGTAGTACCGTAGGCAATGGTAGATAATACCTTTGCAAAAATCACCAACAAACTGATGTATCCGTCCCACGTTGCAAAACCAACCGCCGCCAGTATCACGGCAAAAATAAGGCGTGTGATTTTTAGCATTTTTTGATTATCTTTTTTGCCAAAGTAGGCAAATAACAAATTGCGGAAAATGCCGACCAAATTCAAAATACCGCCCGTTGTCCCGCCGAGCAAAAGATACTGTATACCAAAAAAGCCTTCTTCTGCCATTTTAAGACACACCACTTGAAGGTGCTTGTTACATTGCAACGCCAAAAACCCTGCTAATATCCCCAAAATCCCAAAAAGTTGGATTAAAAATTCAAACCCGATGCCGCCCATAGGTTCCTCCTGATAAGATTACTGTTTGACAGATGGTAACTTATTTGCTATAATTATAGCGCACAAAAAATCAAACACAATACTTGTTCGCCAAATAGAAAAACGAACATTTAATCAAACATTTTGGAGAACGAATATGGCACTCAATGAACGACAAAAAGAAATAGTAAGGCTGCTGGAAGAAAATAACCAAGTAAAAGTGTCAAAACTTGCCCAAACGTTGTACGCCAGTGAAATGACGATACGGCGCGACCTTGAATTTTTGGAAAACGAAGGTTTTTTGGTGCGCTGTCACGGTGGGGCGTTGCCGCTGGGAAACCATTTGCTGTTTCCCATTAAATATCGAATGCTCATAAGCGATAAAGAAAAAAAAGCGATTGCCCTTTCGGCCAAAAAATATTTGCGGGACGACATTACCATATTTTTTAACAGTTCTTCCAGTTGCGCATATTTGATTCCCTACTTAAAGGACTATAAAAACATACGAGTAGTTACCAACTCCTTGTATCTCACCACACTCCTTAAACCGCTGAACGTTCCTTGCACGGTCACGGGCGGCGATTATATTCGTCGCGAAAACTGTCTTTGCGGCAGCGTAACCGAAGAATTTTTGCGCGGTATTCGTCCGGACGTTTCTTTTCTTTCGTGCGAAGGTCTTTCCGAAAATCACGAAATCACAGAAAGCCAAGAATCCATGGCACAAATTGCCAAAATTGCGGTTAAAAACTCCAAACTTTGCGTAATGCTTATGGATAGCACAAAAATCGGCAACGCATACACGCATGTTGTTTGCAACAGCGACGAATGTGAAAACGTAGTGGTTGTTACAGATTAAGTACTTGTTAAAAAAAGAGACACCGTCAAAACGACGATGTCTCTTTTTTGGTTATTTTTATTCTGCGGTCAAACACACGCTGCCACACGGACGAATGGATAACACGTGACAACTGTCTTTGCCAAACACGGTTTCCATGGTTTTGGTGAAATCTTCCACCAATTCCTCGGGCACAAAGTTTTGCGTGGTACCGCCAAACCCGCCACCGTGAACGCGAAAAGCGCCTTTGCCGCCCAACACCTTTTGTGCGAGTGCCAAAGCCAGCGCCATTTCTTGGGTTTTGGTGGAACCGGCGGGGTAAATGTTTTGCAAATATTCAAACGACGAATGTCCCGACTCTGTCACCAATTGCTTAAACGCTTCAAAATCGTTGTTTTGTAAAGCTGCCACTTGTTTTTCCACACGCTCGTTATCCGCAAAAAAATGCAACGCGCGTAACACAGCACGGTCACCGTATTGTTCGCGCAAAGCGGGGATAGCGGGTAACAAAGCCGCATAATCGGTTTGTCGCAAATACGAAACACCCAAAGCGCTTGAAATTTCTTTCATTTCGGTGGTGATGGCGGCATATTCGTGTGTGAGATTCGCGTGGTTACCGCCCACGTCGATAATGCACAAACGGTGTCCCGCTGCCGTAAAATCAAAATCAATTTTTTGAATAATGGGGGAGGCGGTATTCTCAAAATCAATCGTGATAATCCCGCCGACCGAAGAAGCCATTTGGTCCATCAATCCACTCGGCTTGCCAAAATGCTCGTTTTCGGCATACTGTGCAATTTTGGCAATGCTCACCGCATCGACCACGCCTTTATTGTATGTGTGGTTAAGGATGGTGCCGATAAGCACCTCAAACGCCGCCGAGGAAGAAAGCCCCGAGCCTTTGAGAACGTCGGAAGTCATGTACGCCTTAAACCCGCCGATCCCATATCCGTTTTTGGCAAACCCATCTGCCACCCCGCGGATCAACGCCGCCGATGTGTTGTGTTCGTTCGGGTTTACCGAAAGGTCGGTAAGGGCTATCGCGTCTTGGGGATATCCCTCGGATTTAACGGTGATGACATCATCGTTGGTTGCGGTAACCACTGCAATAACGTCCAAATTCACACTCGCGGCAAGAACTTTTCCGTGGTTGTGGTCGGTGTGGTTGCCACCGATTTCAGTACGCCCCGGCGCCGAAAACAAAGAAACATTGTCGCATTGACCGTACAAGTCTATAAAACAATTCACCGCTTTTTCATAACGGGCGCGTTGGGTTTTCACTGCCGATTTGCCATACAATTTAGCAAAGTAAGTATCAAATTTTCCGTTTTGTATTTCTGCCAACAGCGTATGCGAACTGCTCATGGTCATTCCTCCGTTTCTTTCTTACGAATTATTATAACAAATTTTTTTAAAAAAGGAAAGCCTAACTTTTTCCGTCGGTATGGACAAATGTTGCAGACTGTGCTACGATGTTTAATGAGAGGGGCAAAATCATGGACGAAAATAAACACTCTTTTAAAGATACATTAAAAGAAAATTTGGCATTGTCGGTGTACAATACCGGTTATCAGCGGTGCGAGGGCGGTTATCAATGGGGCCCTGCCTTGCGCGACCATTATCTGCTTCATTATGTGCATTCCGGCAAAGGCAGGTACGTGTTTGAAAAAAACACGTATCAACTTTCAGCGGGTGATGTGTTTTTGGTATTCCCCTCCACTTTGGTATCGTACACAGCAGATGAAAAAGACCCATGGGAATATTATTGGGTCGGTTTCAACGGCACCGAAGCACGCCGCTTGCTCAAAGAAACAAGTTTTTCCACAGACTGTCCGGTCCTTCATTTTGATTGCGCCGAAAAGCTCACGCAGCACCTTGCGGATATTTACCGCTGCCGTGGTAACACGCCGATGTCGGAAGCACAAATGGTGGGATATTTGTATTTGCTGTTTGGCGAACTGATAGACAAAACAGGGCAGGGAAATATCGCTTTTGGTATGCAAGAATATGTCGGTCAGGCATTACGGTATATCCAGCACAACTATGCTGCACCCATTCAAATCGGACACATAGCGGATTATGTGGGTGTCAGCCGCAGTCAACTGTATCGTGCTTTTATGGACAGTTTAGGATTATCCCCCCATACTTTTCTGAAACGGTATCGCATCAATGAAGCATGCGCTTTGTTGCAACGCCCGTCTTTGACAGTAAGCGAGGTGGCAAACTCCGTAGGGTTTGGTGATGCGCTCTATTTTTCCCGTGTGTTTCGTGAAATCAAGGGGATACCCCCTTCGGAATATCAGCGAAGATGCAAATAAAAAAAGCGAGCCGATATTGTACAATATCGGCTCGTTCTTTTTTATTCACTGCGTAAGGCTTCCACAGGGTCTTTGTTTGCGGCAACGCGCGAGGGAATCAAACCGGCAATAAACGTAAGCAACATGCTCACTATCACCAGTATGATAGCACCGCCGACAGGCAACACGGCAACGTTGGGGATGTTTGTCAGCGGATAAATAATCGCATTGGCAAGCATCACTAAAAGCAACGTAACCCCGATGCCCAAAGCACCTGCGGCAAATCCCACAATAAGCGTTTCGGCGTTGAACACGCGGGAAATATCGCGCTTGGAAGCGCCCATTGCACGCAAAATGCCAATTTCTTTGGTGCGCTCCAACACCGAAATATAGGTGATAATCCCAATCATAATCGAGGATACCACCAACGAAATCGCCACAAACGCAATCAAAATAATGCTGATAGCATTAATAATGGTGGTAACCGACGACATCATAAGTCCCACATAATCGGTGTAGGTGATTTGATTTTTCTCTTCCACACTTTCGTTGTATGCGGTAATATGGTCGGCAATTTCTTCTTTTGCGGCAAAATCCTTGGCATAAATGTTAATGGTGCTGGGTTCGTCCAACGAAGAAACCCCAAGCAACGTCAAATTTCCCTCATACGTAGCGGTGGAAGAAGGATTCATTTGTTTGGCAAACAACTCCACAATTTGTTGCTCGGTCATACCTTGCATTTGCATTTGTTGCAACGAAGCACCATATTGCGCTTGTTCTGCGGGCGGCAAGGTGGCAAGATACGCTCTGACATCGTCCATGGTATAAGTGGGGGCATCTTCGGTGCTAAACGGCAATTTGGTGAACACGTCAACCGTTTGGTCGGCTTGTTGCGCTTTAACGATTTCACTGTCGTTTACACGGTTTACCAGCTCTTTCATCAAATTGGAACGATACCCAATGGCACCCGCCGTCGCCATCACTTTGGCATCTTGTGATGGGCGCAAAATACCCACCACTTTCAGTTCAATAGCGTTGTTAAGTTGCGAAAGCAAGAAAACGTCGTCTTTTGAACGATCGGACCACGTGCCGTTTTTGTTTTTCGAAAAATAATCGGTGTTAAGCAGTAACTTGTACCGTAGTTTTAACAACTCATCGTAGCCGTAATGCGAAATCGGTTGTTTGGGGATTTCTTCACCTTTGGTGGCGGCCGTAAACACGTCTTTTAGGTCGGCGGCATCCAACATACCCAGCGCATAAGCGGTGTAGTCGCTGATCTCGTTGTTTTCATCCACCATCAGTACGACTTCGTTGTACTGTGTCGGCATATGCCCTGCAATGACATCGTATTGTGATTTAAGTAACTCTTCGTTTTCCAGCAACTCTTGCCAAACCCCGCTGTTCATCATACCCATAGCGGGAGAACCCGAAAGGGGAGAGGTGGAGTCGGTTTGCGGGGTGGGCATACCCATTTTATCAAACACTTGTGAGGGATTTACCTGGTAAATGCCGTCGGAGGTATCCGCGCGGTAAATGTTCATTTGTGTAGAATACACATATTGAATCGCATTGCAAAGCGGTGCAATGGGACTGTCCTCTTTTTCCAAATACGCTTTAAAATCCTTGAGGTTGTTGGTGGTCATACCGGACAACATGGTTTCGATCATACCGGTCATAATGTTGTTGGTATAAATTTGTTCGGTATCCGCATGGTCGGTTTTTTCAGCATTCCCCATAATCGAGGTAATCATGTCGTTAACGTCTACCGATGTTTCTTCCAACGTCAGCGGATAGCTCGAAAGCGTGTCTTCTTCCACTTTGCTGATATATTGCCGCAAACCGGTAGAAAGTGACAAAATCAGCGCAATGCCGATAATGCCGATACTTCCCGCAAACGACGTCATAAACGTGCGGGCTTTTTTGGTCATTAAGTTGTTGAGCGACAACGTAAGCGCCGTAAAAAACGACATCGACGGTTTGCGCTGTTTTTTCTTTTTCGGTGTGGGTTCTTCCACCGTTTCTTCGGGGGCATAGGGGTTGGAATCGTCAACCACACGCCCATCCAACAACTTGATGATCCGCGTGGAATACTGCTCGGCAAGTTCGGGATTGTGTGTTACCATGATTACCAGCTTGTCTTGTGCAATTTCTTTGAGCAGTTCCATAATTTGCACGCTGGTTTCACTGTCCAAAGCGCCGGTTGGTTCGTCTGCCAACAAAATATCGGGGTTGTTAATCAGTGCGCGAGCAATTGCCACACATTGCATTTGCCCACCGGACATTTGATTGGGGTTTTTATGTAATTGGTCACCGAGCCCCTCTTTTTTTAGCACTT
>JAZROQ010000066.1:0-8158 GCA_045648765.1 Acutalibacteraceae bacterium
AAGTGTGCATACGAAGGAAACTCGGCTGATTGCAAGCTCACTATCAGCAACTTCAAAATCGTTTCCGCATCCAACACCTTTGAAATGCCCGGCACGTATGAAATCGCTTACAAAGTCGGCAAGGGCAAGGTTGAAATGACCGTTGGCGTTAAGTATGATTACCGCGGCACTCAAATCGATGCAGTCGTTACTCTTACCGAAGAAATGAGCGACGTTAACATCAGCGTTCCTACCAACGCTGTGACCATTGAAGAACTCGACCAAGAGGAAGTTTTGGGCTGGCTTGAAGACGCTCAAAAGAAATTCCCGAAGATCTTTGAGTACATCGAAGATATGATGACCGGTAGCAAGGAAGACGCAAGTAACGAAAGTTATTACGACGATTACTACGGCGACGAAGACGGTTGGAACGACTGGGATGATACCCATTCCGACTTCAATTATGACTACGAATTCGGTTATGACGAAGACGGCGTAGGCAACGGTGCATACGGCGGCGGCTTCGCAAGCGGTTTTTAATCGTTAACACAAATAGAAAAGGGACTGTTTGAGGCACACTCCGTAAGGAAGTGTGCCTCAGCTATATTCGTGCTTCGCACGAGCGATATATCTCCGATGCGATATGCGGTAAACCGCGCGATATACGGCTTTCGCCGTGTTAATGAGCCCGAATATAATATCGCAAAAGCCAATGGCTTTTATATCGCTTTTTCCGTAAGGCAAAAATATCGCTGCAAACATAGTTTGCAATATCACTTATACCTGCCGAAAATAATTCTTTCGGCAGGTATAATCTTTCTTAAAGTATGTAACCCACTATGACACTTTCAAATGTTGAAAGTGTCTTTTTTTATTATAGAACAAGGGAGACGACTTCTTTACAAAGTGTCTCCCTTCGTGTGACTTTTTTTGTTCTTTTCTGTTATTTGTCCTTACGGTGCGTTGATAATCAGCGCAATAAATTCGAGTGGTTCGTCGCCCGCTTGGCGAATGGCGTGACCGCCGCCGAGTTGCATGGTGCATACTTTGCCCGCAGTGACGGCTTGCTCGCTTTTGTCACTGTTGGTGAAAATGCCGCAACCCGAAAGAATATAATAATATTCAATCTCGCCTTCGTGAGTATGCCACGGAACACATTCGCCTTTGTTAAGATACACGTGTGCAAACAAACGGCCTTTGCCGAAAAATTCTTCGTCTTTGATAATAGCGTGGACTTTGGCATCGCCGATGTGTATCGGGTCATACGTATTTCTGACAAACATGGTGTTTCCCCCTATGCGTTATCACTCACTCGCATTATAGCGTTTTTGTGAGTATAAAGCAAGAGGGCGGCCGCAGATTGTTTTGTGTTTGTTTGAAAAAGTGGAGAAATATGCGTGTTTACAAGACTTTTCTTGCTCAATCGACTCGGTTATGTTATACTATCCGTGAGGTGATGTGTATGAAAAAAATGTTCGCTATGGTTATGTGTTTGCTCACCGTATTGTCCTTGTCGGCTTGTCGCGCCAACCACACAAAAACCGCATCCACCACCTCATCCACTGTTCCTTCAAAAGAAACAACGACCACTTCTGCAACCCAAAGCAGTACCTCTACCACCACAACCACTCATGTAAAAACAACTTCTTCTACTACAACAAGCACTCAAACGGCCAAGCAAACCACTCCCGATAATAATCACGCCCAAGGAGTGGAATATACTTATGAGGGCATAAAAGGATTATACCGATATACCAGTGAAACAGTAACCAATGAATTTGGAATTGAATATGCTGCTCTATATTTTCTATGTTTAGAAGAAAACGGAACGTTTAGTTATAAAATGGGGACAGGGGCTATTTGTGGACATATCGGCAATTATATAATCAAAGATAACACGATTTTTCTTAATTATTTATTTTCTACAGATAACGGTACCGGACTTTATGCCACTACCGGCTCGAAAACAATAACAATTGTCGGTAAAGATAAATTATTGGATGCCCAACCGTCTGTTACGGTGGGGAATATGAAAGAAGTACTGCTCAAAAAGGTGTCAACCGAAGAAGAAAAGGAATATCTACAATACGAGAGCGTTTCCTACCTTTTAAACAATTATGATATTATGAACAATGCATCGGAGAATCATTGAGGTGATTGTATGAAAAAAATGTTCGCTGTTCTTTTGTGCCTGACCACCGTGTTTTGTTTTTCTGCTTGTAGCACAAGCGGTACGGGGGTGGGCGTGACCACCTCGTCCGACAAAACGGCAGGCGAAACCTCGCTGTTGTCGCAATCACCGACAAGCACTTCCCAAAACACAAAAAAGACTTCCAAAACTACTGTGCAAAACAAAACCACGCCCGCGACCAAAAACAGTTCTACTGCCACCACAAGTTCGGGCAATAAAAGCCCTTCTTCCTCCCCCACCACCACTACAACAACAACCATCGACACCGTCAAAAATAACAACGAGCAAGTAAAAAAAGTTTTGCAAAAGGTACTGACACATGAGCAAAATTTCACTTTCAAATGTTTGGTTTTTGACAAAGTGACAGAGGAAAATTTAGAAAAGTTTACCTTTCCTTCGGAAGATTCTTGGAGAAACACGTTCCTTCCACAGGCGTATATGTTCATTGACTTTGATTCCGACAATGTAGAAGAATTGCTGATTATCGATATGAGGTTACAGTTTTTCCTGATTTTGCGGTATGAAAATAACGCTGTTTTTGGCTACATTCTGGAGAATATGGATGTGCAAAATATTAAAACGGACGGAACGTTTTTAACCAAAATATATAAAGGGTACACCGCGATAAGCAAAGTCTCCTTTGATGGGCTAAATTGCCAAGTAACCCATCTTGCCTACAAGGATGAAGTGGAAAACGAATATCGATTAAATGAAAAGCCTGCCGAAAAAGAGGCGGTTTTAACCTATTTTGACGATTGGAATAAAAACACCACCAAGCATACTTGGATAATGCTTTAAAACGGTACGAGATTGAATGTTATTCCTAATATAGAAATTATCAATGAGGTGATTGTATGAAAAAAGCGTTAACTGTTCTTTTGTGCCTGACTACCGTCCTTTGTTTTTCTGCTTGTAGCACAAGCGGTACGGGGGTGGGCGTGACGACCTCGTCCGATACCTCGGCGGGCGAAACCTCGCTTTTGTCGCAATCACCGACAAGTACTTCCAAAAACAAAAAAAAGACTTCCAAAACCACTACCCAACAGCAGACCACACCCGCGACCAAAAACAGTTCTACTGCCACCAAAAGTTCGACGACGAAACCTTTATCGTCCACCACAACTTCGGGCAGTAAAAGCACTGCCACCACCACTACCACTCAAAACACCCCGGTAGAAGAGATGGCGTACGGGGATATTGCTTGTACCCCCATTGCGGGTTTTGAGCAAGTGAGTTTTGCCATACAAAACAGCAGTGCCTTGTTCAATGTTTTCATCCCCGAAGACTGGCAACTTAAAAAAAGCAATACCGGTTATGATATTGTCAAAAACGCAAAAACAATCGGTCGTGTTACCGCTTCGGCAAACGCGTACTCGCCCAACAAAGCGGTCAACGCGTTCCACAGTCAAATCACTTCCCAAAACGTGAAAATCACGCACAGTATTGACCGCGTGAATGCTACCTCGTTCACCCGCACGTTATGTTATAACGGTGACGACAATCTCAACAAGTATAAAAAACTGATTTTAACGGTGAATTACGAAGAGTTAGATGCTGCGGCTGTGTATAAAATGATGAACGAGGCACAAAAAGCCACGTCGTTTACCGAAAAGAATTTAGGCGTACTACAAATTGAGGATAACCGCAACCGCATTTTGATTTTGGGAAACAGTTTTATCGGCACATCCCAAATCGGCAACATTTTGCAAAAAATGTGCGGTTCACGCGTGACGGTGGATGCTATTTCGCGAGGATACGCCCGTGTGGGAACGTATACTTCCGACGTTTCCGTGATGCAAAGTATTTGGGACGGCGAATACTCTGCGGTGTTTGTATGCGGCTTTTTCAGCCCAACGGAGGTTGCACAATTTGAAGATATGGTATCGGTATGCGAGTTATCCGACACCAAGCTTGCTATTTTCCCTGCCCACAACGAAAACCGCAACATTATCGAAGATGCGGTGGCATTGTATCCCAACGCCACACTTATCGACTGGAAAGGGGAAATCGACCATTTGATTCAAACCGGCGTTGATTACTACTCGTTTTGCATTAACGACGCTCACCAGCACAGCACGCCGCTGGCAGGATACGTTGGTGCACACATGATATACCGCGCCATATTAGGCAAAATCCCCACTGCCACTTCCTTTGACAGCATATTACCATGGGAACTTGACCTGTTGGGGGATTATGTCACCACGGGTTCTGTCACTTTGTTCGACCAAAGTTCGGCATATCTGCTGCCGTAACAAAAAAGCGTGTGTCGGAAAATCCGACACACGCTTTTTTATCGTTCTTCGCGGTGCAGGTGCAACACGTGGGCGATGCCGGGGATGCTTTCGCCTTGTTGTGACGAGGTGGGCGACATCATCGCCCCTGTTGCCATGAACAAGCCGTTTTTCCAAACGCCTTTTTCCAAGTTACCCAAAATGAGCGAACACAACACCGAAGCCGAACACCCGCAACCCGAAGCGCCCGCGTGCGCATCTTGGGCTTCGCGGTCGTAAAGCAGCATGCCGCAGTCGAAATATTCGTCACCGAGCCGCGCGCCTTCGCGGGCGGTGAGTGCGCGTAACAAGGCGCTGCCCTCGGCCCCCAAATCGCCCGAGGCAATAAAATCGTAGTCGGCGGGGGTGGTGTTGGTATCTCTGAAAAAGGCAAGCAGGGTATCTGCCGCGGCGGGGGAAAATGTCAAGAGAACACCATAAATTTCTTAAAATTTATTTTCCCCTTTGTTTATGCGGTTTCCGAGACTTTATTTATGGGTGCTGCTATGGGTAGGTAGATGTGAAAGGTAGACCATACGCCAGTTTTTTGCTATAATATTAAAAAAGTTCTTGACTATTGGTCCCCTATTGATTATACTATAACGATTTAACCACGATGTTAAATGGGTTGGTATGGGCAAAGAAGGAGAAAATTTTATGTATCATTACATTGAGGACAAAGAGTTTTTAGGAAGAATGAAAAATCTTTGTTCAGACATTATGAATCAACTCAAGCAACAAATCAATAATGACTCGGTTATGCAGGTCGATATTCACTTGGTTGGCAGCGGTGCAAAAAACCTCATAACTCAAAACGCAAACGAACCGATAGACCTCGACTATAATTTGTGCATCCTTAAATGCCGTGTCATTGATATCAATAATGGTCGCAACATTAAGGAATATATCAGGAAACAATTTAACATTGTCTTAGATAATAACGGTTGGAGCGACTGCAGCGATTCAACGTCTGCTTTAACAACAGAGCGTCGTTATTTTACCAAAGGAAATCATACTGAGTTTAGTATCGATCTTGCTATTATTCGCGAAGACCAGTATGGTTGGCATCGCTTAAAACATATGAAAACAAGTTTTATGGAAACGCATCAGTGGATATGGAATTTATCTCGTGATTCAAAAGGTTTAAGTAAAAAAGTAAAAGCAATAAAAGAAAACGGTTTATGGCTTGAAGTTCGTCAACGTTACTTAAGGAAAAAGAATCAGTATCTTACAAGCAACAACTATGACCACCCATCCTTTATAGTATACATTGAAACCATTAACGAAGTATATGGTAAATATTTCAGATAGATAAAAGTATGTGCTGAACGGCAACTTGTGAAAAACGCAACGTGTTATCATATATGATAACATACATTCGGTATATTCGCTTTCAGTACAGACAAAAGCGTGTGGCAGTAAACTGTCACACGCTTTAACTTTACGCCGATTTTTTCTTTTTGTCGGGCTTTTCGGGCTCGATGAGTTGCTTATTGAGTTCGATATATTCAACTGCCTGTGCATAAGCATCTTGGAATTTGAATACAACCTCAATGTCTCCGCCCTCGTGTACGAAAATTTCCTTCACAAGTTCGGTAAGCAACGGTCTCGTCAAAGCCTCAATTTTACCATACTTTTTAAAGTGTGCTACAAAGTCATTCTCTTCGGTAATGCCGTTTTTGAAATCCTCTGCCGATTTATTGAGTGAAGCAATTTTTTCGTCCAGAACACTCAACTTCTCATTCAACCGTTCCTTTAACACCTGGTACTCATCTTTAGTAATAACGCCACTTTTCCAATCGGGATAAAGGTCGGCGATCATTGCTACTAACTTCTCTCGTTCAGCAACTTGAGAATTAAATGCTTTTTGAATATGACCTGATTCCTTTTTCCTCTTAGCGTTATTATTTATTAATTCAAGCATATCGCCCATATTTATCGCAGTATTAATCATATTTTGAATAGTCAAAAGAACAACCTCTTCCAACTTATCAATGCGTATTGTGTGATTGGTGCACGCTGATTTTTTTAGTTTTCGTGCCGTAACACAACGATAATAGTGATAAGTTCCATACGAGTGCTGGTTGGTCTTTTTGTTCATTACACGTTTACAATCTGCACACCGCACAAGTCCCGAAAACAAATCAACACTGTTTTTCTTAGGACTCTTTCGGATATGCTTATTAAACAACGCTTGTGCATTTTCAAAGGTTTCTTGGCTGATAATCGGCTCATGGGTCCCCTCTACAATAATCCATTCGTCTTTAGGAATTGCACGGCACTGCTTGATTTTATAACTGTAGGTAGTATTTTTGCCCTGCACCATATCGCCGACATACATACGATTCTGCAAAATTCGGCGCACTGAACTGTCTGGCCACAAACCGTCATTGCTTCTTCCCGATGGATGCTTGTAATTCATCCCCTTTTGTTTTTTATACATTGACGGGTTGGGTATGCCCATTTCGTTCAGGTCTTTTGTAATACCTATTATGCTTTCACCCGCAATAAAACGTTCGAAAATCATTTGCACTATCGGTGCTGTTTCCTCGTCAATAATAAGATGGTGTTTGTCATCCGGGTCCTTTAGGTAACCATAAGTCGAAAAAGAACCGATAAACTTTCCTTGCTGACGCCTTAAATTCAGCGTTCCTCGAACATTGACGGATGTACTTGCCAACTGACTCTCGTTCATAATATTGACAATACCGACCTGCATAAAATCACTCATGGTCTTTATGCCGCCGATTCCTATGTCAATCTGGTTGTTAATCGCAATGAAACGCACCTTAAGTTTTACGAAAATCTTATCGAGATAGAGTCCGCCTTCAGTATGGTTTCTCGCAAAACGCGAAAGGTCTTTAACAACAATACAATTTACTTTGCCGGCATAAATATCATCCATCATTCTTTTGAAATCCGGACGGTCAAAATTACCGCCACTGTAGCCGTCATCCACATATATGTCGTAAATCTCCATATCGGGATAGCGTTTTACATATTCTTTTAAAATTTCTCGTTGCGATGCAATCGAATTACTTTCCGCCTTGTTGCCGTCATCACGGGACAGACGAAGATAAAGAGCAGTCTTCCAAACCTTATTCGGTACGGAGGGCTGCTCTAAAATATCTGCATATTTAGAATTTGGCATAAGCAATAGCCTCCATATTTTTAATATGAAGGTATGGTCGTTTTTCTGCACAAACTTAGTATACCATACCTTCGACTTAGAATCAACCCAAATTAGTTTGGTAATTTGCACCATTTGAAATAACTGCTCCAAGAGCATCGGTAAACGAGCGTTCTCCACCGAAACTCACCTTTACTCTCACATCGCCGACTTTAAAAAGATAAGGGTTTTTAATTTGCTTAAAATAGTCATTCATTTTCTCAGGCACCGATTTACTCGGGTCTATCTTCACATCATGCAAATCAACAAGGCTATCTTTAGAATAATCGACAATGGCAGCAGTTTTTAAGTTCATTAAATCAAAAGAATTTAACATAACTTGCCATTCCTTTCATAATCTATTTTTTACCTTGCGAAAAACATTTATACAGCATTTACCAATTGTTTAACTACTCCTTATTAACCAAAATCTGTCTTTCGACAAACTTCACTCCTATTCTTCCTGCGCTGCGCTTTTTAAGCAAATGTTCTTCGACTTTGCAAATTGAATAACTCCTTCATTATTTTCAAATCTACACAACTTACCGT
>JAZROQ010000067.1:0-9924 GCA_045648765.1 Acutalibacteraceae bacterium
GACATCTTACAAAGCCCTTCCTTTTCCACTCGAAATCAATTTACCATTATTATATACGGCAAAAATCAAAAGTGCAAGGCAGTCGGTTGTTTTTTAACCGTTTGTGCAACAATTTTGCTCTATTTTTGCAACATTCTGTCGGCCAAGCAGATTTTCCAGTTCTCTTAGCAAAATGGATTCCGGGGTTACCCAACACTCCCGCGGGGCGCGCACCAGTTTTCCTGTGTCGGTCAATCGCAAATACACGGGGAAATCCCCTTCGAATACGCCCAGTAGTTTTTTGACATGCCGCCATGTTTCTCCTTCCAACGAAGGGATTTTCAAATATAACCCCGGCGGTGCCGAAGACACAGCTGAAGAAGTTGCAACCGTTTGTTTCGGCAACGATTCGGGTGACGGAGCCACCTCCAAAGAGGATACCAACAGTTTTGGCGCCTCATCTTCGCGGGCATTCAACTTGCCGTGCACAACCACAACACGTCCTGCTTTTAAATTTGCTCGGCATTGTTCCAACGTTTTGGGGAACAGAACCAATTCCAAAGCGCCGTATAAATCTTCCAACGTAACGTACGCCATTTGCGCATTGGAGCGCGTGTTTTTCAGTTGCACGTTGCCAAGCATACCCACCAATATCACTGCTTGTCCATCGGTAAACTCGCAACTTTCCGTCTGTTCGGAAAAAGCATCTAAAATGCGGTCGATTCTTGCCGCTTTATAGTATCGATGCACCGCTTCGTACGGTTGCATGGGATTACCGGTTAGGTACATGCCGGCTACTTCCTTTTCCATTGCCAACAGTTCCTCGTAAGGGAACTCAGGCACATCGGGTAAAGCAGGTGCGGTTGACGCCGCGGTATCGGGATTGTCAAAAAAGTCAAGTTGTCCCGAAAGATTTCGACGGTTAGCACCTTCGAGCTGCTCCAAAATATATGCTGAGGCTTCGCACATTTGCCGACGATTGGCGTCCAACCCATCCAATGCACCGCAACGAATCAAACTTTCAAGTGCACGGCGGTTAAATTCTCTGTACACCGACAAGCGCTGACAGAACGAATAAAAACTGACAAACGGTCCGTTTTCTTCCCGCTCGCTAACCATAACGCGAATGAGCGCGCGCCCAATATTTTTGATAGCCGATAACCCAAAACGGATATGGTCACCCACTACGGCAAACGACTCGGTACTCTCGTTCACCGACGGAGGCAACACCCGAATACGTAACCGTTCACATTCTCCGATATAACCAATAATTTTCCCACTGTCCAACACGCTGGTCATCAGCGCTGCCATATATTGTTTGGGGTAAAAAACTTTCAAATATGCCGTTTGATACGCCACCATCGCATAGGCTGCCGCGTGGGACTTGTTAAATGCATACGAAGCAAACGATACCATTTCATCAAAAATACCGTTGGCCACCTTTTCGGGAATACCGCGGCGCACGCAACCGTCGACAATCACTTGCCCTTGTTCATCGGTAAGCCCGTGAATAAAAATTTCACGTTCTTTGTTCATAACTTCGTGCTTTTTCTTGGACATAGCGCGGCGCACCACATCGGCACGACCGAGCGAATACCCCGCCAAATCACGAAAAATCTGCATAACCTGTTCTTGGTACACAATGCACCCATAGGTCACCTGCAAAATCGGCTGCAAAGCAGGATGAGCATAGGTAACCTTTTCAGGATGGTGACGGTTTTCAATATACCGCGGAATAGAATCCATCGGTCCGGGGCGAAACAGCGAAATTACCGCAATCAAATCCTCAAAGCAATCGGGTTTTAACTGTGTAAGCACTCGTTTCATACCCGCCGATTCAAACTGAAACACCCCATCGCTGTTACCTTGTGACAACATTTTGTAAACCGCAGGGGCATCCAGCGGAATATCTTTTACCGAGAAAGACGGGTCTATTCGACGGACCATCGTTTGCGTTTCGTCAATCACCGTTAGGTTGCGTAATCCCAAAAAATCCATTTTGAGCAAACCCAGTTCTTCCAAGGTGGTCATGGTATATTGCGTGGCAACCGCCTCACCGTTCACACAAAGCGGCACGTATTCCGAAACGGGGTTTGCCGTAATCACCACACCCGCCGCATGTGTCGAGGCATGGCGAGGCATACCCTCCAACTTTTGTGCCATATCCAAAAGGGAGCGTACTCTGGTGTCGGTTTCGTACATTTCTTTAAGTTCGCGCGATTGTTCCAACGCCTTTGCCAAGGTCATATTCAGTTCCCATGGCACCCGTTTGGCAACCGCGTCCCCCACCGCATAGGGCAAACCCAACGCACGCGCCACATCTCGCACGGCGGCACGCGCCGCCATAGTACCAAAGGTAACGATTTGTGCCACATGGTCTTCGCCGTATTTGCGAATAACGTAATCGATCACAAGTTGACGTTTTTCGTTGCAAAAATCAATATCAAAGTCCGGCATACTCACGCGTTCCGGATTTAAAAACCGTTCAAACAGCAAGTGATATTTCATGGGATCTATTCCGGTAATTCCCAAACAATAGGCACACAAACTGCCCGCTCCCGAGCCACGTCCCGGTCCGACCGGTATATCATGACTCTTGGCGTACTGCACAAAGTCGTTCACGATCAAATAGTAGTTCACATATCCCATGCGACGAACAGTTTGCATTTCATACTCCAACCGTTCCACCACTGCTTTGTCAGGGTTTTCACCGTACAAACGATATAATCCTGCATAGCATTGCTCGCGAAAATATGTTTCGCTGTCTTGACCGTTCGGCGCTTCAAAATGCGGCAATTTGGTGTTGCCAAACTCCAACGTCACTTGACAACGGTCGGCAATTTTTTGCGTGTTGTCAAAAGCCTCCGACAAAGTCGGAAAAAGATTTCGCATTTCTTGTTCGGACTTTATATAGAACTCGTCGGTCTCAAAAGCCATTTCCGTCGGTTCATCCACCGTGGTGTTGGTTTGAATGCACAGCAGCACTTTTTGCATTTGAGCATCTTCCCGCGAAAGATAATGTGCGTCATTGGTGCAAACAAGCGGGATTCCTGTTTCTCGGGAAAGACGGATAACCCCTTCGTTTACCGCAACTTGTTCTTGCAAACCGTGGTCTTGAATTTCCAAAAAGAAATTATCCGCGCCAAACAATTTGCGATACCGCAGTGCCGTTTGTTTGGCCGCCTCGTAATTGCCACGCCGCAAAGCGGTGGGAATCGAGCCTGCCAAACACGCAGAAAGCGCAATCAGCCCTTCGTGATACTGCAATAATAATTCTTCATCCACGCGCGGCTTCCCATAAAACCCATCGGTCCACGCCGCCGAGACCAAACGTACCAAGTTGGCATATCCCACTTCGTTTTCGCACAACAAAACCAAGTGATGGTGCTCATTATCAATGCCGTGTACTTTGTCATGGCGTGACCGCGCCGCAACGTATACTTCGCACCCTAAAATAGGGTGAATACCATTCTTTTTAGCGGCTTTGTAAAAATCCACCAACCCATACATAACACCGTGGTCTGTGACAGCCACAGCGGTTTGCCCCAGTTCCTTGACACGCCGAATCAGCCCGTCCAAACGGCAAGCACCGTCCAGCAGGCTGTATTCACTATGCACGTGCAGGTGAACAAACGACATAGGTTTTATCCTTCCCATTCCTCGGCAAGTTTTACAATCCGTTGCAACCGATGATTCACACCGGAACGGCTAAGCGGCGGTTCCAGCAAAGCACCCAACTCCCGCAGCGAATATTCCGGGTTTTGAGTGCGCAATTTGCAAAGCAAGCGCAACTCCTCCGGCAACGTTTCCAAAACACCGTGTTTTTCCAATTTTTTAATAGACTCTATCTGCGCAAACGAAGCAGCAACCGTTTTATCCAAATTCGCGCTTTCGCAGTTTGCGGCACGATTAACGTTATTACGAATATTTTTAATGAGCTTAACGTTCATCAATTCCAATGTTGCACTCATTGCCCCCATTAACGTAAGGCAATCTTCAATTTGTTCGCTTTCTTTAAAATAAACGATATATGCTCCTTTTCGTTGCACGGTTTTAGCGTTCAATCCTTGTTCTTTTAACAGCGCCACCAAATCGTTGCTTACGTGCAAAAAAGGTACACTAAATTCCAAATGATAATCCACTTGCGGATTGGTTACCGCACCGCATGCCAAAAAAGCGCCACGCAAAAAAGCGGCGGCGCAAGCATCACAATCCAAGTTGGCACGATTGATTCGCAAAGTAACTTCGCCACTATGGCCAAAACGTTCCAACACTGCCAGTGTATCTTTTTCGGTTGGCATGGATACCGTGTACATACCGGTACCAACCGAAAACTGCGGTTTTACACCGCACACCTCACTAATCAGCGCCTCATATCGTTTGGCAACAGATTCGTTTTCCGTTTGCAACGATACCGACCGTTTGGAAAAAGAATGTCCAAACTCCGCCATTCCATAAGCTTGCGCCACGGCACAGCAACCACTTTCTTCGATTCGCGCCAATTCTTTTTTGATATCCGACGAGAACGACACAGTCTTTCCCTCCTATTGCCGCCCGATAAATTGAACTTCTCTTTCCAGTGTCACCCCAAAACGGTCTTGCACTGTTTTTTGTACTTGTCGGCACAATTCGAGCACTTCATCGCACGTGGCACCACCACGGTTGATTAAAAATCCCGCATGTTTTTCACTGATTTGCGCACCACCAACCGCAGCCCCTTTAAGGCCGCTTTGTTCAATCAATGCGCCTGCAAAATACCCTGTCGGGCGTTTAAAGAAACTGCCGCCACTGGGGTATTCCAGCGGTTGTTTTTCCCGCCGACAGCACAAATGCTGTTCCATCGCTTTGTGAATTTCGGCACTGTCGCCTTGCTTTAAATCAAGCGTCACCGACCAAATCAAAAACGATTGTTCCATAAACACGCTGTGACGGTAACCAAAATTGAGTTCTTCTGCCGATAATTCACGCACATCACCCGATGGCGTCAGCACCGTTACACTGCTGATAACATCGGACAGTTGCCCACCGTAGGCACCGGCATTCATATACGTGCCGCCACCCACCGTTCCGGGAATTCCATACGCAAACTCCAAGCCTGATAAACCGTGCTCACACGCAAAGCGGCATAAGCGTGAAAGAGGAACGGCAGCATGTGCCGTCACTTGTGTGCCTTTTGCGGTCAACCCTTCTTTGCCGCAGTCAACGCGCAAAACAACACCCTCGACACCACGATCGCTAACTAATAAGTTAGAACCGTTTCCCAACACAAAAAGAGGAAGTTTTTCTTGTGTACAGAACTGTAAAACCGCGGCAGCTGTATCTTGATTATTCACAGTTGACAACCAATCGGCCGCTCCGCCGATTTTAAATGAGGTGTATGCCGCAAGCGGTTCGTTTTCCCGCACGTGGCATCCCAACGCTTTCAGATGCGCCGTTATTTCTCCTTTTTGCACAGTCTGCTCCCCCTTCGTTTGAATTTTTATATCAACACCGTTATCGACCCAAACAAGCGGCGCCGATAATGCCCGCATCATTACCGAGCGTAGCAACACAAATTTTGGTTTGCTTGTCACTGTATCGGCTATATCGTTCTGCTTCTACGTACTTTCTCAGCGGGGCCAACAACGTTTCTCCTTCTTTGCTGACACCACCACCAATACACAAAAGTTCCGGTTGGAAAATGTTAACCATATTGGTAACACCGCACGCAACATAGGCAATGTATTGATCCACCACCGCTTTACCTGCGGCATCACCTGCGCGCATGGCATCAAAAGCGGTAAGCCCGTTTACGGCATTCAAAGAGCCGGCAATCTTCCACATTTGGCTATCGGGGTTTTCTTGCATGGCCTTTTTGGTTTGACGGACCAATGCCGTGGCAGAAGCATACGATTCCCAACACCCGTTTCTGCCACAAGTGCAGGGTTCACCATTTTGTTCAATAACAATATGGCCAACTTCGGCACCCGAAAAATTAAACCCGCCATAAATCTTGCCGTCAATAATAATGCCGCCACCGACGCCGGTGCCCAGTGTAATACACACACAACTGTTTGCCCCTTTAGCAGCACCCGCTTTGGCTTCACCTAGTGCAGCAGCATTGGCATCGTTTTCAATATATATGGGAAGCCCTAATTTTTCATGCATCATTTGGCAAACCGGAACGTTGATAAAGCCTAAATTATTGGCATATTCCACCACGCCGGTATCGGTGTTACAGGTGCCGGGACTGCCAATGCCGACAAACTCCATTTGCTTTAAACTTAAACCCGCTTTTTGGGCGGCATCACGGCAAAGCCGTGCAATATCTTCCAAAATTTCTTCTGCCGAACGCGGTGAGTTGGTTTTGCACTTAGCAACCGAAAGGATACGGTAATTATCGTCCACTACGCCGGCTACAATGTTGGTTCCACCCAAATCCACACCGATACTATACATCGTTATTTTCCCCCTTATGCCTCTGTCATACCAAGATTTTGCATCAATTCTTGCGCGGCGTTATAGCCCATTTTCTTTTGACGGTTGTTCATTGCCGCTACTTCAATAATAATCGCTAAATTTCGTCCGGGCTTTACCGGAATGGTCAACATGGGAACTTGAATGCCCAAAATGTCCATGTATTCGTCTTTTAACCCCATGCGGTCGTATATTTTATCTTTATTCCACTGTTCCATTTGTATGACCATATCGATTTTTTCGGTCATTTTGACAGCACCCATACCAAAAATACGCCGCACGTTGACAATACCAATACCGCGCAGTTCAATAAAGTGACGAATGTTATCCGGTGCAGAACCTACCAGCGTTTTGGAGGAAACACGACGGATCTCCACGGCGTCGTCGGCAATCAAACGGTGTCCGCGTTTGACAAGTTCGATAGCTGTTTCGCTTTTACCGACACCGCTGTCACCCACCAACAAAATACCTTCACCATACGCTTCCACCAACACGCCGTGACGCGTAATACGAGGAGCAAGCTGTACGTTCAAAAAAGCAATCAACGAAGCCATCACGCCCGAAGTCGTGTCGGCGCTTCGCAACAACGGTATATCGTACTCTTTACAAGCATCTTCCAATTCTTGCGGAATTTCCAAAGACCGAGAAACCACCAACATAGGCGGTTTTTGCGACAAAAATTGACGCAGTTGTTCAATGCTCTTTTCCTTTGGGATCGAGTTTAAAAATCCAAACTCGCTTTTTCCCATCACCTGTACACGGCTATTGTCAAAATATTCAAAGTATCCCGACAACCCCAAACCGGGGCGGCTGACTTCCGAAGACACCACCGTGCGTTCTTCCCCATTTTCAGGCATAAACACAACTGTCAACGATAATTCTTCTATGATTTTACTGATCGTAACGGAATATTGTTTTTCCAAAATACTCACACCTTTCCGATAGCTATTTTCAGTATAACTCATTTTTTTAGGATAGAAAAGCCTTTTTTTATATTTTTAGTATTTTTAGGGAAAGATTAAAAATATTCGTTGTTGCATTTATCGGTAAAATATAGTAAAATAGTCACGACTTGTTATACGAAAGGAGTGTGTGAAATGAGTGATTTTTCGGTGGGACTGTTCAACGATTCGTTTCCCCCTATGATTGACGGTGTCGCGCAAGTGGTGAAAAACTATGCCACTTTTTTAAACCAAAAAAACTGTCAGGTCACCGTTGTCACACCGGATTATAAAGACGTTCAAGACAATTATCCTTTCGATGTTTATCGGTATCCTTCCTTGCCCGCCACCGCTCGTATCGGCTATCGAGTGGGCGTTCCTTTCACCCCCGAAACAATTGCAAAACTTCGCTCTAAAAAATTTGATATTATGCACATCCATTCTCCGTTTGCTTCTTCGGTGCTGGTGAACACCATTAACCACCGTCCACACGTTCCGGTGGTGCTCACATATCACACGCGGTTCGACTTGGATATACAAAAACGCATTCCCACTGCCGCTATGCGCAAAGTAGCTTCCAAATTCATGCTCAACAACGTAAAATCTGCCGATGAAATTTGGGTGGTCACCTCTGCTTGCGGCAAATTTTTGCGAGATATCGGGTACGAAGGTTCGTACCGTGTTATGGAAAACGGCACCGATTTTGTGCGCGGTGCAGCTTCTGCCGAAAAAATTGCCGCTTTGCGCGAACAATACCACTTGTACGAAGATGTTCCCACTTTTTTGTTTGTCGGCCGTATGATGTGGTACAAAAATATCCGTATTATTTTGGATACCTTGGCAATTTTGCGCGATAACGGCATGGATTTTCGTGCGTTCTTTATCGGTGATGGATACGATTTGCCCGATATCAAATCCTATGCCACCGAAAATGGGTTGCAAGACCGCACCGTTTTTACAGGTCCTCTGTTTGATCGCGAACAACTGCGCGTGTTTTACAGTATTACCGATTTGTTTTTGTTTCCCTCCACATACGACACGTGCGGCATTGTGGTTAAAGAAGCCGCTGCTTGCAATTGTCCTTCTTTGTTGGTGGAAAACAGCGGTGCTTCCGAAGGCGCCATAAACGGTAAAAATGCCTTTTTGGCACAAGAAAACGCTTCTTCTTGCGCGCAAGTGGTTATGCAAGCTTTGTCAGACCGCAACACGTTAAAAGCAGTGGGTATCAACGCGGGAGAAACACTTTATCTCTCTTGGAGTGACGTGGTTGACCGCGCCTATGCCCGCTATGAGGAGATCTTGAATCGATAACTTTTTTACAAACTGCCCCTTGACATTTTTTCAAAAATGCGGTAAGATAGGGGGCGTCTATGGGGGCGTAGCTCAGCTGGGAGAGCGTACGGTTCGCATCCGTAAGGTCGAGAGTTCGATCCTCTTCGTCTCCACCAAAAAAGACTTTGCCTTTTGGCAAAGTCTTTTTGTTTATTTCAGCTTTCTTTTGCACATACTAGGTTTATGAAAAAAATCACACGTGTTTTTACAGAAAGTTTATGTTTACTAATCGGCACCTTTTTGACGGCTGTCGGCATTTTTTGCTTTTTAACCCCCAACAAACTTTCGGTGGGTGGGGTTTCTGCCATCGGTACGGTATTTTACCATTTGTGGGGTGTCAACTTATCCGTAACAACCGTTGTCCTCAACGGTTTGCTGTTTCTTTTCGGTTATCGCGTTTTAGGGAAAATCGCTCTTTTAAAAACGGCACTTGGCGTTTTGTTTTTATCCGTTTTCTTGGAACTTACCTCTTTTTTTCCGGTTTTTGTAGGCAACGAATTGGTTGCCGCTATACTGGGCGGCTTTTCAGTCGGCGTAGGTGTCGGTCTGGTGGTACGACGCGGCGCTTCCACCGGCGGCAGTGATTTTTTGGCACTTATTTGCAAACGTTTTTTTCCACACGTTCCTCTTGCACATCTCATACTCATTATCGATTGCAGTATTGTTGTGCTATCCGGCATTGTTTTTCAGCAGATTAGCATAACGGTTTTTTCGTTGTTATCCCTTTATCTTGCCTCCAAAGTAACCGACAGTATCATCACCATGGGTACAGCTGCCAAAACCATCACCATCGTTTCGCAACAACACGAAAAAATTGCCCACTACATCCTTCACGATTTTAAACGGGGTGCCACCGCACTTTTAGGACGCGGTCTTTTTTCAAACCAAGAAACTCCGCTGCTTTGGTGTGTGGTAACGCCCAAAGAAGTTCCGCTGTTAATTGAAAATATACGCCAAATTGATCGTCACGCTTTTATCACCGTGCAAGACACCAAAGAAGTGTTCGGCAACGGTTTTTATAAAACTTAAAAATTTTTGGTTATTTTTTCTTGACAAGGAGTATCTGTCGTGCTATAATACAGCATGTTCATTGCGGCTTTAGCTCATCTGGTAGAGCGCCACCTTGCCAAGGTGGAGGTAGCGAGTTCGAGCCTCGTAAGCCGCTCCACAAGCACCGCCAACAATCTGTTGACGGTGCTTTTTTGTTGCAAAAGAA
>JAZROQ010000068.1:0-12087 GCA_045648765.1 Acutalibacteraceae bacterium
AATTTTGGCCTCGTTTTTTTCTGTATTTCTTCAAAATTCTCTTTTCAGTTGTAAAAAAATGTGCTATACTACTGCTATCGAGAAAAATATGAGGGGTACGATATGGGAAAAATCGTTGCCGTTGTGAATCAAAAAGGTGGTGTGGGGAAAACCACTACCACTGTCAATCTCACTTCTGCTGTGGGCGCACTGGGAAAAAGGTGCTTGTTGGTCGATTTGGACCCGCAAGGTAATGCCACCAGTGGTGTGGGGATTAACAAACGTCAAGAAATGACATCAGTATATGAGTTGTTGATAGGGCAGGGCACTTCGCAAGAGGCGGTACGGACAACACCGTATAAAAACGTGTCGGTGTTGCCGTCGAGTATGAATCTTGCCGGTGCGGAAATCGAGTTGGTGGAACTGGAACGGCGGGAAAACCGCTTGAAAGCGGTGTTGGCGCCGCTTAGGGAGCAATACGATTACATTTTTATTGATTGTCCGCCGTCGCTCGGTTTGTTGACGCTTAACGCCTTGTGCGCGGCTGATACGGTGCTTGTGCCGATTCAGTGCGAGTTTTATGCATTGGAAGGATTGTCGCAACTGATGGCGACTGTGCGGCAAGTAAAGAGATTGTATAACCCCCTTTTGGATATTGAGGGGATTTTGCTGACGATGTATGATGGGCGCTTAAATTTAACACAACAGGTAGTGTCAGAAGTCAAGCGCTTTTTCCCAAAAAAGGTGTTTGCTACGCCGATTCCGCGCAGTGTGCGGTTGTCGGAGGCGCCTAGTTACGGGAAACCGATAAATTACTACGACAAAAATTCCAAAGGTGCGCAGGCGTATGACCGCTTAGCGCAGGAATTTGTGGCAAGACGATAGGAGGCGGGAAAGAATGGCATCGAAAATAGGCGGTTTGGGACGTGGTTTAGATTCTTTACTGCTGGAAAATGCTGTGGAGGAAAGTTCGTCGACGGTTTCGTTGCGAATTACAGAAATTGAGCCAAACAAAGAACAGCCGCGCAAACATTTTGGTGAAGCGGCACTTTCGGAGCTGGCGGCATCGGTGGCGCAACACGGAGTGTTGCAACCGTTGTTGGTGCGACCGCTTCCAAACGGACAATATCAACTGATTGCCGGTGAACGGCGTTGGCGAGCGGCGCGTATGGCCGGCTTGCAAGAGGTGCCGGTGGTTGTTCGTGAAATGACGGAACAAGAAGCGGCCGAGGTTGCATTGATTGAAAATTTGCAGCGCGAAGATTTGAACCCCATGGAAGAAGCGTTGGGGTATCGCACATTGATGGAATCGTATGGGTTAACACAAGAAGAAACTGCCAAAGCGGTGAACAAATCGCGCCCGGCGGTGGCAAATGCCTTACGGTTGCTCAGCTTGCCAAGCAGCATTGCGACACTTGTGCAAAATGGCGAGTTGTCGGCGGGACATGCACGAACGCTGTTGTCGTTTGAAACCAAAGAACAACAAGAGCAAGCGGCAAAAGATGTGGTGGAAAAAGGTTTGTCGGTCCGCGCACTTGAAAAAATGGCAAAAGCAGCACAAACCCCTCGTTCGCAAAAAGAATATGCTCGCAGAGAAAGCTTTTTTGACGAGGTGGAGTTAGCGCTGACAGAACATTTGGGAAGAAAAGTTAAGGTGTCGGTGAAAGAAAAAGCCGGCGTTTTACAAATTGAGTTTTACGGCAAAGACGATTTGCAACAACTGGCAAATTTGTTGGAGCGCAAATAAAGAAAGGAACAAAAAACCATGATTGACATTAAATTAGTACGCAGCAACCCCGATTTTGTAAAACAAGCCGTTCGCAAACGCGAAATGGATTTGGACAACGTGATTGATGAAATTTTGGAAATTGACGCGAAACGCCGCCAACTTTCGGGAGAAACAGATGCGTTGAAAGCCAAACAAAATGCCGCTTCGAAGCAAATTCCGCAAATCAAAAAAGAGGGCGGCGACGTTTCGGCTATTATGGCGGAAATGAAAGAACTTTCTGCTAAAATCAAAGAAGCAGACGTTGCAATTGGTGAGTTGGAAGAAAAACAAAAAGATTTGATTTATGCTATCCCAAACTTGCCGGATGAAGACTTGGTTGCAGGTGGCAAAGAAGCCAACGAAGCTGTGCACTATTTTAAAGAAAAACCGGAATTTTCCTTCCCCATTAAAAACCACGTGGAATTATGCGAGAGCTTGGGCCTTATTGACTACGAACGTGGTGCCAAATTGGCGGGTAACGGTTCGTGGATTTATCGTGGTTGGGGCGCACGCTTGGAGTGGGCGTTGCTTAACTTCTTTATTGATGAACACATTAAAGACGGGTATGAGTTTGTTTTGCCGCCGCACATGTTAGGCTATGAGTGCGGTTACGTGGCGGGACAATTCCCGAAATTTGCCGAAGAAGTATATTGGATTCAAAATCCGACCAGTTCCGACAAAAAATTTATGCTCCCCACTGCGGAAACGGCGCTTGTGAACTTGCACCGTGATGAAATTTTGTCCAAAGAAGAGCTTCCGCGCAAATATATTGCGTACACGCCTTGCTACCGCCGTGAAGCGGGCAGTTACCGTTCGGAAGAACGTGGAATGATTCGCGGTCACCAATTTAACAAAGTGGAAATGGTGCAATATACCACGGCAGAAGATTCCGACAAAGCGTTTGCGGAATTGGTGGGAAAAGCAGAACGCTTGGTGCAAGAATTGGGATTGCATTATCGTTTGAGTAAGTTGGCGGCAGGGGACTGCTCGTTCTCGATGGCGCGTACTTCGGATATTGAAGTGTGGATCCCCAGTATGGAAATTTACAAAGAAGTCAGCTCGGCTTCCAATGCACGTGATTATCAAGCGCGCAGAGGTAATGTGAAGTACCGTGACGATGACGGAAAATTGAAATTGGCGCATACGCTCAATGCTTCCGGCTTGGCAACCAGTCGTGTGATTCCTGCTATTGTTGAGCAATATCAAAACGAAGACGGCTCGGTGACGGTGCCTGAAGTGTTGCGCAAATATGTGGGGATTGACGTTATCCGCTGATAACATCTTTTTATACGGTCAGTTCGAAACCATCCTGACCCCGTTGGAAAACGGAAATCAAAACTATGGAGTGTAAAAAATGAATACGAAAAGGGAAAATAAGCGCTTGACGCTTTTGTATTTGACGCACGCGGGTGTGATTGCGGCGGTGTATACCGCCTTGACAATGCTGCTTCAACCGCTCAGTTATGGTGCTTTGCAGGTGCGAATATCGGAAATGTTGACCATTTTGCCGATATATACCCCTGCGGCAGTCCCCGGGTTGGCGGTTGGGTGCTTTTTGTCAAATCTTTTGGGACTTACTGCCGGGACTAATCCCGCCGGTGGATGGGATTTGCTGTTTGGCACAGCGGCGACTTTGCTTGCCGCCTGGATGACCCGAAAAATAAAGGGCGTGCGTTTTGGTGGATTGCCTTTTCTTTCTGCTTTGCCGCCGATAGCGGTTAACGCGTTGGTGGTTGGCACAGAGTTGTACGTGGTGTATGGCGGTTTTCCGTGGTGGTTACATATGGCGGCGGTTGCCGCAGGGCAAGCGGTTGCTTGTCTTGGCGGAGGGCTGCTGTTGAGTGTTACTTTTGAAAAAACAGGCATTGCCGCGCGACTTTTTAACAAAAACGGACAGTTCTTGTGAACTGTCCGTCATCGCATTATGAAACCAACAAGGGCATCTAACAAAAAGAAAATGCCGTATATAATTGGTTGATGGAGCAAATAGAGGGGCAGAGCGTGTCTGCCGAGAAAGGAAAACCAAGAAAATCGTTTTCGGTAAAGACACCGCGGAAACTTGCCGTTTTTTGTCCAAACACCAAGGTAAGTTCCTGCTAAAAAGCAGAAAAACCATGGCAACAGCGGGAAGTAGTCTGCACAAGGGGAAACGGGGCACAGTCCAAAGGGATACAGCCACGGAGTGTTGAGTGGAAACGCGGGAAGATGCCATTCGAACACGTTGCGGATGCCGAAAAAGCCGCCCTGAGAAGTGGGGACATGCCAACAAAGCACAAACAGTACGGCGTTGAGGAGAACCCCCAGCCACGGTGGAAAGCACCGTAAAGTGGGCAAAAACAGAACGTACAACAAAATGCAACTTGCCAAGCAATGCAACACGCCGAACCAAATGAGAGAATCCTGACCCAACAAACGCCAGTAGGCGGCGGTCCACATTACGGCAGAAAGCAACAGCGCAGCACCGGCAAGTAACAAGCCGCGCTTTAAGTTGTTGTGCGATAGGCGGCACGAGATGCCGCAGAGAAGTACAAATATTCCTGCAAAAAGCGGTTGGATGGGTTCGAAAAGCAAAAAGAGTGTGCGAAAAAGCGGTACGTCAAATAAAAAACCGCCAATATAGAACGCGTGGAAAAAAACCATGAGAAACACGCAAAAACCACGTAGTTCATCCATGGCGTGAATGCGGCGAGAGCTCAACAGCGCACCTCCTTTTTTGGATAAAGTGTATGCTTTTATTTTAACATATTGAGCAAAAGAAAAACAATACATTTATTAAACAGTAAGTATAAAAACGCCTAAAAATACAAAGGGGAAAATTATGGAAAGCATGACGGGCACACTGGTAAATGTGGCGGCGGTATTAGTTGGCGCTATAATAGGGCTTTTGTTGCACAAGGGGTTGCCCAAAAGAATTGCCGCGGCAATGATGACCGGCGTGGGTTTGTGTGTGCTATATATCGGTATTGACGGATGTCTGTCCGGTGAAAACATGTTGGTGGCGGTTTTTTCAATCGTTATCGGTGCGGTTATTGGCGAGCTGCTTAACATTGACGGCGCAGTGAAGCGATTGGGTGACGCCGTGGAAAAACGGTTTCAAAAAGAAGACGGGAAAGGGCCGTCGCTTGCCCAAGGGTTTGTGAGTGCGAGTTTATTATTTTGCGTGGGGACAATGGCAATTGTCGGGCCTTTGCAAAGCGGACTTACGGGAAACCACGAAACGCAGTTTGTGAAAGCGGTGTTGGATGCTATTTCTGCGGTGGTGTTTACGGCCACTTTGGGAGCAGGGGTTTTCTTTTCGGCGCTATCGGTGCTTATATACCAAGGTTCAATTACGTTGTTGGCGCATGCGGTAGAGCCTTATTTGACCACGGCGGTTGTGGCGGAGATGACGTGTGTCGGTTCGTTGCTGATTATTGGTTTGGCTTTGAATTTGTTAAACATTACGAAAATAAAAGTGGCAAACTTTTTACCTGCGGTGGTGTTGCCGTGTGTGCTTTGCCCGTTGTTTGATTTGATATTAAAGTGAGGAGTGGGCGTATGAAAATCGGTATTTACGGTTACGGAAATTTGGGAAAAGGTGTGGAATTGGCAATTCGGCAAAATCCCGATATGGAGCTTGTGGGAATTTTTACTCGCCGCGCACCCGAAAGCGTTTTGCCGTTGACCGAGGGGACAGCGGTGTATGCTGCTGATCGGCTGTTGGAATTTAAAGAAAAGATTGATGTGTTGGTGATTTGTGGCGGCAGTGCCACCGATTTGCCCCACATGACGCCAAGTTTGGCGCAAAATTTCCATGTTATAGATAGCTTTGACACGCACGCTGCCGTTAATACACATTTTGCTGCGGTAGACAAAGCAGCAGCACAAAGTGGACACGTGGCGCTTATCTCCGGTGGTTGGGATCCGGGCCTTTTTTCTCTGAGTCGCGTTTATGCCGATGCGGTGTTGCCGCAAGGCGAAGCCTATACGTTTTGGGGGAAAGGTGTCAGCCAAGGGCATTCCGATGCCATTCGCCGCATTGAGGGCGTAAAAGATGCGCGGCAATATACCGTGCCGTGCGAGGCGGCGTTGGATGCTGTGCGAAGCGGGCAAACCCCGACCTTGACTACCGCCGACAAACACACGCGTGAATGCTTTGTGGTGGCAGAAGAAGGAGCAGACCATGAAAAAATTGCGGAACAAATCAAAACCATGCCCAACTATTTTGCGGATTATCATACCACGGTAACGTTCATCACTGAAGAGGAAATGAAACAAAACCACGCGGGATTACCGCACGGTGGGTTTGTGTTCCGCACCGGATTTACCGGCGCAAAGGGAGAACATCGGCAATTGATTGAATATCGTTTGCAGCTCGATTCTAATCCGGAATTTACGGCGAGTGTGTTGGTGGCTTATGCACGCGCGATATACCGTTTGGCACAGCGCGGTGAAAAAGGATGTAAAACGGTGTTGGATATTGCGCCTGCGGATTTGTCGTTGTTGTCGGCCGAAGAACTGCGCGCAAAAATGTTATGATAATTTTTTAAAAAGCGGTTGACAGTGATAAAAAACTGTGTTATACTATCGCTTGCCGCTTGTTCCGGGCGGTGTTTTGTCGTGCACAAAACACCACAAGCATAGCGCCCGAGCGCAGCGAGTCTATAAGAAAAGGCAGGTACAAAGTATGTACGCCATCATTGAAACCGGCGGCAAACAATACAAGGTACAAAACGGCGACGTTTTGTTTATCGAAAAATTGGATGCAGCCGAAGACAGCAAAGTGGTATTTGACAAAGTCGTTGCTTTGCATAACGACAAAGAACTGAAAATCGGTTCTCCGTTCCTCAAAACGGCTTATGTGGATGCCCAAGTGCTGAAAAACGGTAAAGGCAAAAAAATTCGCGTGTTCACCTATCGTCCCAAAAAGGGCAGCAAACGTACCATGGGTCATCGTCAGCCCTACACGAAGGTGCAAATTGAAGGGATTCATGCCCGCGCACCGCGTGCACCCAAGGCAGAAGAACCCGCAACAGAAGAATGATTTGCGCAGAGTTCCTTTTGCGTGACGGCCACCTTTGCGGATTTTCCGTTCGCGGACACGCCGGTGCCGATACGCAGGGAAAAGATATTGTTTGTGCAGCTGTTTCCTCAGCCGTATACATGGCGGCTAACACCGTAACCGACGTTTGCGGTTGCAAAGCGCATGTGCACGAAGGAGAGGGTTTGCTGACGGTTTCCGTGGCAAAGGCTGACGAACAAAAGGCGCAAATAATTTTGCAGGGGCTTATGCTCCACGTACAAGGGCTGTCTGCCCAATATCCACAGTATATTCAGGTACAACAAACGGAGGTGTAACAAAATGCTGAAAATTAATATTCAGTTGTTTGCTCATAAAAAGGGTATGGGTTCCACGAAAAACGGTCGTGATTCCGAATCCAAACGCCTTGGCGCAAAACGTGCCGACGGTCAATTTGTGTTGGCCGGTAACATCTTAGTGCGTCAACGCGGCACCCACATCCATCCCGGTCAAAACGTCGGTATCGGTTCGGATGATACTTTGTATGCAAAAGCGGACGGAACCGTTCGTTTTGAGCGTATGGGCAAAGACCGCAAACGTGTCAGCGTCTATACGGCAGAACAGTAAACAACAAACGCCTTGCCGCGAACACGTTCGCGACAAGGCGTTTTTTACAAAGAGGAAAAGTTATGTTTATTGATAAAGCAGTCATACACATTAAAGCGGGCAGCGGCGGTAACGGCGCTGTATCTTTTCATCGTGAAAAATACGTGGCTGCCGGCGGCCCCGATGGTGGCGACGGTGGCAAGGGCGGTAACGTTGTTTTTGTGGCGCAGGATGGCAGCAACACGTTGTCGGATTTTCGCTACAAACGCAAGTTTGTGGCGCCTGCGGGTGAAAGCGGCGGTGCCAAACGCTGTTTTGGCCGTTCCGGTGAGGATTTGGTAATCCCCGTGCCGCGCGGAACGTTGTTATATGACAACGAAACTGGTCGGTTGATGGCTGATATGTCGAGTAATGAACCGTTTGTTGCCGCCAAAGGTGGCAGAGGCGGTTGGGGCAATTCTCATTTTGCCACTCCGACGCGGCAAGTGCCGCGTTTTGCCAAACCGGGTACCCCGGGTGAGGAGTTTGACGTTCGTTTGGAACTCAAATTGTTGGCGGATGTTGGTTTGGTTGGGTTCCCCAACGTGGGAAAATCGACGCTTATTTCGGTTGTCAGCGAAGCAAAACCCGAAATTGCAAACTATCACTTTACCACGCTTACGCCTGTTTTGGGTGTGGTGCGCGTGGATGAGGGCGCTTCTTTTGTGATGGCGGATATCCCCGGTGTGATTGAAGGTGCCAGCGAGGGTGTTGGTTTGGGGCACGAGTTTTTGCGCCATGTTGAGCGTTGCCGTTTACTGATTCACGTGGTAGACGTTTCGGGGAGCGAGGGCCGCGACCCGATTGAGGATTTTGATACTATTAACAGTGAATTGCAAAAATTTAATCCCGAACTTGCTGCACGACCGATGATTGTTGCCGGAAACAAGTGCGATTTAGCAACCGACGAGCAATTGGCAGCGTTTGAACAAGCCATGAAGGAAAGAGGGTTTGCCTATTTCCCGATGATGGCGGCGATTGCCCACGGAACAGAAGCGCTGGTGCAACATTGTGCGGCACGGTTGGCAGAATTGCCGCCGATTCGCGAGTTTGAAGCCGAAGCGGCGCCGTTGCCGGATGTCACGGCACTCAAAGACCGCGCTATCCGTATTGAAAAACACGACGGTGTTTACTTCGTGGAAGGCGAGTGGTTATTGCGCTTGTTACAAACAGTGAATATTCACGAACCCGACGGTTTGCAATATTTTGAAAAGGTATTGATTTCTTCCGATGTGATTCGCAAATTGGAAGAAGCCGGTGTATGCGAAGGGGATACCGTGAGCATTTACGATTTTGAATTTGATTTTGTGGAGTAAGGTGTTATGAGTCGGTTTTGTCCTATGGAAATAGACCTTCATACAGTAAGTCCTTTGAATCTCGCTTTTGTTGGGGATGCGGTTTATGAAATCATGGTGCGTGAGCGCTTGGTTTGTTTGGCAAACCGTCCCAACAAAGAATTGCATCAATTGGCGGTTAAACAAGTACGCGCCGAAGCGCAAGCGGCGGCGTTGGACAAAATATTTCCGCTGTTGACAGAACAAGAGGTGTCGGTGTATCGTCGGGGACGGAATGCACACACAGCGCGATCGGGTGGAGATTACCACAAAGCTACAGGGTTTGAAGCGTTGTTTGGGTATTTATATCTTTCGGGTCAAAAGGACAGATTGCAAGAATTATTTGCAATCACCTTGGAAAACAACGAAAATTGCTAAACTTGGGCAATTTTTTGAAAAATTTTTCAAAAGGTGATTGACAAACGCACCAAATATGAATACTATTTTTATATAGACTGTTAACAACAGTTTTAAGTTTTTTGGAAGGATGAGAGCAAATGGTTCTTGAAAAGGTAAAAGCAATTCTTAGTGCACAGTTTGATGTTGATGAAGACACGATTACTCCCGAAACCAATATCATGGAAGATTTGGGCGCGGATTCATTAGACGTTGTCGATATGTTAATGTCCCTGGAAGATGAGTTTGACGTGGAGATTTCCGACGAGGAAATTGAAAAACTTCAAACCGTTGCCCAAGTGGTTTCGTACATTGAAGAAAATCAATAAAAGAAAAAGTAAAGCCACCGCTTTTATAAGCGGTGGCTTTTTCGTTGTAAAAAAGCGGACATCCTTTTGGGATGTCCGCTAAGTTTTTGTCGCAACTTATTTTAAGTTGTTTTTGAGGGTTTCGAATTCGGCTTTCAAAGTGGCGGGGAGTTTGTCGCCAAACTTGGCGTAGAACTCGGTGATGCCGTCGATTTCGGCGCGCCACAAGTCTTTGTCGACTTCCAAAATGGATTTGAGTGTTTCGATATCGAAATCTTTCAAGCCGTTCAAGTTGATATCTTCAGCAAACGGAACATAACCGATAGCGGTTTCTTTGGCGTCGGCTTTGCCTTCGCAACGGCTGACGATCCATTCCAAAACGCGAAGGTTATCACCAAAGCCGGGCCAAATGAAGTTGCCTTCGTCGTCGGTGCGGAACCAGTTGACGTTGAAGATTTTGGGAGCTTTATCGCCGAGCTTTTTGCCCATTTCGATCCAGTGAGCAAAGTAGTCGCCCATGTGATAACCGCAGAACGGCAACATAGCCATGGGATCACGGCGGACAACGCCGACAGCACCGGTGGCGGCGGCGGTGGTTTCGGAAGCCATGATGGAGCCTACGAACACACCGTGGTTCCAGTCGCGGGATTGGTAAACCAGCGGAGCTGTTTTGGCGCGACGACCACCGAACACGATTGCCGAAATCGGTACGCCTGCGGGGGAGTCAAATTCCGAAGAAACGCAGGGGCAGTTTTTAGCGGGAGCGGTAAAGCGGGAGTTCGGATGAGCGCCTTTGGAGCCATCGGTGCAATCCCATTTTTCGCCTTTCCAGTTTTCGGCGTTTTGGGGCGGGTTTTTATCCATGCTTTCCCACCACACCGTGTTATCATCCAAGTTGTGCACAACATTGGTGAAAATGGTGTTCTTTTGGGTGGAAATTAAAGCGTTGGGGTTGGATTTCATGTTGGTGCCGGGAGCTACGCCGAAGAAGCCGTTTTCGGGGTTGCAAGCCCACAAGCGGCCGTCGGCACCGATGCGCATCCAGGCAATGTCATCACCGACACACCAAACTTTGTAGCCTTTTTCGCGGTAGATTTCCGGCGGAATCAACATGGCCAAGTTGGTTTTGCCGCAAGCCGACGGGAAAGCGGCGGCGATGTATTTGGTTTCGCCTTGCGGGTTTTCGAGGCCGAGAATGAGCATATGCTCTGCTAACCAGCCTTCTTGACGGCCCAAGTTGGAAGCAATGCGCAAAGCAAAGCATTTTTTGCCGAGCAACACGTTTCCGCCGTAGCCGGAGTTGACAGAGATGATGGTGTTGTCTTGCGGGAAGTGGCAGATATAACGTTTTTCTTCGTCGATATCGCATTTGCAGTGTAAGCCGCGGATCCAGTCGTTGCTGTCGCCCAAGGCTTCGTACACTTCTTTGCCCATGCGGGTCATAATGGCCATGCTGAGTACCACGTAGATGGAGTCGGTGAGCCCGATGCCGTATTTGGCAAAGGGAGAACCGACAGGACCCATGGAATAGGGGATGATATACATGGTGCGTCCTTTGTAGGCGCCACGGGCAATGTTGTAGAGCAAAGAATAGGCTTCGGCGGGGGCCATCCAGTGGTTGGTGGGACCGGCGTCTTCTTCTTTTTCCGAGCAGATAAAGGTGCGGCCTTCGACGCGCGCCACGTCGTTGAGCGCGGACAAGTGAAGGTAGCAACCGGGCAATTTTTCTTCGTTGAGTTTTTGCAATTCACCGGTGCTGCAACCTTCGGCACGGAGGGCTTCGAGTTGTTCTTCGGAGCCATCGATCCAAAGGATGTTATCGGGTTGTGTCAATTCAACCTTTTCTTGAATCCATTGGAGGACAGAAGGATTGGTTGTTAAAGCATTTTTCATTGTGTAGAACTCTCCTTTCAAGCAGAAAAAACCATAATTTCCACTAATTAACATTATACCCAAAAAACATTGTGAAATCAATAACAAAAAACAAAAAGATTAAAAAATTGGCAAAAAAGACAAAAAAGAAGAAAGCGCCGCCTAAACAGGCGTCGCTTTTAGTAAAAATACGATTATTTTTCAATGGGTAGCGTGGCAAAAGCGTTTAACGAATCGCCGGCAATGTGACCTGCCAAATGTTCATAATAAGCTTGTGCGCCAACCATGGCGGCGTTGTCGCCACACAGTGACAGAGGGGGATAATAGAGTGTTAAATGGTGTTGACGGCAAACCTCTTCCATGCGGCGGCGCAAACCGGAGTTGGCGGAAACGCCGCCGGCAAGAACCACCGTGTTATCGCCGGTTTGGGAAACGATGTCCAACACGTGTGAGGAAAGAATGTCGCAAACCGTGTGTTGAAAAGAGGCGGCAAGATCGGCGGTGTTTACGGTTTCACCGCGTTGTTCTGCGGTGTGCAACAAATTGATGACGGCGGTTTTAAGCCCCGAAAAACTAAAATCGTGAGGGCAGCCTTCGATTTGTGGTCGGGGCAAGGAAAAAGCGTGGGGGTTGCCGGTTTGCGCCAAGCGGTCCAAGTGAACACCGCCGGGGTATGGCAAACCCATGGCGCGTGCTGCTTTGTCAAAACATTCGCCCGCGGCATCGTCACGAGTGCGCCCGTAAACGGTAAAGTGTGTGTAGTCTTCTACACGGACAATATGACTA
>JAZROQ010000069.1:0-11316 GCA_045648765.1 Acutalibacteraceae bacterium
GCGGTTTGTTGTCCTTCGCCTTTGCGGGTAACGGTGTAGGAAGAAAGATGAGCACTTTGACCTTCCATCAAATCCGTGATGCCGATACCGAATACCAAAGAACATTTGTGAATGAAACTAAAAGGCATATCGCGTGAGCCGGATTCGTATGCCAAGTAATCTTCCACCGACACCTCGGTTTTTTGTGCCATTTCTTCGGCGGAAATGTTGTCGATTTCGCGCATTTCGCGAATACGACAAGCCACTTCGAATAATTTTTCGGTTGATACAGCAGACATAATAAAACCTCCTGACAGATGGGTGAAGCAACAAAAAACACCCATCTCAAAGTTTTTCTTTGAGACGGGTGAAAACAATCGTTCACTCGCGGTACCACTCAAATTGCGACATAACGTCGCCCCTCAGGGTCAAACAACCCGTATGCACTAACGCGGCAATCACGAAAAGACTTACTAAATTTTCAGCCTTTCAGCTCGGAAGTGATAGGTGATTTTGAAATTTTGTTATCGGTTCGCACCGGCCACCGACTCTCTGAAAACATTGTTTCAACACCGTCTTCGTCACAGCTTTTTATTATCTTTTAGAAAGTATACCTCGATTTTGTTTGTTTGTCAAGAAAAAATCAATAATTTTCGGCGTGTACTTCAAAATAACTTTTCGGGTGAGCACAAGTCGGGCAAAGTTCGGGAGCTTTGGTGCCGATGACCAAATGTCCGCAGTTACGGCATTCCCAAATTTTCACTTCGCTCTTTTCGAACACTTTGGCAGTTTCGACATTGGCAAGCAAAGCACGATAACGTTCTTCGTGATGTTTCTCGATGGCGGCAACCAAACGGAACTTGATAGCCAATTCGTGGAAACCTTCTTCTTCGGCTGTTTTGGCAAAACCTTCGTACATGTCGGTCCATTCATAATTTTCGCCTTCGGCGGCATGAAGCAAGTTTTCGGCGGTGTCGCCAATGCCGTTTAATTCTTTGAACCACAGTTTGGCATGTTCTTTTTCATTGTCTGCGGTTTTTTGGAACAACGCGGCAATTTGTTCAAAACCTTCTTTTTTAGCGCGAGAAGCAAAATAGGTATACTTGTTTCTTGCTTGGGATTCACCGGCAAAAGCGGCTTCCAAATTTTTTTCAGTTTGAGTTCCTGCGTACTTGTTCATAATTTCCTCTCCCTTTATGTTTATTTTTTAACCTACAAAGAAATCAATGAGCAGCATCACGCAAAAGCCGACAATCAGAGCATAAGTGGCTCCGCGTTCGTTACCATGTGCGTGTGTTTCGGGAATCATTTCATCGCTGATAATATATAACATAGTCCCACCGGCAAACGAAAGAGCAAAGGGGAGAATGGCGGTGGACAGGCTGACGGCAAAAAAGCCAAGCAACGTGCCGAGAACTTCCACCACACCGGTGAACGATGCGGCAAGCAAGGTCTTTTTTGGGGAAATGCCCATAGATAACAGTGGCGCAATAATAACCATGCCTTCCGGAATGTTTTGCAATGCGATACCACCGGCGATGGTGAGCGCTTCTGCGGTGTTGCCCGAACCAAAACCGACACCGGCGGCAATTCCTTCGGGAAAATTGTGAATAGCAATAGCTAAAACAAATAAAAGCAGTTTGCTAATGTGGGTGTTGCTGCCCGGATGAGATTCAAACTCGCTGCCAACCAAACGGTGCAAGTGAGGGGTTAAACGGTCTGCCAAGTTTAGCAAAACAGCACCGCTGAAAACACCAAGAATCGTGACCAAAACAGCAAACTTGCCGCCACTTTCCAAAGCGGGAATAATCAGCCCTATAACTGCTGCACAAAGCATGATACCGGCAGCAAAGCTCAACACCAGATCGTTGAAACGATGAGATACTTTTTTGAATGCAAATCCCAATATAGCACCAATCAGTGTGGCTCCGCCGACACCAAGCGCAGTTAAGAATGCAATTTTCATAAAACCCCCCGTTTCTGTGCTTTGCTTAAAAACAGTGTATCACAAAACAAAAATCAGGTCAACGGTCTTCCTTTTTTAAAACGCCGATTTTTTTGAGTAGTGTGCATATCAGCAAAGCTAACACAATATTAAGAGCACCTTGGATAAGATTAAACGGAATGTTGAGTACAGCGGCAAAACCGTAACCTAAAATCAACGCTTCATATACCAAGTATCCGACAGCCATAACCAATTCGGCACAAACCGCAGAAAGTATGGTGATTAACGGTTTTTGGGATGCTTTTTTAAATAGTAACACCACTAAAACCATACACGCTTTAATAATCAATGTAGCGGGGGCATACATGGCATATCCTGCGGCAAAATCGCACAGTGCCGCTGCCAAAGCGCAAGCAACAACCGCCCACGGTCCGCCAAGTACCAAGGAACTCACCAGAATCATAGAGTCACCCAAATTGATGTTCCCAAAAATCGGGGAGGGGACAACAAACCAAGTGGCCGTGAATACTAATGCGAAAACCACCGCGCTTTGCACCAATTTTATTGTTTTGTTTGCTTTCATAATTATTCTTCTTTCATGCGAAATCTAAAAACAAACGGAGAACCAAAAATTCTCCGTTTGTTTTTTGAGTGAATTACAGTTGTTGATAAGCTTTGCTTTGGTTACTCGAGTATGCAGCTTCTACCACTTTTTGCGAAGCAATGGCATCCGCAGCCGTGATAGGCACTTCGCGCAGACCGGCAACCGCTTCGCCAAAGTAGGTGATTTCTTTGGTATACATGTTGCCAAACTCCACTTGAATGTCCATGGGTTGTACTTCGCCGCGATTTTGGCTGGCATCGTAACCGATTGTGTCATCGGAGCACAACACTTCGATGGTGCCACCCTCTACTTGCGAGATAGTACCTTGCGCAAAGATGCTGCCTTTGGTGCCGTAAAACTCGATTTTACATTTTGCAGCATCGTCGGGGATGTTAAAATTAGCATCAACGTAAGCAATAGCTCCGTTTTCCAAACGCATAATGACAGCGCCTGCATCCTCTACGCTGTAATTAAAAATTTGGTTGCCGCAAAGGCCGGCAGCTTCTTTTACTTCCAAACCGGTGATGTAACGGATAAGATCAACGCAGTGTACACCCATATCCATCAAAGCACCGCCGCCCGACAATTTAACATCTTGACGCCAGCAGTTTTCAATTTCGGGGTACCAACAAGTCAGTTGTGCGCGTGCGGAAACGATTTCGCCGATTTTGCCGGAAGAAACAATTTCTTTCATTTTTTCATGATATGCATGGAAGCGCATCATGAAACCAACGCCAAGTTTAACACCTTGCGTCTCGCAAAAATCGGCGATTTCTTCTGCTTCGGCGGCAGTCAAACCAACCGGTTTTTCGATCAAAATATCTTTTTTGGCTTTGGCAGCAGCAAAGGCTTGTTCTTTGTGGCAGAATACGGGGGAGGCAATGTACACGGCTTGGATTTCGTCCAACGCCAATAATTCTTCTACCGTATCAAACGCGTATTTGGCATTGTATTTTTCTTTGCAACGTTCAGCTGCTTCTTTGTTCGCGTCCATTACGGCAATGAGTTCTGCATTTTCGGCAAGCATCATGCCGGGCAACGTACGTCTGTCGGCAATGCCGCCGCAACCAATAACGCCCCATTTGATTTTCATAATGGTATCTCCTATCATTTTGCTTTTCTGTGGTCTTCTAATGTGTTGATGAATTTCACCAAATTGTCCACGATTTCGTTGCAAATTGTTTCGCCGAGTTCTTTGGTGGCGCGTTCGGGCAAGCCCATTACGCCAACTTCAATCTCTTCGCGTTGACCCACAGTTTCCACCACAAACGGGCTGTCAACAGGTTTTTCACGTTTTTCGAACCAGTCTTGGTCGGTACGCATCATGCGGGCAATGTACTCATCGTCCATCACAATGGTATCGCGTACCAATTCGGGTGCCCAATACATCATGAGTCCCGTTTCCATCATACCGGCGTGGAAATCGTGTTCGGGTTCCAGTGAGAAGCCACTCAACCACGTGGGGGTCAAGTTCCACGCTTCCACCATAGACAATGTGATTTTTTGCGCCATCTCTTTGTTGCGGCGTAACAGCATTTGCAAACTGTTTTTCAAGGCAATGCGATTATCGGTACCGGCGTGTCCTAAAAACAACACCACGTTTTCAAAACCCATGCGCACAAACTCCGCACAGATTTCGGAAATGTACAGCCCGAAAGTGTTCGGGCTGACATTGACCGTACCAAGTAATTCTCCGCCGGAGAAACAATAGTTTACCGTGGGTGCAATAACAGCGTTTAATTTATCACCGGCAATTTCAAGAGGCTTTTCAGCGTTTAAAATGTCGGTAGACAACGGCAAATGATAGCCGTGCTGTTCAACAACGCCGACGGGAATAATAACGGTTTTGGTTTGTTCCATAGCCGCTTTCATATCCGCGACGGTCATTGTTTTCATGTGAAATGCCATAAGAAAACTCCTTATTTACCGGCTTGCATTTCAGCAACAGATGCCAAAACAGCGTCTGCCATGTATTCAAGTTGTTCGTCGCTCAAACCATACAGCGGCAAATGTGTAAAGCGTTTGTAGAACACTTCTTCACAATTCGGGCAGGTTTTGGCGATTTCGTCGGAATCGTAACCCATGTCTTGTACCACTTTGAAACGATAAAGCGGGCCAAAGTGAGCAATTTGCGTAACGCCTTTTTCTTCCAATTTCTTTTTGAGCACTTGGATATCACCGCCGGCTTTGGCAGGGTCGATTTGCAACAAGTACAAGTGGAAGGTAGGACGAATATCGTCGTTGCCCAAATCTTGCGGAATAATCGCATCGTTTTCGGCAAAACGGTTGGTCAAATAGGTAGCGGCTTTCAAACGTTCGGCAATGATTTCTTCGTTACGTGCCACTTGCAAAGTCAAACCAAGACCTTGAATTTCGGTGGTGGAATAGTTACCTGCTACAAACGGTTTTTCTTTGCCGGGAATAGCGGTAATGTTATACAACCAATCTTTGATGGGGCAAGAGAAATCCAAACCCAAGAAACGAGCGCGTTTCATTTCGTCACCGAAGTTGGGAATGTTGGTGGTAGCAATACCGCCTTCACCAAAGGAGGTGATGTTTTTAACTTCGTGCATGGAGAATGCAGCAAAATCACCGATGGTACCAATCTTTTTGCCTTTGTACATAGCGCCAAAAGCGTGAGCGGCATCTTCCAATACCAAAATGTTATGTTTTTTGGCCAATTCCATGATGGGGTCCATATCTACCGGATAACCGCCGATGTGCACGGGCACAATCATCTTGGTTTTGTCGGTGATTTTTTTGGCAACGTCTTTGGGATCCATGTTAATGGTTTTGGGATCGACGTCGGCAAACACCAATTTGGCGCCGATGGCTAACGGGTAAGCCATGGTTGCCACGAACGTGATAGCGGGAACGATAACTTCGTCGCCTGCTTTGAGGTTAGCGTATTTGTAAGCAATTTCAAAACCGGCAGTAGCGTTGGTCACGAAAGTGGAAGTGGTGGTGCCCAAATAGTCGTTGCAAGCTTCTTCGGCTTCGGCAACTTTGGAAGCCAAAGAAAGTTTTCCGGGAGGGGTTGCCAAAGGTTCCAATTTTTTCACTTGTTCCCAAACGGCTTTCATGGCATCGTCGTATTCTTTGCCTTCACCTTGCATCAAGAAACGAATGATTTCCATGAGGTCGTGGACGTTGTAGTTTTCACCTACTGCTGCCCACGGCACTTTGGTTGCCCCTGTGTTGTAACGAAAGTCTGTTGATTTTGCCATTGTTTTTTCCTCCTTAAAATTCTGGTTTGTATTGTTGAATAAATTCTTCCCAATATATTTCACGGACTTCGATGTCCGTGATTTTCAGCCTAGTACAATAAGCAGAAAATCCAACGTGTCCACCGGTAATCGGGGTGGGGTCGATCAGCTCGGATACCAAAACGTCGTCTACCACCATAAAGGTGTGACCATCGATGGCACCGGCGGTCATGCGAACTGTCGTGCCCGGTACATAGTGATAAGAAGCGGTAGTGGCATACAAGTTAGAACCATAGCCAATGTTGCGTTCGATACCGCTTTTATGTTCGTACCAACCGTTCAATCCGCAAACATAGGAATCACCTAAATAATCGGTGGTTTTGTCCCAGTTGGCGCAAAACACGGCATTTACATCGCGGGTGGCGGGCAAAACCGTGCCGATTGTAAAACTGAACATAACGTCTTTATCATACGCAGCTTTTGAAAGCAGAATACCGCCAAAGTTACCGCGTTCTTCGCCAATAAGCCAACCGTCTTTTTGGCACCAAGTGCCGGTTTTGGGTTCCCAATGCTCTTGCCAATTTTCATCGGGCTTATACTGAAAGATAACAGGTGATTTTTCGGCAATGATTTTTTTGCCGAGCAAACAAATATCGTTCACGAAGATTACCTCCTTTCGGATAAAGAGTTTCTTTGGCTGATAAATGTTCTCCAAAGTGGTATTGCGATGGCGCAAAACAAAAACGAAACCAAAATTATCCCGCTCCAAGAAGCAATGGTAATTGTCCAACCGAAATGTTCTGCCAAAAATCCAAAAGCAACACTGCCAAGCAACGAACCAAAAGAACCAAGTGCGTTCAAAAGCGAAGCAATACTGCCTGCTTTGTGATACGGAATAAAGTGCGAAGGGATAATGATGTTGATAAACTGATGACAAGAATACATCAGCGTAGTAATAACAGTCAAAGCAAGCACAACAACAGCGACTTGAATTTTACCGATTAACAGCAACAACAACGAGAAGGGGAGAGCGGCTAAAAAGCACAGTGCGTATCCTAGAACGGCGTTTTTGATTTTGCGGGGATAGATAAAACCAACCAAGAAAACACCGGTTGCATTGATAAACACGAGTATGGTTGTCAGTGTGCTGGCAAATTCTGCGGAAACGGAATAATTTTCCACAATCATGGTGGGAACCCAAGATTTAACACCGGCATCCAACACCGAACGGGATAATGCAGGAATCAATAAGAATAAAAGACCGCTGGCAAATAACAGTTTTGCAAAACTGTGCGAGGGACTGTTAACCGACGAACGCTTAACACGCGTCAATTGTTCGTTATAATTTTTGTTTTCTTCTACAATCAACGAAATTTCGGTTTTGGTTTTCCACAAAACAAAAACCCAAGCGAACAGACAAAGTGCGACGATAAGAGAAGTTGCCCAAAACAGCATTGTCCAACGCGCTAATCCCAAAACGATGGAAGCGATAAAATAGTTGATAAAGGAACCAAAGCAATAAGCAAAAGAGATAATGGTGTTTGCTTTGTCGCGATGAGTAATGAGCAAATATTCCGAAAGAATACGAACAATAGCGGGCCAAATCGGAAATTGCACCAAGCCACAGAAACTCCAAAAACCAAGTAACATCCAAAAATTGGTGGACATTGCCATACCAACGGTGGATACCAGCGTGCCAAAGAGCGTGATGGATACCAATTTGACAGGGGAGATTTTGTCCACAAATTTCACACCAACCAATTGCCCCGTGGCGTAAAACAAGTAAAAACCGGCGTTGATAATACCGGCCGAAGATTTGGTGAACAAACCTTCGCTGATAATAGAGGCAATGGAAGCAGCGTAAGTGCTTTTGGTCATAGAAATAATCGCATAAATGACAAAGCATGTCAAAAAGAATACTTTGCTGGCTTTTTCTTTTGCCGAATTGTTGCGAAAAGCAGTCATAAAAAAGATCCTTTCGACGGTTTACACACGTTCGTCGGCGAAAATGAAAGTATATCCGGCGTCTTTCAAAACTTTTCCCATGGTATAGATTTTTTCAGCGTAATCTTTTTGATAAGCATAATAATCGGGGTAAAAATATTGTTCGTGGTTGCCGACACCTAAAAATTCGTAGTCGGTAAATTTGCTGAGTTCTTGTTCCAAAATATCCAAAGGAATCAAATTGAGAACGGCAGGTACGGCAGGGGTGTAGTTCATGCCGGTTTCTTTGTCGGGAATACACGCCACTTTACCGATTTTGGAAACGTATTCTTCTTCGCTGACGTGGTTGTACGAGCAAAGAGCACATGCAACCGCTTTGTCACGCGTGATTTTTTGATAAATGCCGCTTTCGGGCTTTTTGTTATGCATCAAACGGAAAGAGTGGCCGTAAGGCAAAACAGACTGGTCACCGTTCCATTCCTGCTTTTCACCGTAGGTCGAGTAGGTGATTTTTACGCCGTTGTCGCGCAATGCCAACACACCCTCTTTGGAAATCGGCGCCCAGTGGGGGACAACGTTGTAAGCAAAAGAATCTTCACCGGCAAAACGGATTACTTCGTTTTTGACCAAATTAAAATCACGATGAACCAATTCATAATCCGCATTAACATAAGGGTAATCCGGCCATTCCTCTTTGGCGTGGAAAGCCAGTTTTAACCACGAGGAGGCGGCTTTAAACTCTGCTTTGTAAGCATCTGTCATTTCTGCCAAAGAAAACTCGTCGGCACCGTACCACGAAGAGGTGTTGTAAAACAAATTTAGTTGTGTTTTTACACCGTAATCATCGTGCGCTTTTTTGAGCATGGCCATGTAAGCATTATCAAATAAAGAGGCGGGCTTTTCTCGTGTTAAGTCGCGAAACACCCACAAAACGTCATCAATAAAAAATTGAGCTTTCTTTTCCATAAAAAAACGCCTCCAAAGTTACAAAAAATAATTAATTCATTGCTTGAATGAATTATAACACGAAAAACGAATTTTGTCAATCCAAAGATGTGAGATTTTAAAGGATGGTTGACTTTTTTTGATAGAATGGTATATAATTTAATTAATAAATTAATTATTATAAAGGAAAAGGTTATGAACAAACAAGTTGGCAATGTGCAACTGATGCAAAAAATGAATCGTCTAAAAGTTTTGGAATTTGTGCGGCGCAGTGGCAAGGTTTCGCGCCCATTTATTGCGGAAAAAACCGGATTGTCTTTGGCGTCTATCACCAATATTACTTCCTATTTGTTGGAACGCGGTTTGCTGTGCGAAAGCGGGATGGAAAAGGTGGGACGTGTAGGGCGTAAAAGCACGTTGCTTCGTTTTTGTGCCGACCGTTATGATTTGGTTTGTGTTTATATTAACGACAAGTTTATCCATGTAGCATATACGGATCTGGAAGGTAACTGTTTAGAAAAAGTCCGAATCGAAACAAACTCATTAGACGCTTCACAACTGGTCAAAACGTTGCTCGAAAGTGTTGTAACAATGGTTTCAAAACACGATAAAGAGCGTATTTTAGGGGTGGGCGTTGCTGTTTCCGGCTTGGTGTTGGAAGATAGTCATTTGGTGGTTTCCGCCAGTTTGAAATGGAGATCGGTGGATATTCGTCGGTTGATTGAAGAGGCTGTCAAGTTACCTGTGTTTGTGGATAATGTTTCTATTTTAAAGGCGACCTATTATTTTTCTAAAAAAATGCCGAAAGATTTTGAAAATATGATGTTTGTGGATATGGAAAACGGTATCGGCGCCGTGCAATATGTCAACGGAGCGGTTTCTCGCTCGACTTTGGGGGAAATTGGTCACACAACAGTGGAACGCGAAGGCGAAGAGTGTTTTTGCGGTAACCGCGGATGCTTGGAAGCTATGTGTTCGCCCGCGCGGTTGGTTTCTTTGTATCAACAACACAGCGGTACAAGCAAAAACAAACTGTGCGATATCGAGAATGCTTACAGGCAAAAAGAAGAAGCCGCTCGAAAAGCGGTGGCGGAGTGTGGTAAGTACCTTGGCATTGGTTTTGCTAATTTAGTGAATTTGTTTAACCCGTCTGTTTTTGTGGTGGACACCGGTGATTTTTCCGAATGTCCTTCACTGCTTACCGAAGCAGAAAGTGAGATTAGGCGGCGTGCTTATCCTGCGCTCACACAAAAACTGATTATCCGTCAAGTAAAAGAAAACGAAAACGATATTTTGCGCGGCACAGCTGTTGGCTTGTGCGATCGCTTGTTTGATATTGCGTTCCCCGATAACTTGGTGGAATAACAAGGGAGTGAAACGAAAATGTCCTCAAATGTAACTGTTTCGGCCGTGATTTTGGCGGCAGGAAGTTCTACTCGTATGGGTGTCCCTAAACAGTTTTTACCCTTGCACGGACAACCGCTATTAACCTATACGTTACTGGCTTTTCAAGCTTGCGATGCTATACAAGAAATTGTTGTAGTGGCACGGTTGGAAGACATTGAAAAAATCAAAGAACTTGCGCAAGCCAAAAATATCACAAAGCTTACCAAAGTGGTTGAGGGCGGCAGCAGTCGCAGAGAGTCGGCGCGTTGCGGGGCTCAAGCTTGTAACAGTGAATCAAAGTATTTTGCCGTTCACGATGGTGCACGTCCGTTAATTACTCCTCAAATTATTGAAGAAGTGGTTTCGGTTGCAAAAGAGTATGGGGCTGCCGCTGCTGCAGTGCCAACCAAGGATACCATCAAGCAGGTGGATGCTAACGGCTTTGTGGTAGGTACTCCGCCGCGCGAAATGTTGTGGAACGTTCAAACACCACAAATTTTTAGGCGGGACCTGTATTTGCAAGCGTTAGATAATTGCGAAAAAACAAATACCGAAGTGACCGATGATTGCCAAATGGTGGAATTGTTGGGTCACACGATAAAATTGGTGAAAAGCAGTTACACCAACATCAAGGTCACAACTCCGGAAGATATCAACATAGCAGAAGGATGGTTGTAATGAGTTTTCGAATTGGTCATGGATACGATGTACATCGTTTGGTGGAAAACCGAGCATTAATTTTGGGTGGTGTTACCATTCCTTACGAAAAAGGTCTTTTGGGGCACTCCGACGCCGATGTTTTAGCACATGCGATAGCCGATGCCTTGTTGGGTGCTGCGGCACTCGGTGACATTGGTGGTATGTTTCCGGATACCGATCCCCGTTACGCCGGTGCCGATAGTTTGGTTTTACTCAAAGAAGTGGTACAAGCGGTGAAAAAAGCGGGGTACGTGCCTGCAAACATCGATGCTACGGTATTGGCACAAGCACCAAAACTAAAGCCCTACATTTTTGCAATGCGTGAACGTTTGGCAAAGGCTTGTTGCATGGATGTGGATATGGTAAGCGTGAAAGCCACCACAGAAGAAGGTTTGGGTTTTACAGGAAGCAGCGAGGGAATTGCTGCTCACGCGGTTTGTTTGTTGGAAAGGAAAATTGAATGAAACAAAAATTTTCTGTGTTAGGCATGACTTGCTCGGCGTGTTCTTCCCATGTGGAAAAAGCGGTGCGCAAAGTAAACGGTGTAAAGTCAGTCGAAGTCAATTTGCTTACGAATTCCATGATGGTTGATTATGACGAAACCGTTG
>JAZROQ010000070.1:0-32684 GCA_045648765.1 Acutalibacteraceae bacterium
GGTCCCAACCGTATTGGTCAAGGCATCGAATTTGACTATTGCTGTGTTCATGCGTCTTTGGCGCTTAAAAAATTGGGGTTTGATACCATCATTGTTAACTGCAATCCCGAAACCGTTTCTACCGACTACGACACTTCGGACAAACTGTATTTTGAGCCGCTGACGTTGGAAGACGTGCTCAGCATTTATCACAAAGAAAAACCTGTAGGCGTTATTGCGCAATTTGGCGGTCAAACGCCTCTTAACTTGGCTGCCGACTTGGAAAAGAACGGCGTGAAAATTTTGGGAACATCCCCTGCGGTTATCGATTTGGCCGAAGACCGCGATTTGTTCCGCGCTATGATGGAAAAATTGGAGATTCCCATGCCGGAATCCGGCATGGCGGGTACGGTGGAAGAAGCGTTGGCGATTGCTGAAAAAATCGGCTATCCCGTGATGGTGCGCCCCTCTTACGTGCTTGGCGGTCGCGGCATGGAAGTGGTGTACGACCCCGAAAACCTCAAAAAATATATGGCGGCAGCGGTGGGTGTCACCCCCGACCGCCCCATTCTCATCGACCGCTTTTTAAACCACGCGCTGGAATGCGAAGCCGACGCCATCAGCGACGGCGAACACGCGTTTGTGCCCGCCGTGATGGAACATATTGAACTCGCGGGTGTTCACTCGGGTGACTCGGCGTGTATTATTCCCTCGCGCCATATTTCAAAGGAAAACGTGGCCACTATCAAAGACTATACGCGCAAAATTGCACAAGAAATGGGCGTCAAAGGTCTTATGAACATGCAATACGCCATCGAATACGGCAAGGTGTTTGTGCTCGAAGCCAATCCGCGTGCCTCTCGCACCGTACCGTTGGTATCCAAGGTGTGCAACATTCGCATGGTACCGTTGGCCATTGACATTGTCACCGCCGAACTTACGGGCAGAGAATCTCCTGTTTCGGCACTCAAAGAACGCAACATTCCCTATTACGGTGTAAAAGAAGCGGTTTTCCCGTTCAATATGTTCCCGGAAGTCGACCCCTTGCTTGGTCCCGAAATGCGTTCCACCGGCGAAGTGTTGGGGCTGTCCCACTTCTACGGCGAAGCGTTTATCAAAGCGCAAGAAGCCACACAAACGCAGTTGCCCCTTGGCGGTAAAGTGCTGATTTCGGTCGACGATAAAGACAAAGAAGAAGTGTTAGAAGTCGCCCGCGGTCTGCACGATGCGGGATTTCGGATTTTGGCGACCAAAGGCACGCAAAAAATCCTTACCGATGCGGGTATTCTTTCGGAATTTGTGTATAAACTGGGCGAAGCCAGACCCGATGTCAACGACATGATCGTAAACGGCGCCGTCGATTTGGTTATCAACACTCCCTCGGCGGATGATAACGCTATGGATGACAGTTATTTGCGCAAAGCGGCAATCAAAAAGAAAGTGCCGTATATCACCACCATTGCCGCAGCCAAAGCAGCGGTAAGCGGTATCAAGTCGATGAACAAACCCGGTTGCGGCGTCATCAAATCCTTGCAAGAACTCCATGCCGAAATCCGCGATGCGGAATGAGGACTTGTTATGGAAAAAAAGGCGTTAACTAAAGGTATTATAAAAACCGAATTAAATAAAATATACTTGCACGATGTGATAAAGAACGGCGTGCTTATGTTACTTTGTGTTGCTTATTTGGTGTTATATTTTTTGAAACCTCAATTGATGAGCATTTATAATACAAAAGGTATTGTTTGGGTATTGTGTCCGTTACATGTTTATATTATTGCTATAAGCGTAATAAATCTCTATAAAACATTTAGGGCGTATCATTTAACCCAAAACAATAAAATTGATGTTAGCACAGATGTATTGGTTGATAAGAATAAAAAAGCACAATTGAGCAAATACAGGGGTTATCACCATACATACACATTTGTTTTTGAAAAATCGGGAGAATATAAACTCAAAAAGCACATTTTAGCAATTTCAAATCCTTATCAAATAGATAATGATCAACTATATGATATATCTCAAACTGATGATAAGTTCTATGTTGTGGGTGTTGGAAAACAGAAAAATATATTAGCCTATAATAAGAAATTGTTTGAATTAAAAGAATATTGAACTTTAACGGAAAGTTTTTAACAATGAATACTCGGCTGAGTATTTTGTGTTGAGTGCGATTACAAAATGGTGACCTAAATTCGTGTAATGCGAAAACACCAATTAACAGCGAGGGATTTTATGAAACCAATAACTAAAAAATTATATATAATCGGACTTTGCATATTTTGCTTAGGTGAGATTATCGGCATTTTAAAATTACTGTATGAGCTGTTTGTTAATTTGCCAAACGGGAGTTTGATAGGAGTTACCAAAGAATATATTTCAACTTTGTTATGGACTACGATTATATCCATAGTGATTAAAATTATTATAGCTTTTATAATAGTTTTTATGATTACTCGTATACTGAAAAATGTTAAATCAAAATGTTTAATTCCATTACTTTGTGGCAGTATTGTATTTTTAATAATAAATCTAACTTCCTTTTCTCTGCCGGCTATTCCAAAATATTTAATATATAGCAAGTTGGGATTAATAGATACAATTTGGATTTATTTTATAAACCATTTAACAAACGGTACGATATTCAGTATGGTTTCTTACATAATTATTCTTATTGCTATAATGCAAACATTAAAACAAAAAAAGAAAAGGGCAGAAAACGATCAAAAACAAAGCCTCCCTTGTAAAGGGAGGTGGCAAAATCTTTGATTTTGACGGAGGGATTTAAAATGAAATACAACCACAATAAATCTCTCGTTAATGTTGGAAGAATACTTCGTAAAAATATGACCAAAGAAGAACGCCATTTGTGGTATGATTTTTTAAGAGGACAGTCTGTCAGGTTTATCCGACAGAAAATTATCGGAAATTATATAGGTGATTTTTATTGCGCAAAAGCAAATCTTGTGATTGAACTTGATGGTTCACAGCATTATGAAGAAGCGGGTGTAAATAAGGATATAGAGCGAACAAAATATCTTGAAAGCCAAGGATTAAAAGTTATAAGAATATCAAACAATGAAATTAACAATAATTTCAAAGGGGTTTGTGAGTTTATTGATGTTGAAATCGAAAAATTAATCCATCTTTAAATCCCTCAGTCAGCTTCGCTGACAGCTCCCTTTCCAAGGGAGCCTTAAATAGAAAATAATTAAAAAGAAAGGAGTGAGAACGTGGCGGATAAGTTTGTTTTACGTTCTAAATACAAACCCACCGGAGACCAGCCGCAGGCGATTGAAGCGCTTGTGAAAAGCGTACAAAGCGGCAAGCGGGAGCAAACGCTTTTGGGTGTTACCGGTTCGGGCAAAACATTCACCATGGCGAATATAATTGAAAAAGTCAACCGTCCCACCCTCGTTCTCGCTCACAATAAAACCCTTGCGGCACAACTTTGCAGTGAATTTAAAGAATTTTTCCCCGAAAACGCAGTGGAATATTTTGTATCCTATTATGACTACTATCAACCCGAAGCGTACATTCCGTCGACCGACACGTACATCGAAAAAGATTCCGCCATCAACGACGAAATCGACAAACTGCGCCATTCTGCCACGTGTGCGCTTTCGGAACGGCGCGACGTGATTATTGTTGCCAGCGTTTCGTGTATTTACAGTTTGGGCAACCCGATTGATTACCGCAATATGATTATTTCGTTGCGCCCCGGTATGGCCAAAAAACGGGACGAGTTGTTGGCAAAATTGGTGGACTTGCAATACGAGCGCAACGATGTTAATTTTGTACGCAACAAATTTCGTGTGCGCGGTGACGTGGTGGAAATTTTCCCCGCCTATGCCAACGACACGGTGATACGCGTGGAGTTTTTCGGGGATGAGATTGACCGTATCAGCGAAATCAATCCGTTAACAGGCGAGTTTAAAGGCGCCTTGGGTCACATTGGCATTTATCCCGCCTCGCACTATATTGTGCCGCCCGAAAAATTGGAGATTGCGATTGCCGAAATCGAGCGGGAATTGGACGAGCGTTTGTTACAGTTCAAAGCCGAAGACAAGTTGTTGGAAGCCCAGCGGTTGTTGCAGCGCACGCGGTACGATATTGAAATGCTGCGCGAAATCGGTATTTGCAAAGGCATCGAAAACTATTCTCGCGTGTTATCGGGACGAGCCCCCGGTTCGTCACCGTTTACGCTTTTGGATTATTTCCCCGATGACTATTTGTTGTTTGTGGACGAGTCGCACGTCACCTTGCCGCAAGTGCGCGGTATGTATGGTGGGGACGTTGCTCGCAAAAAAAGTTTGGTGGATTATGGTTTTCGCCTGCCCAGCGCCTACGATAACCGCCCGCTGAACTTTGATGAATTTTACAAAAGAATTAACCAAGTGGTGTTTGTCAGTGCCACACCGGGCGAATTGGAACGTCAAAACGGCGGTAAACCGGTTGAGCAAATTATTCGTCCTACCGGCTTGCCCGACCCGCAAGTGTTTGTGAAACCCATCGAAGGTCAGATTGACGATTTAATAGGTGAAATCCGCGATTGCGCTTCGCGCAGCGAGCGGGTGCTGGTGACAACACTTACCAAAAAAATGGCAGAAGACTTGACCGCCTATTTTGAAAACGTGGGTATTCGGGTGCGGTATATGCACCACGATATTGATACGATTGAGCGTATGCAAATCATTCGCGATTTGCGTTTGGGCGAATTTGACGTATTGGTCGGTATCAACTTGCTTCGCGAAGGGTTGGATATTCCCGAAGTATCGTTGGTGGCGATTTTGGATGCCGATAAAGAAGGCTTTTTACGTTCCGAAACGTCGCTCATACAAACCATCGGTCGTGCAGCGCGTAATGCGAACGGTCGCGTGATCATGTATGCCGACGAAGTCACACCTTCCATGGAACGTGCGCTCAAAGAAACCAATCGCCGCCGCGAGATTCAGTTGGCGTATAACGAAAAGCACGGTATTGTACCGCAAACCATCACCAAAGAAGTACGCGACGTGTTACAAATCACGCCCACCGACCGTGCGCGTGACGAAAACGGGAAAGCGCTTTCGGCGCTCGAACGTCGCGAACGGATTGAGCAACTTACCAAAGAAATGCGCCATGCCGCCAAGTTGTTGGAATTTGAACACGCCGCTTGGTTGCGTGATGAAATCGAAAAACTCAAAAAGCAAAAATAACGGAGGTGTGTTATGCTGGATAAAATCACCGTCAAAGGTGCCAGAGAACACAATTTAAAAAACATTTCTGTCAGTATCCCGCGGGATAAACTGGTGGTATTTACGGGACTTTCCGGCTCGGGCAAATCGTCGTTGGCGTTTGATACCATCTACGCCGAGGGGCAACGCCGCTACATGGAAAGTCTGTCGTCGTATGCCCGCATGTTTTTGGGGCAAATGGAAAAACCGGATGTGGATGCTATCGACGGATTGTCACCCGCCATTTCCATTGACCAAAAAACCACCTCGCAAAACCCGCGTTCCACCGTGGGTACCGTAACGGAAATATATGACTATTTGCGCCTTTTATATGCTCGCATCGGTATTCCGCATTGTCCCAAATGCGGCAGAGAAATTCGCCAGCAAACAGTGGACGAAATTGTCGATCGCATTTTGTCTTTGGAAAACGGCACCCGCATCCAAGTACTGGCACCGCTCGCGCGCGGCAAAAAAGGCGAATTTCAAAAAGAATTGGATGCTGCGCGAAAATCGGGATACGTGCGTGTACGTATAGACGGCATCGTGTATGATTTGTCCGAAACCATCAAACTCGAAAAGAACAAAAAACACACCGTCGAAGTCGTGGTAGACCGCTTGGTGGTAAACGAAGACATCCGTTCCCGCTTGGCAGATTCGGTGGAAACCGCCATGGGGCTTTCGGGCGGTTTGCTGTGTGTAAATATTCCCAATGGGGAAGACATGCTGTTTTCGCAAAACTATGCTTGTCCTGAACACGGATTTAGCATGGAAGAATTAAAACCCCGCATGTTTTCTTTTAACAATCCGTTTGGCGCGTGTCCCAAATGTACAGGTATCGGTATTTTTATGTCGATCGACCCGCAACTGGTGATAGGAGATCCCTCGCGTTCTATCCGCGAGGGTGCGATCCGTGCCGGTGGATGGAGCTATTTGGACGGCGGCACCATTTCGCAAATGTATTATGAAGGTTTGTCGGCGCATTACGGATTTTCGTTGGATACACCGTGGGAGCAATTGCCTAAAAACATTCAGGACTTGTTGCTTTACGGCAATAATGGTGAAAAAATTCGTATGACACGCAAAATGGAATATGGCTCGGGTGAATATTTTACGGCTTTTGAGGGCATAGCCAATAACCTCGACCGTCGCTATCGCGAAACAAACAGCGATTGGATGCGCACGGAATTAGAAACCTATATGAGCAAAGTTCCGTGTCCCGATTGTCACGGCAAACGTTTAAAACCCGAAAGTTTGGCAGTGACGGTAGGCGGTATCAACATTTCCGATTTGTGCGACAAATCCGTTACGGAATTGTTGGAGTTTGTGGAAGATTTGCAAGAAAAACTCACCGAACGCGAACACCAAATTGCCGATCGTGTGTTAAAAGAAATTCGAGAGCGGTTAGGTTTTTTAAACAGTGTTGGGCTGGAATATCTCACCCTTTCGCGCTCGGCGGGTACGTTGTCGGGCGGCGAAAGCCAACGAATTCGATTGGCAACGCAAATCGGATCTTCGTTAATGGGCGTGTTGTATATTTTGGACGAACCGAGTATCGGTTTGCACCAACGCGATAATCAAAAGTTGTTGGATACGTTGTGTCGGCTGCGCGATTTAGGAAATACTCTTATTGTTGTCGAACACGATGAAGATACTATGCGAGCTGCTGATTGGATTGTAGATATCGGGCCGGGAGCGGGTGTGCACGGCGGCGAAGTTGTCTGTTCGGGAACGGTGGACGAGGTGTGCCGTTGCAAAGACTCGATTACGGGGCAGTATCTCAGCGGCAAACGCATCATACCCGTCCCCGAAAAACGCCGTGAGGGCAACGGAAAACAGTTGACGGTTGTGGGTGCTTCGGCAAACAACTTAAAAAAAATTGATGTGTCCTTCAAATTGGGTGCATTCAACTGTGTAACGGGTGTTTCCGGTTCGGGAAAATCGTCGCTTGTCAACGAAGTGTTGTACAAAAAGTTGGCAAAGACACTCAACCGCGCCCACACGCGTGCCGGCGCGCACAAACAAATTCTCGGCATGGAAGAACTCGACAAGGTTATCGACATCGACCAAGCACCTATCGGCAGAACGCCGCGTTCTAATCCCGCCACCTATACCGGTGTGTTTAACGACATTCGAGAACTGTTTGCTTCGACCACCGATGCCAAAATGCACGGATATTCTGCGGGACGTCTTTCGTTTAATGTCAAAGGCGGTCGGTGTGAAGCGTGTCAGGGCGACGGCATTTTAAAAATCGAAATGCACTTTCTGCCCGATATTTACGTGCCGTGTGAGGTGTGTAAAGGCCAACGTTACAACCGCGAAACGTTAGAAGTACGGTACAAAGGCAAAAACATTTACGATGTGTTGGAAATGACGGTGGAGGAAGCCTACACCTTTTTTGAAAGTGTTCCCAAAATTTCACGTCGGCTTAAAACGTTGGTAGAAGTGGGCTTGGGTTATGTCAAACTGGGACAACCCGCCCCCACGTTATCGGGCGGTGAAGCACAACGCGTGAAGTTGGCAACGGAACTTTCCAAACGTTCAACCGGGAAAACGGTGTATATTTTGGACGAGCCGACCACCGGTTTGCACACGGCCGATGTAGCCCAACTAATAACCGTTTTGCAACGGTTGGTGGATGCCGGTAATACCGTTATTGTAATCGAGCATAACCTGGACGTGATAAAAAGCGCCGATTACGTGGTGGATTTAGGTCCCGAAGGCGGCAACCGCGGCGGTACGTTGGTTGCGGCAGGTACGCCCGAAGAAATTGCGGCGGTACCCGAGTCGTACACGGGACAATATTTGAAAAAATTATTGTAAAACAAAAAGTTTGCACGGATAAGACTTGTAGCAGTGCAGGGCGTGTGATATAATAGGAAAGTTAGAATTTCAAAAGGACAGGAAGATCGAATATGGGAACCCGTGAAAATTTGAGAAACATTGCCATCATTGCGCACGTCGACCATGGCAAAACCACCTTGGTAGACCAAATGTTGCGCCAAAGCGGCATTTTCCGTGATAACGAACAAGTATCTGAACGAGTGATGGACTCCAACGATTTGGAAAAAGAACGTGGCATCACCATTTTGTCAAAAAACACAGCCGTTATGTACGGCAACACTAAAATTAACATCGTTGACACTCCCGGCCACGCGGATTTCGGCGGGGAAGTGGAACGTATTTTAATGATGGTCGACGGCGTTTTGCTGTTGGTCGACGCTTTTGAAGGATGTATGCCCCAAACTCGTTTTGTGCTGAAAAAAGCATTGGGATTGGGCAAGCGTCCGGTTGTGGTAATCAATAAAATTGACCGTGACGGTGCTCGTCCGGCAGAAGTTATCGACGAATTATTGGATTTGTTTATTGAACTGGGTGCCGATGAAGATCAGTTGGAATTCCCTGTGGTATACGCTTCGGGACGCGATGGTTATTCCTCGTTGGATCCTTCTGTGCGCGAAGGGAATATGCAACCGCTGTTCGAGGCAATTTTGCAACACGTTCCTGCTCCTCAAGGGGATTTGGAAGGACCGTTGCAGATTTTGTTTTCCAATATCGATTACGACGATTACGTTGGCAGAATCGGTGTGGGTCGCGTAGAACGCGGCGCGGTGCGTAACGGTCAAACCGTTACCTTGTGCAAAACCGATGGCACAACGGTTAATGCGCGTATCGGTAAATTATATCAGTTCGAGGGTTTGCACCGCGTGGAACACGAAACGGCTGCGCTGGGCGATTTGATTGCCGTAACAGGCATTACGGATTTGAACATCGGTGAAACAGCGTGCGATCCGTCAGCCGTGGAAGCGTTACCGTTTGTCCACATTGATGAACCGACCATTTCTATGGTATTCATGGTTAACAACAGTCCTTTTGCGGGACGCGAAGGCAAATTTGTTACTTCGCGCAATTTGCGTGACCGTTTGTTTAAAGAAGTGGAAACCAACGTCAGCATGCGTGTTAAAGAAACCGATTCCACCGACGCGTTTGAAGTTTCCGGCCGCGGCGAGTTGCATTTGTCGGTTTTAATCGAAACCATGCGTCGACAAGGCTATGAATTTGCTGTCAGCCGTCCTCAAGTAATTTATAAACACGATGAAAAGGGTGCTTTGCTGGAACCGATGGAACAGCTTATGATAGAGGTTCCCGAAAACTATGTGGGTGTGGTTATGGAAAAACTCGGCACCCGCAAAGCAGAGCTGCTCAACATGGTCACGCGGGATACCGGTGCCAGTCACTTGGAATTTCGCATTCCCTCGCGTGGGCTTATGGGGTATCGTCAACAGTTTTTAACCGACACAAACGGCAACGGTATTATGAACAGCGTGTTCGATGGTTACGAGCTGTTCAAGGGCGATATTCCGCAACGTGTGCAAGGGTCGCTTGTGGTGTTTGAAACAGGCGAAACCAGCAGTTACGGTTTGTTCAATGCCCAAGACCGCGGCGCTTTGTTTGTCGGTCCGTCGGTTTCGGTGTACGAGGGAATGATTGTGGGACAATCCCCAAAAAGTGAAGATATTGCCGTGAACGTGTGCAAGAAAAAACACGTTACTAACATGCGTGCCGCCGGTTCGGACGAGGCGTTGCGCTTGACGCCGCCGGTTGTCCTTTCGTTGGAACAATCGTTGGAATTTATCAATGACGACGAACTGGTAGAAGTCACTCCCGAAAGCATACGGTTGCGTAAACGTATTCTTTCCAAAGAACAACGTATGAAAGAATACGCCAAGAAAAAAGGATGACACATTTTGCGGCTCGCCCCCTGTGGGTGATGGGGTTGGCTGCTTTGCTGGTTTGCCTTGTTGCGCCGTGGATACCGCTTGGTTTTATGCATTGGTTGCTATATGGCAGTGCCGCGGTGGTTTTGATATCGTTGGCAATTCCTTGCGTGCGACGGTGGCGCATCCCAACAGTTTTTGCGTTGGCGTGTGTGGTGGCCTCCCTTTCGTTTTTAACGGCTCAAAACCGTTATTTATCCACCGCAACACAAGCGGGGAACACCGTTTCGTTACAAGTTAAGGTTTTGCCGCAAAGCGGAGATTCTGTTCGGCTGCAAGTAATGGACGGCGACTTGCCAAAAGGCGTGGGACTTGTTTTATATACCGATGCTCCCGACGAAGCATATGAACCATACGAAATTTTGTCGGCGCGGTTTCGGTTGATTTCTTTTGAAAACGAAGGTCTTTCCGCATTGCAAAGCAAAGCGTCTGACTGTTGGCTTGCGGCAAAAATCGAAAAAGAAAATGTTGCTCGTCATGCAGGGAGAGTGCCGTGGACCGATGTGTTTTATCGCATACGTCACAAGGCGGTTTCGGGTATCGAAAACGTTCTCCCCAAGGGACCGGCAGCGGTTGTTTCGGGCATTTGCTTTGGCGAAGATGGAAACTTACCGCTTGCTGCGGTCGATGCTTTTCGCACGTGTGGTGTTACACACTTGTTTGCGGTTTCCGGACTACATATGTCTGTGTTGGCGCAAAGTGTTTTGCTGTTACTCAAAAAATGTCGGGTGCCACGTGTGGTACGATCGGTTTTGGCAATTGGCTTATTGTGGGTTTTTGTGCTGATTGTCGGCTTGTCTGCTTCGGTGTTGCGTGCCGGTGTGTTGTGCACGTTGGTTCTTTTGGGAAACTGTTTGCGTCGTGAGGCAGATTCTCGCACGTCGTTAGGATTAGCGTTGCTCATATTGCTTGTTGGCAACCCCTTTGCGGCTTACGATGTGGGGTTACTGCTTTCGTTTTTGTCCACCTATGGTTTGTTGGTGTGGTCAAAACCTTTGAAGGAATGTTTGTTGCGAATTCCTCACGAATGGATGGGTAAACCCCTTAAAAAACTTTGGAAATCCGTCATCAGCGGTGCGGCAGTAACAATGGCTGCCACTTTTGCTACCGCACCGGTGTTGGTTTTGTTTTTTGGAACATTGTCACTGGTCAGTATCCCCTCTAATTTGCTTGTTATGTTACCGGCAGAATGGATTTTAATTTTGGGGTGTGTAGCCTCTTTGTTGATTTTCTTGTTTCCGCTTGTGGGAAACGTTCTGTTGTTTTTCTGTGGCGTGTTGGCAAAATACCTTCTTTGGATTTGCGACAAAATTGCCGATATCCCTTTTTCCACCGTTTCGTTCCAAACGTTGCCGTGGCTACTTTGGTTAATGACGGTATATGTGCTGTTAGCCGTGGGTTGGATGTTATACCGCAAACGCGGAGTACTGTTTGGCGGGCTGACTTCCGTTGGGATTTTATGTATATTATTGTTGATTACCCACTCTTTTTCGAAAGACCGCCTAATTGTTCAAACCATGCCGACAAGCGCAGACTTGGCGGCGTATGTCCAAGCCGATAATCACCATACGCTGATTTTGTCGGTTTCCTCTACGGACACTTTGGAAACAACAACGCAGCAACTCAAAAAGCAAGGGGTTTCTCGGTTGGATGCCGTGGTCTTTGTCGGAGGCAGAGAAAGTGTGGTTTCGGTTTCACCGGGTATATTTGACGACCTGGTAACAGAAAAAACAAAGTGTTCTTATGCCGATGTAACGGTTCCGTTTCTTGGTGAGGATTTATCCAAAACCGAAGTTTTGTTTGGCAAAAACGGAAGATTTACTTATAAAAACGGATTTTTGATAATGACTGTCGGGGAAAACCGTGTTGCTTTTGCAGCAAACCATGCACAAAGGGAACAACTGCCATCAAGCTTTGGGGCAACACCGCTTTTGTTTTCAGCGGGACAAGCGGAGATTTTGTGCGGCGAAAAAGATTTGCCGAAAGGCTCGGTTTTAAAACAACCATTGCCGACTCTGGTGATACAAAAAGACAAAGTTTGGTATAGCCGAAGATAAAAGGAGATGAAGAACATGCCGTCTACCGAAAAAGATTTGAAGGAACACTTAAAAAGCGAAGAAGTCAAGCAAGTCTATTTGTTGTACGGTGAAGAAAGTTATCTCACAACCCACTATGTGGAGCAGCTGGTGGGGAAATCCGGTGTGCGCGAAAACGACGAACTTAGTGTCTTCAATTACCAACGTTTTGATGGTCAAGAAAGTTCGTTTGATGCCATTGAAGCTGCAGCCGAATCGTTGCCGCTTATGGCCGACGTCAAATGTGTGACGGTGAGCAACTGCGATGTTACTGCTGCGGCAATTTTCGACCGTGCTTTGGCGTTGGTCAACGACCCGCCTGAGGGAACGGTGTTGATTTTCTGGATGACCACGTTGCTTTCGGACGGCAAACTGAACGCCAAATGGAAACAGTTTGCCGAAGCGGTGGAAAAAAACGGTATGTGTGTGGCGTTCCCCCGCAAAAGCAACGAAGAAATTGCCCGCATTTTGTGTGCCGGTGCAGGACGCCGTGGGTGTTTAATGAAACCGCAAACGGCACTGCTGTTGGTGGAACAATGCGGTAACGACATGAACTTACTGCTCAACGAGTTGGATAAACTGTGTGCCTTGGCGGCAAACGGCGAAATCACGGTTTCTATTTTGGAACAAGTTGCCACCAAAAACTTGAATGCACAGGCGTATGAATTGTCGGGGGCTATTTTGAAAAATCAATACGACAAAGCCTACATTGTTTTACACCGTTTGTTTGCTTCCAAAACCGAACCCGTCATGATTTTGGCAGCACTGTCGAGTGCTTATACCGATATGTATCGTGCCAAGCTGGCAGCCATCGACGGACGGCAAGTTGAAACGTTGGTAGAAGAATTTGACTATAAAGGCAAAGTCTTTCGTTTGCGGTATGCCGCACGCGATTGCAGTCGTCTTTCCTTGGAAGCACTGCGTGAAAGTTTGGAACTGTTAGCGCAAGCAGACCGCCGCTTAAAATCTTCGTCAAGTGATAAGCGAACCGTGTTGGAAGAACTGGCAGCAAAATTGATTATCACAGCCAAACTTGGACAAACAACATGAGCATAAAAATAAAAGAAGCGGTTGTAGTGGAAGGCCGGTATGATGCCGAACGGTTACGCCAAGTTGTGGAAACCACCGTTGTACAAACCGATGGTTTCGGCGTCTTTCGCAACAAAGAGACCCTAACGTTGCTGCGAAAACTGGCCATTGCAAATGGCTTGATTGTACTGACCGATAGCGATTCGGCGGGTTTTGTGATTCGTGACCGTATCAGCAGCGCTTTGCCCAAAAACGCTATCAAGCAGGCGTATATACCCGAAATCGTGGGAAAAGAACGCCGCAAAGCCAAACCTTCCAAAGAAGGGTTGCTTGGTGTAGAAGGTCAAGAAAACGAAGTCATTCTTCATGCCCTTTTGCGAGCGGGTGCCACGGTGGAAGGGCAAACGTTTACTCCTAAACCACCGTTTTTAACCAAGTCGCGCGCCTATCAAGATGGACTCAGCGGCACCCCAAACAGCGCCGCTCGCCGAAAACGATTGTTACAGCTGTTACAGCTTCCTCAAAAATTGTCAACCAATCGGTTGTTGGAGGTTTGCAACGCCCTACTTACCGAAGAAGAATATACCAATCTTTTGCAACAACTAGACCACGAAGAAAAGGAAAATTTTTTATGAAACCCATCATTTTAGCTTCGGCATCACCTCGCCGACGCGAAATTTGCGATTTGCTCGGAATCACCTACATTGTAGAACCTGCCAAAACCGAACTACCAACGCGCACGGACATTCCACCCGAACAAGCGGTGTTGGAAGTGGCGCGCAGCAAAGCCGAAGAGGTTGCGGCACGTCATAAAAACGAAGTGGTACTTGGCGCCGATACGGTGGTGGCTGTCGGAAACGAGTTGTTGGGCAAACCGCATAACGAAAAAGATGCTGCCGCGATGTTGCGTCGCCTTAGTGGCAAAAAACACCGTGTTATCACGGCGGTGTGGGTGTGTGACGGCAAAAACAGCGAAGGCTTTTCCGACACTGCCGAAGTGGAATTTATGCCAATGAGCAAACAAGAAATCGCCGATTATGTGCAAAGCGGTGAACCGATGGATAAAGCGGGCGCCTATGCCATTCAGGGCAAGGGGATGCGCTATATCCGTGGCATAAACGGTGATTTTTACACCGTTATGGGCTTACCCGCCGGACGGTTATACGCTTTTTTAAAAAATCACATTTAAAAAACGCCGTGCAAGACAAAGCCTTGCACGGCGTTTTTTGTTGTTAATATCAGTCTTCGTCCGGGCGTTCCCAGTTGTGCCACACGTTTTGCACATCGTCGTTATCTTCGAGCGCATCGAGCAATTTTTCCATTTTGATGGCGGCTTCCTCGTCATCGATGGCGGAATACACATCCGGCAACATTTGCAACTCAGCCGAAACAAAGGAATAGCCTTTGGCTTCCAAATCGTCGCGCACGGCAGAAAAATCTTCCGGCTCGGTGGTGATTTCAAAAATATCCTCGTCGGCAGCAAAGTCCGAAGCACCGGCTTCGAGTGCGTCTTCCATCACTTTGTCTTCGTCAAGGCCTTCGGCTTCAATTGCCAAAATACCTTTTTGGTTAAACATAAAGCTCACGCAACCGCTTTGACCTAAATTGCCGCCGTATTTGTCAAAATAATGGCGCACGTCAGCAGCTGTGCGATTACGGTTATCGGTTAACGTTTCCACAATTACCGCAATGCCGCACGGGCCGTAGCCCTCGTATTGCAGCGCTTCGTAGTTGTCGGTGTTGCCCTCGCCTGCGGCTTTTTTGATAATACGGTCGATATTATCGTTCGGCACATTGTTGGCTTTGGCTTTGGCAATCGCATCTTTAAGACGAGAGTTGGAAGAGGGGTCGGCACTGCCGCCTTCTCTTACTGCCACAGCAATTTCACGCCCCATTTTGGTGAAAATCTTTGCTTTTTGACCGTCGGTTTTCTCTTTTTTACGTTTAATGTTATTCCATTTGGAATGTCCGGACATAATATAAGAACTCCTTTGTTTAAAAGTACGAAAAAAGTATATCACACTCTGCACGTTGTTGCAAGAATAAGTTGTGAAATCCCGCAAAACATCTTGACAAAACCCAAATAAGCGGTACAATAAAATTGTAAAACTTTTTTTGAAAATAGGTGACAAAAATGAACGAAGTTCTAAAGAAAATTGAAGCCATCGGCATTGTTCCCGTGGTAAAAATCGACCGCGCGGAAGATGCAGTCCCGTTGGCACGCGCCTTGGTAAACGGCGGTTTGCCGTGCGCCGAAGTAACGTTCCGCACCGATGCAGCACAAGCAGCTATCGCAGCCATGGCAAAAGCATTTCCCGACATGTTGTTGGGTGCCGGCACTGTGCTCACTCCCGAACAAGCCGATGCGGCTGTAGCGGCAGGTGCCAAATTTATTGTCAGTCCCGGTCTTAATCCTGTGGTTGTCAAGCACTGTGTCGAAAAAGGCTATCCCATCACCCCCGGTGTGTGCACTCCCGGCGAAGTGGAAACCGCATTGTCTTTTGGCTTGGATGTTGTCAAATTCTTCCCGGCAGAAGCAGCCGGCGGTTTACCGATGATTAAAGCCATGTCTGCTCCTTACGGCAAACTCAAATTTATGCCCACAGGCGGAATTAACGCCAAAAACCTTAACACCTATTTGGCAAACCCCAAAATTTTGGCTTGTGGCGGCAGTTGGATGGTATCGTCCGATTTGATCAACGCCGGCAAGTTCGACGAAATCGAACGATTAACCCGTGAAGCTGTCAGCGAAATGTTGGGCTTTTCACTTGCTCACGTGGGTATCAACGCCAAAGATGTTCCCGAAGCAATGGACAACACCGATGCCTTGGCAGCTTTGTTGGGTCTTGGTACCAAAAAAGGCGAAACCGGTGCTTTTGTCGGTTCAATCATCGAAATAATGGGCAAGCCCAAATATGGCACTCACGGTCACATTGCCATTCGCACAAACTCGGTTCTCCGCGCTGTGCGCTACTTGGAATCGAAAGGGTATTCTTTCATTCAAGAATCGATCGGATATAACGACAAGGGCGTTATGAACGTAGCTTATATGCAAGGCGAATACTGCGGTTTTGCCGTGCATCTTGTCCAAGCAAAATAAAGGAGGAAAAAACCATGTCGAGAATTGTTACATTCGGTGAAATCATGTTGCGTTTAGCCCCCGAAGGCTACACTCGTTTTGTTCAAGCCGAAACGTTTGGCGCAACCTATGGCGGCGGCGAAGCCAACGTTGCAGTTTCGCTTTCCAATTATGGTGAAGACGCTGCTTTTGTTACCAAACTTCCCAAACACGAAATCGGTCAAAGCGCCGTTAATTCTTTGCGCCGTTTCGGTGTAGACACCAAGTTTATTGCCCGCGGCGGCGAACGTGTCGGTATTTACTTTTTGGAAAAAGGCGCTTCGCAACGCCCGTCCAAAGTTATTTACGATCGCGCCAATTCCTCTATTGCCAACGCTCACGTGGCAGACTTTGATTGGGATGCCATTTTCGAAGGTGCCGATTGGTTCCACTTCACCGGCATTACCCCCGCGCTCGGTGACGGCGTTGCCGAAATCACGTTGCTTGCTTGCCAAAAAGCAAAAGAACGCGGCATCACGGTTTCGTGCGACTTAAACTACCGCAAAAAATTGTGGACACGCGAAAAAGCTCGTGAAGTGATGACAAAACTCATGAAATACGTTGACGTTTGCATTGCAAACGAAGAAGACGCAGCCGACGTGTTCGGCATCAAAGCCAGCAACACCGACGTCACTGCCGGCAAAGTTAACCACGAAGGCTACAAAGATGTTGCCAAACAACTCAAAGATAATTTCGGTTTCTCCAAAGTGGCAATCACTTTGCGCGGTTCTGTATCTGCCAACGATAACAACTGGGCAGCCATGTTGTACGACGGCAACGATTACTATTTCAGCAAAAACTATCTTATCCACATTGTTGACCGCGTGGGCGGTGGCGATAGCTTCGGTGCCGGTTTGATTTATGCTTGCCTGCACGATTATGCACCGCAAGAAACCATCGAATTTGCGGTGGCCGCAAGCTGTCTCAAACACACCATCGAAGGCGACTTTAACCAAGTCAGCGTTGCCGAAGTGCAAACCCTTGCCGGTGGCGATGGTTCCGGCCGCGTACAACGCTAATTACCAACACAAAAAAGCCGGTGGGGGAATTACCCCACAAACTTTTTTTAGTCGCCTTTTGCTTCTGATAATTTGGCGGTTACTTTGAATTCTTCTACCCGACGTCCGGTAGCACGTAGCAACGTCAGCGTTACCGTATCACCCGGTTTATGCTTTGCAAGTTCCGCACGTAATTCGGCATAACTTTCAATTTCTGCCGAATCAACAGCTGTAATCAAATCCCCCCGAGTAGCTTCGGTGTTTTGCAGCGAAGACCCCTTTTCAATCGAATAAATCAAAAACCCTTTGTAATAGGCATCCGAATACGTTTGCCCCGTAATGCCCAACGAAACGCGCCCGGAGACATAACCTTTTTTAAGCAGGTCGTCGATAATGACTTTGGCTTCGTTGATAGGAATGGAAAACCCAATTCCTTCGTAGCCGTTGGCAACGATTTTGGCAGAGTTAACGGCAATGACTTGACCGGCGGCGTTGAATAGCGGACCACCGGAGTTGCCGGGGTTGATGGCAGCGTCAATTTGTAAGCATTTTATGGAATAACCGGTATCTTCGTACACATCACGTGCCAAGCCGGAAACAATCCCTTGCGTGGTGGACCAACCCATACCGCCCGAATTGCCAAGGGCTATGACGCGGTCACCCATTTTGAGTTGATCGGAATTGCCAAACGTGGCGGGTTGCAAATTGGTGGCATCGACTTTAATGACCGCCAAATCGGTAGCGGCATCATACCCGATTACTTCGGCATCTTCATAAACGGTTTCATCATAGGTGGTAACGTCAATACGTGGGTAAACGGTGTTGGTGTCTTCATCTACAACACAGTGCCAGTTGGTAATGATATAGCCATCGGCAGTCATCACAATGCCGCTGGCAACGCCTGATTGCACTTCTTTTTCGTTGTAATTTTGGCTAAACGGGAAACCGCTGTTGCTTGAAGTTTTACTGTAAATGGTGAGCAGTACAGCGCTGTCGATGTTTTGTTGCACAATATCTGTGGTAGAAAGACCTTGGGTGGTTTCATCCAGTTCGGTAATGGTTACCGAGGGCACGTTTTTATCTTCCGACGGATGTTGCGTGTTATCGGGCGGCAAAAACGGATTGATATTTTGATAAGAAAGTGCCAACAATACCGACAGCGCGGCAATAATCACCGCACAAAGCGACCCCAAAACCACCAAAGCGATTTTGGCGCTGTTTCGCTTTTTGCGCGGCGGCTTCGGCGAAGGATACACCGGCGTGTTCCATCCGTAAGGATTATATGCCGCAGAGGACGGCTTTTGTTCTTCTTGTATTTCGGGTTCGTTTACGGACGAATTTTCGGAGGGTTCTTCGGGTTGTGTGGGAAATTGATTCCATTCGTTCATGGTGTCTTTTACCCCTTTCTTTGTTTCTATGCCTTTATCATAAAACACTTTTGTGTCGGTTTCTTGAAAATTTGTGAATTTTTTTGTGAAATTTTTATTTTTCCACAGAAATCGAGTCAGGAATTTGGAACAAAAACTCACAATACTCGTTTTCCCGTGAACTGACGGTGATTTCCCCACCGTGCGCATTGATCAAACTTTTCACGATATACAACCCCAGTCCGGTACCGGTTTTATCCAGCCCTCGCGAACGGTCGCTTTTGTAAAAGCGCTCAAAAACATGGGGAAGTTCTTCGGCGGGGATGCCGCTGCCTGTGTTGCGGATACAAAAACCGGCTGTGCCGTGATGTTTTATGGTAGCAAACGAAATCGTGCCGCCGTCCTGTGTAAATTTTACGGCATTATCCACCAAATTATACATAACCTGTTGCAACAAATCGTAGTCGGCGGTAACAAAAAGCGGGGCACAACGGTCGATACCGTCGATCGAAAGATTTTTTTGTTCAATGCGTTCTTCAAAAAGAAGCAACGTGTTAAAAAGCAACGCTGACAAATCAAAATGGGCAGGGGTGAGTTTGATTTGTCCGCTGTCGATCCGGGAAAGATCCAGCATAGAGCGTACCAAACGCGATAACCGCTTGGTTTCATCCGAAACAATTTTTAAATAATCCTTGTGTTTTTCGGGTGGGATGGTACCGTCCAAAATCCCGTCGATAAAGCCGGAAATAGTGGTCATAGGGGTGCGCAAATCGTGAGAAACATTGGCGATAAAACTGCGGCGCATTTCTTCCAACGATGACAAAGAAAGCGCCATGCCATTAAAGGCGTTGGCAAGCTCCGACACTTCGTCTTGACCGTTTGCCACAATGCGAGCCGAAAAATCCCCCCGACTAAATTGGCGTGTGGCGGCTGCCATTTGTCGCAGCGGTTTTACCATGCGATAGGTAAAAAGGTAGGAAACGATAAAGGCGAACAGTAACACCGACACACCCGAAAGCAAAAATGCCCGAATATTGTCCCACACATATTCTACCAAGGCGTGCGCCGAGGACATAACCAAAACATAGCCGATGTGTTCGCCCGAAATGCTATACAATTTGATGCCGGCGCAATATTGATTTTCTTTATACAAATTCCCCAGATGCGTTACCGCAAAAAAGGGGCCACGTTGCAATCCGCTGTGAACAGAGGAAGGCAACGTTTTTCCCATGTGTGGGCAAGTTTCACTTTCGGAACAGACCAAAATGCGAAAAGAGGTGTCGGTAACAAGTGTGCTGCTGTCGACCGAAGCGCCCAAGCGCTTTAACAGCGGAGAAATTGCTTCGGGAATATAATAATTGCCTTCTTGGTCTTCAAGGGTGCTGTCCGAAACAAAAGCAGCAACGTTTTCTACGTGCTCGGAAAGCAACACGTGTTTATCGTCAATCCAGTGCTGACGGGTAAAAAGCACTTGTACGGTGGCAAATAACACCAAGGAAAACAAAATAATCAGTGCCGAAGCGGAAAAATATTTTGAAAAAACGCTTTTAAACATCGTTTTGTTTGACCTCGAATTTGTATCCGACACCCCACACGGTTTTGAGCGTCCATTCTTCGCAAACCCCGTCTAGTTTTTCACGAAGACGTTTGATATGAACGTCGACCGTGCGGCTATCGCCATAATATTCAAAGCCCCACACCTCGTCTAACAGTTGATCGCGTGTGTAAACACGGTTGGGGTTACTTGCCAGATGATAAATAAGTTCCATTTCTTTGGGCGGTGTGTCCACTTGTTTGCCGTCGACGCGCAATTCGTAGTTTTCCATATTGATATACAGTTTGTTGTAACTGACTTCTTTGGCTTTTGCGCCTTCACCAATGCCGCAGCGCCGCAACACCGCCTTGATACGAGCCATGACTTCTTTGGTTTCGAAAGGTTTTACGATGTAATCGTCGGCACCCAGTTCCAGCCCCAAAACTTTGTCGAACAATTCGCCTTTGGCAGTAAGCATAATGATGGGGCATTGTGATTTTTTGCGAATTTTTCGACACACTTGCCAACCATCCAACTGCGGCATCATGATATCCAACAAAATCAAATCCGGTTTTTCTAAATCGAATTTTTCCACGGCTTCGTTGCCATCGTGTGCGAGAATGGGTGTATAGCCTTCTTTGCCCAAATACAACCGGAGCAATTCGCAAATATTGATATCGTCATCGGCAATCATAATTTTTATGTTTTCCATAATGGGTACCTCCTTTACACTTCCAAAATTAGTGTACCAAGTTTTTTCTTGGTGATTGTGAACAACTTTTTAATATATAGTACATATATTATAGGATAAAAGAAAAAGAGCGTCAAGTTGCGCTTTTACGGTTAGTTTGTAAAAAATCGTAGACAAACCGAAAAAAGTGTGTTAGAATGTGGGCAATTATACATTTAGGGGGAATTTTCAACATCATGGATAGTGACGGTATACGAACGATTCTTATTTTCTTGTGTCTTTTGTTTTGCTCGGCGTGTTTTTCGGCAACGGAAACGGCTTTTTCAAAGTTTAGCCGATCGCAAATGAACGCACTGGCAGAGGAAGGGAAACGTCGTGCCAAGCGGGTTCTTCGTTTGGCGGAAAAAGCAGATAAGGCAGACTGGACGCTGCTGACGGCCAACACGCTTTCCAACGTGGCAATGGCAGCGGTAGCCGTTATGTATTTTCAAAAATCAGGCGTGTGGGCTGCGTTAATTGTTGTTACGGTACTGGTGTTATTGTTTGGCGAGATTTTACCAAAAAGTGTAGCAAAAGAAGACCCCGAAACCATGGCTATGTTTACGGCGCGGTTGTTACAGTTTTTAATGATTATTTTTACACCGCTCACGCTTGTTTTTTCGGGATGGAAATGGGTTATGATGCGCATTTTCCGCACGGCGGAAAACCCATCAATTACCGAAGAAGAATTACTGACCTTCGTGCAAGAAGCGGCACACGGCGGCGGCATCGATGCCGAAGAAAGCGAATTGATTCGCAGTGCGATTGAATTTAACGATTTACAAGCTGAAGATATTTTCACTCCGCGCGTAGACGTTTGCGGTGTGGAAAACGGTGCTTCGGCCGAAGAAATTGCGGCTTTGTTTGACGAAACCGGGTTTTCTCGATTGCCGGTGTACGAAGATTCACTTGACAACATTGTGGGCGTGATACACCAAAAAGATTTTTATAATCTGGTGTATCGTCAAAAACATCCTTTGGATGCGGTGATAAAACCGGCTGCTTTTGTGGCGCCGTCCATCAAAATTAGTGATTTGCTGCGGTTGTTGCAAAAAGAGAAATCACACATGGCCATTGTTACGGATGAATACGGCGGTACCGCCGGCATTATTACCATGGAAGACATTTTGGAAGAGCTGGTCGGTGAAATTTGGGACGAACACGACGAAGTTGTAGAAGATTTTGAAAAAATCGGCGAAAACGAATACCGTGTGGTATGCGGTACCGATTTTGAAAAAATGCTCGACTTTTTCAACATAACGGGCGAATCCGATTCGGCCACCGTTGGCGGTTGGGTGATGGAACAGTTGGAAAAAATTCCGGCGGAAGGCGACAGTTTTGATTATGAAAACATGCACATCACTGTTACCAAAGCGGAAGATCGTCGAGTGCTGGAAATAGTCGTAGTAGTTACGGAAGAAACCCAACAAGAAGAGGAATAAAAAGAAACACGCATGAAATTTATCATGCGTGTCTTTTTTTGACAATTTTTTTGCTTTACGAACAAAAAAAGGTATGATATACTGTTTTTTGACAAAAGATAGAAGGGATGACATCTTGTTATGGAAAGAGCCTCTCAACGCCATGTCAAAAAAGTGGAAACCACATGGAATTTAGCGTGGTTTTTACCGCTGGCTTTGATTTTTATGGAATTGGTTTTTCGGTTAGCAACCGTTAAAGGATTTTTTTCGAGCGGTTTAATTTTTATTATACTGTTTTCTTTGCCTTTTTCGGTGCTGCTGTTTTTGCTGTGCACACTTTCTAAAAACCAAAAAGTGAACTATGGTGTCACGATTGGGATTTTGTCGTTTTTAGCGTTGGTGTTTTGCTCCCAAGTGGTGTATTTTGGGGTGTTTGACACCTATTATATCTTATACTCCGTCAAAAACACAGGACAAATTTTACAGTTTTGGAAAGACATTTTTCTTTCCATTTGGCGCAATCTGATAGCGTTGCTGTTTTTGTGGTTGCCTGTGGCTGTGTTTGCTGTGTTTGGTAAACGTCATTTTGCAGCAAGGTGTATCCCGTGGCGCGGCAAAGCGGTTTTTGTGGTCTTGATTGCCCTTTTGCACTTTATTGCAAGCGGCATAACCCTTCTTTGTAAAAAAGGCGAAAGCAGCCCTGCTTACTTATATCGCCAAGAATTTTCTGCCGATGCTTCGGTAAAGCAATTCGGGCTGGTTACCACGGTGCGTTTGGATGCTAAGTTTTTGTTGTTCGGCAACAATCTGGATGACGAGCCGCTGGAAGATGAAGACAGTGTGAATCAACCGTTGACCCCCGATGTGCCGGCAGGACCTACCGAATATCCCAAAAACGTGATTGCTTCGTTGGATTTTGAAAAACTTATAGCCGAAGAAACCGATGCCACCACCAAAAAAATGCATCAATATTTTTCTTCGCTAACGCCCACCACCCAAAACGAATATACAGGGAAATTCAAAGGGAAAAACTTGATTTTTATTGTGGCAGAAGGCTTTTCACCGTACGCTGTCAGCGAAACGTTGACGCCAACGTTGTACAAACTTTCGCACGAAGGAATTCAGTGCACGAATTATTACACACCCGGTTGGGGTGTTTCGACTTCGGATGGAGAATATACCAGTTTGCTGGGACTTATGCCTGCAACCGGTGTGCACAGCATGGAATATTCTTCTAACCGCAACATGTATTTTTCGTTGGGAAACATGTTGCGCCGTCAAAACTATAAAACCTACGCGTTCCACAACCACACCTACACCTATTACGGTCGGCACAAATCTCACCCGAATTTAGGGTATACGTACCAAGGCATCGGCAACGGTTTGGAACTGGATTATTCGGGATATTATCCGGGTAAAAACACCAAAACGCGTTGGCCAAATTCCGATTATCTTATGGCAAAGGCAACCGCCGATAAGTATATGAACGAAGAACCGTTCCACACCTATTATTTGACGGTTAGCGGACACATGCTGTATACGTTTATGGGTAATAGCATGGCTTCGTACCACAAAGACAAAGTGAAAGATTTGCCGTATGAATCGGAACCTGTAAAAGCGTATTTAGCTTGTCAGATTGAGCTTGACTTAATGTTGCAACAACTAATTGCCGATTTGGAAGCGCGCGGCATTGCAGAAGACACGGTGATTTGCGTAACGGCAGACCACTATCCCTACGGTTTGCAACAAGCCAACGAAAAAGACTATTACAGCGAATTGGCAGGTCATGACACCACTTCCGTGTTTGAAAAATACCGCAACACGCTGATTCTGTGGCACAAAGGCTTGGAAAGCATTGTGATTGACAAGCCGACGTACAGTTTGGATTTGTTGCCGACGCTTTCCAATTTGTTTGGCTTGGAATACGATTCTCGTTTGATGATGGGTCGCGATTTCTTGTCGGATGCGCCTGCACTTGTTTGCTTTTCTAACCGCAGTTGGATAAGTGAATCGGGAAGATACGATGCCTCCAAAAAACTGTTTACGCCAAGCGAAGGTGTGACGGTTTCGGAAACTTATGCCAAAGAGGTTTCTTCCGCGGTTGCTAAGAAGTTTACCTATTCCAACTTGATATTAAAAGAAGATTATTACGGTACGTTGTTTGGAAAATAAACGCAAACAAAAGCGCCCCGCAACCAAAAAGTTGCGGGGCGCTTTTTTGAGGTTAAAGATTACTCTGTAACAGCGCGCAAGATGCGATTGTTGTCCAAAAATTCACTCCATAACGGATAGTATTTGCCGTAATAGTGAACACCGTCTTTGGAATATTCTGCGTGCATATTGCCGTTTGCATCGTCAAAAGCGGGGTTGGGATCAACAAAAAACACGTGCTGGTTATCGGCCAGTGCTTTAAGATGTTGATTCAAATTGTTGATGCGTGTGTTGGTGAATGCCGAAGTATCGGATTTGTTTTTGGTAACGTGTAAGGTGGCTTGCACAACTACCAAAGCATTCGGTTGTTTTTGACGAACCAGGTTGATAATTTCTTGGTATTTAGCGGCAATATCTTCCGGCCTTTTGTAAAGTTCGTTGATGCCGAGCATCATATATACCGATTCGAACTGTTTTTTATCAAGCAAACCGGAAAGAGTGGTTTCTGCGCCGTCAATTTTAAGTTTTGTGCTTAACATGTTGAAAGCGGTTAAACTTTGTTTGCAGAAAAACGTGGCATTTTGGATTTTGCCGTATAGCCGCAAACCGTCGGTACGGGAATCCCCGATAAACAACGTGTTCGGGAACGAACGCGCAACAGGTTTGGTGGTAGAAACGGGTTTGGTAGCGGTTGTCGAACCCGATGTCGTAGTGGTTGTGGCAGGAGGAAGCGTTGTCACCACGTTGTTAATCGTCGAGGAGGCGGCGATATCTGTTGCCGTTGTTGAAGTTTGGACGGTTGTTGTTACCGTGGTAGTTGTGGTCGTTGTCGTTGTTGCTTCGGTTGTGGTGGTTGTCGGTGCAGTAGTGATGGCAGGGTCAGGCAAATAGGTTGACCATATGCAACCGGGTACCACGATTATGCACGAAATAATTAACAAGATCAAAAAGGAATAACGAGCAAGTTTTTTCATGGCGTTTTAAAACCTCCTAGAACCGAAAATACATGAACGGGTCGTTGAGCCCTTGGTACAGACAATATACAGACAGCCAGAAAATGGCTAACAAAATCAGTGTTCCCAAAAAATTGTTTTTTATGCGTTCGTATATCCGACGGGGCCAAGCGGTACAGAAAATCATACCCAGGATTAACAACCAACCGTATTGTTGGGCATGGGCAAGGTAGTCACCGGGAGAAATGTTGATTGCTTCGCCGGGCAAGAAGGGGAATAACCGTTCAAAGTAAATGCCAAGCTGGGAAATATCGCTAATGGCGAACACCAAAAACGAAAGTGGGATTAACAAAAACATATAGGCATGTCCCAAAACGGGATAACGTTCCAACGTGGGTTTGATAGCATATTTTTCCAGTGCGATCAAGGCAAACAAAATAAGCCCCCACAGCAAAAAGTTCCAGTTGGCACCGTGCCAAAAACCGGTGGCAAGCCAAACGATGAGCAAATTAAAAACATTGCGCCACGCGCTGCAACGGTTGCCGCCAAGAGGAATATACAGATATTCTCGGAACCAAGAACCAAGTGTGATGTGCCAACGTCGCCAAAACTCGGTCATAGAAAGGGCCATGTACGGATGGCGGAAGTTGTCCGGCAAACGGAAGCCCAACATTTTCCCAAGACCAATGGCCATCAGAGAATAGCCGTAAAAATCAAAATACAGTTGCAACGAAAAAGAAATCATACCCATCCAAGCCAAGGGGGTGGAAATGCAGTCAAAACCGACTCCGCCGATATCGTTCCACAAGCCACCGATTTGGTTGGCGAGCAAGACTTTAAGACCCATACCGATAGTGAAGTCTTTGATGCCGTCATCGATGCGGGGGAGAGAAAGGCGCGGATGATCCAATTGCTTGGAAAGAGAAGCATAGCTGACCAAAGGACCCGAGAGAAGTTGCGGGAACATGTACAAGTAAGAAGCAAATCGAAACAACGATTTTTCCGCCGGTATGGTGCGACGATAAACATCGATTAAATATGAAGTAACTTGGAATGTATAAAAACTGATGGCAAGTGGCAAAATCCACTCGATTTTTGGCAACTGAATACCAAGAGAAGGAAGCCAAGCATCAAACCCAAGTTGCAAGGAGGAAAAGACAAAATCGGCATATTTAAAAACAAACAACCAGCCGAAGTTGTATAGCAAACCAACAACAAGCGCGGCGCGCCGATGGCGGGTTTTTTCCATTACTAAACCAAATCCCCAGTTAACAAGAGAAGAAGCAAGCAACAATACAATTTGGAACGGCTTGTCCCAAGCACCGTAAATGTAAAACGCCAAGCTAAACAGCATCAGGCAAACGCGACGAAAGCGCGCAGGGGTGACATAATATGCAGTAAAAGCGAGGGGCGCAAAAACAAACAAAAAATCCAGACTGCTAAAAACCAAAAAGCCTCCTCCTTTCTAACAATTATATCGACGAAATGCGACAAATAACATATATACCCTAGCATATCATATTTATAAAATAATAGCAATGGAAAACAAAAGAAAAAGCAACAAAACTTGCATAACGCGGGAATGTGTGGTAAAATAAAACAGTACTATTCAAAAAGGGGGCGGCATCGTGGCAAAAAAATCCATCGGCATTATTGGCGGCATGGGGCCTGCGGCGACAGTGGATTTGTTTAAAAAGATTGTGGAAAACACCGCAGCAGACAGCGATGCCGGTCACGTGCGCGTTTATATGGATTGTCAACCGACGATTCCTGACCGAACCAAAGCGATTTTGGAAAACGGGGAATCACCGGTTCCGTATTTGGCTCAATCAGCAAAAAAGCTGGCATCGATCGGCGCAGATTTTTTGATTATGCCGTGCAATACGTCGCATTATTTTTACGACGAGTTGTGTGCGCTTTCTCCTGTGCCGGTAATGAATATGATTCGTCAAACAGCGTTGTTTTTGCATGCTCAGGGTATACGCAAAGTGGGGTTGCTTGCCACAGACGGTACCGTTAAGGCGGGGGTTTATCAAAAAGAGTTGGAAGCTCTTGGCATTGAGGCGGTTTGCCCTTCGCCCGAAGGCCAACGCGAAATAATGCGTCTGATTTACGACGGCGTTAAAGCGGATGCACCGCATTTCCCCGCCGAAAAAGTGCGCGAAGTGGTAAAAGAGTTGTTCGAGCAAGGCGCAAAAGTGTTGGTGCTCGGTTGCAGCGAATTGCCCCTGGGTTTTGAACGGTACGGCATATCCCTTGAAAATACGGTCGATGCCGTAGAGGTGCTTGCCAGAGCGGCAATTGCCGAAGCAGGGTATGAACTTAAAAAATAAAAAAAGGTGGCGTAAACTTTTGTTTACGCCACCTTTTTATGCTTCTTCAAATACGTCTTTGCCCAATCCACAAACGGGGCAAACCCAATCTTCGGGAACGTCTTCCCAAGCGGTACCCGGTGCAACACCGTTGTCCGGATCACCGATAGCGGGATCGTATTCATATCCACAAGGACAAATAAATTTTTTCATAACAAATCCCCCTTGATAAATGATGGTTTGTTTTAATTTTACCATTAGGATGTAACAAAGTCAAACAAATATACGCGAGAATCATAAAAAGAAATTAAGGCTGTTCGCTTTTATAAAAATGTTCCGCGTCGGCGGGTATGGCAACAGAATGCCCCAAACCTTGGACGGCATCCAGAGTTTTGGAAGAAGTAAAATGATTGTAGAGGGTAAGCGTGGTAGACGGTGGGCATGTATAATCCCCCAAGCCTATCATCATTTTTACAGGGCACTTTACACGCATTGCGTGAGCAACCGTATCAAAATAACGTAATCCTTGTGCAAATTTCGGACGCCCACCATTTATGAACCCAAATTCTTCGGCGCGGAGGTTGCAAAACCACGGCAGTTGAATATCCAAAAAAGAAACATCCGTATCCACAGAGGCCATAATAGTGGATTGGAAAGCGCCTTGGCTGCTGCCACGTATTGTTAGATTTTTTCCATCCCAAGAGGGTAGGGTTTTTATATATTTTAAACCTATAAGATCGCGAATCATCATTTGCCGCCAATAGGTCTTTTTATTGGAAGCATTTTCCTCTTGGTCGTGTCCGTAGCCTGCAAGTTCGGTTTTGTATTTTTCTTGCAACTGTTCATGCGTTAAGTCGTTTTCGATGCCGTGGGCATTAAAGCAGGCAACAATTTTCCCCGGTTCGGGCATTTTCCAAGCACCAAAAATGCCATAACCAATAAAATTGGTGACAATAGGGTATTTTCCCTCCGCTGTGGGAATGCACACGTACCCCGAAACAGGTTTTCCCTCGGGTGTAGCAATACGAACATCGTAGCATTTTATGCCGTCCGGCATATTGTTGGAACTTTCTTGGCAATAAAGCACGTTTATTGCAAAATCGTCCACCATTTTTTTAACATCGTCCCAATAGTCGGTAAAATCTTCAGGGAGCGTATCTAGATAGGATAATTTTTCTACCTCGGCACCGGCAGAGGCGTTAAAAACAGCAAAATCCGTATCGGGTGTGCCGTCTTCTTGTTGTGCTTTGCATCTAATCCGCGCAAAACCGGGTTTGCTGAGTGTAGCCTCCACTACCAGCGGTTGTTCTTTTGTGATACAACCTGTTCCGCTTTGTTTTTGGCCATCATCTGTCATAAGTTCCCACTGTATATACGGGCAATCGATAGGTTTTTTGTTATCCCTTGCCATAACCGAAAAAACAATTTTTTCGCCGCAAAAATACTCCAACGGATTTTTGTTGGTGCTGCATTCAAAATATTTCGACACACCTGCCGCCCCCCTTGTTTGTTTCGCGGCTATTATAGCACAGCGGCACGATAATGTCAATAATTTTACGCGCTAAAAGCAAACTTTGTGATTATTAGAGAAAATGCAATCTGTTTAGCAGAAAATGCCATTTGATTATCGTTTTATAATACAGTATAATGTTTTTGTACAAAATTTATTTTTTGTAATTTAGGAGGGTCATTATGAAAAAGTTAAACTTAGCAATCATTGGTCAAGGTCGCAGTGGTAAAGACATTCACGGTGTATATTATCGCAGTGCAGACAACGTTTTTTACGATGTAAAATACGTGGTAGAAGCCGATGAATTCCGCCGCGAAAGAGCGCTTAACGACTATCCCGGTTGTAAGGTGTTTGCCGATTACCGTGATTTGTTTGCAGTGGACGATATTGATTTGGTGGTTAATGCCACTTATTCGGATTTGCACTATTCCATTTCTAAAGATTTGTTGGAACATGGTTTTAACGTGTTAATCGAAAAACCGTTTGCTCGCACACGGTACGAGTGTGATGCTTTGATTCGACTCGCCAAAGAAAAAGGTGTTGTGTTGGCAGTGTTCCAACAAACCTTCTTTAATCCGTTCTATCCGTTTGCCAAAGAAGTGATTGCTTCGGGCAAACTTGGCGAAATCAAAGAAGTAAAATTGCGTTACAACGGCTTTAGTAGACGTTGGGACTGGCAAGCGTTGCAAAAACGTTGTGCAGGTAACCTTTATAACACGGGCCCGCACCCGATTGGTTTGGCACTTGGCTTTATGGATTTTGACCCCAATATTCGTGTGGCATACAGCAAGTTGGATCTTGTTATATCCAGTGGCGATGCCGATGACTTCTCCAAAATCATTTTGGATGCACCGGGCAAACCGTTTGTGGATATCGAAATCAGCCAAAACGATGCGTATTCGCCCTATAACTTAAAGGTGATGGGCACAAACGGTACCCTTCAATGTACGCCGTTTGCTTATAAAATGAAATATGCTATCCCCGGCGAAAACCCCGAACAACCGGTGCACGAAACTTTCTTGGAAGACGAAAACCACAACCCCATCTATTGCAATGAAGATTTTATCACGCATGAGGAAGAAGGTTCCTTCCCTCCGGCCGCGTTTTCCATTGCTTCTGCAGATTTTTACAAGCAATTGTACTATGCCATTGCCGATGGAAAACCGTTGATTGTTACGCCCGAAATGGCGGCACAAACCATTAGCGTCATCGAAACGGCTCACGCTCAAAATCCGATGCCGGTAGAATATTAAGGTGGATGTGAGGAAAATCTTATGAAGAAGAAAGTTGTTATTCTCGGCTGCGAAAATAGCCATGCAAACATATTTATAAATTACACCAAGCAAAACGAAGAGTTTTCTCACGTCGAAGTGGTGGGCGTATACAGTGACGAGCCCGAAACCGCTCAAAAACTGCAAGAAGACCTTGGCGTTCCCGCACTGAAAAGCTACGACGAACTTGTCGGACAAGTTGACGGTGTTATCGTTACCGCTCGTCATGGGGACAGACACTATGAATATGCCAAACCGTATTTGGCAGCGGGCGTGCCGTTGTTCCTCGACAAGCCTTTAATGATTAACGAGAAAGACGCTGCCGAACTTAAATCGTTCTTGCAACAAAACAACATCAAAGCCACCGGCGGTTCTTGTTTGCGTTTTGCACCAACCGTGCAGGAAGTCAAACAAGCACAAGCGGAACAAACTGCCGGTCGTACCGTTAGCGGTTTGGTACGCGCTCCGTTGCAAACCGACCCGCAATACGGTGGTTTCTACTACTATGCTCAGCATATGGTGGAAATGGTTATGGAAGTGTTTGGTCGTCACCCGAACTCTGTGCAAGTCAGTGTGGATAAACAAGGTGCTCAAACCGTAGTGTTCCATTACGATGACTTTAACGTGATTGGTTTGTATACCGAAGAAGGCAGCGCCGAATATTACGCTGCTCGTTTCTCGGTTTCCGGTAGTCAAGGCGGTCAAGTGCCGCTTACCCAATTGGGAACGTGCTTCTATCAAGAATTCAAAGATTTTGTTGATCTGCTTGATGGCGGCGAAATGCAAGAGTCGTACGATGAGTTGTTTGCACCCGTGTTCGTGATGAACGCTATCGAACGCGCCGCAACCGGCGGAAAAACCGAGCCGATTCTTTACGCCTAAACCGTATCAAAAAATAACCGCCCTTGTTCGCAACAGCGAACAAGGGCGGTTTTGTCAGTTGTCTTGTTTAATTCTCTGCTTTTTTACGAAAAACCAGGAAATACCAAGCGGCAACACCGCCGACGACAATAACAGCGGCGATCACAATCCAAATCCAGGTGTAGGATGGTTGGGGCTCGGTTTCGGCGGGGTCAATGATTACAAGAGCATTCTTTTCAGCAACAATGTAGGTGCTGAAATGTGAAAGTTCTGCAATAACCGTGCCGTTTTTGGCATCTACTGTGCAAGGAATTGCCTCTACTTTGCCATCGTCTGACACATAAAACACGCCGACGTTTGCCAAATTATAGGTGGCAGGGACTTCAAACGTAGCTTTGATTTTCCCGTTGGGTTGTACAGCAATATTATTGCTTGTCGCAGTGATTTCATACGCCACAAAAGATTTTGCGGTTTCTTTGACCGCTTCTTTTACGGTTTCTAGTTTTGTAGTCTCTTTGATTTCGGCAATCTCAACAACTGTGTTTTCCGGGAACACATCGGCGACCGATTCCAACGTGACGGTTTCGTTTTTAGCAACAATAACCAACGGTTCTTCCGGCGCGGTAGTCGTTGTGATAGGTGCTTCGGTTGAAGTGGTAACCTCGGCTGCCGAAGCGGTGGTGGAAGGCGCTTTAACCGTGGTGGTCGTTGTGGGGGTGCTACCTATACCGGTGGTTGTTGTAGTTGCTTTTGTTGTCGTTGTTGTGGTTGTGGTTGTGGTGGTTACACCTTCACCGGCTTTGACAAGGTTTGCAGGTACAACGGTTTCGTCGGTGGATTTGTATTTTTTGAGAATGTTGTTTTGATAGGTTACCACATACTTGTGGTATTTGTTCAAAGGAACTTCATAAAGAACCTCGCCCATGATTTCGGTTTTGGTCCAATCTTTTCCTTCCACACCGGTGGTCGGCTGTGTTTCGACATAGTTAACCTGTTGCAAGTATACGTTATAAAAGTTTCCGTCTTTTACGTAGCCGACATAACGGGATTGGGGAATACCGCCGCCGTATCCGCCAATCGCGGGAATGCGATACACTTGTTTTTCTGTGTCAAAGAAAGGAACGGTGTAGTACTCATCTTTTTTATAATCGTAGCAACCGATGGTTTTTTCACGAATGGCTTCCCAGGTGTCGTTCGAAACATCGTAGCGGGCATTCACGAAGTTTTCAAAATCTGCTTTGGAAGCTTCGGCATATACGGGGGCATTATTCGCCCACCAATCAATGTCTAACGTTTGGGCATAATCCTCCGCCATTTCATCAAAAATGACAGATGCGGAAAAACCATTTGGTTGCGCGTATTGGCATTTGTAAATTTCAAA
>JAZROQ010000071.1:0-12838 GCA_045648765.1 Acutalibacteraceae bacterium
CTGGAACTGCTCAAAAGCAGCGGGGAACTTGTCAGCCATTTCCGCGATCGGCATCGGGGTACGAACACCGGCCACAACGTCTTCGCCCTGAGCGTTGGTCAGGAACTCACCCATCAGACCCTTTTCGCCGGTAGCGGGATCACGGGTAAAGGCAACGCCGGTACCACAGTTATCGCCCATGTTGCCGAAAGCCATCATCTGCACGTTAACGGCAGTACCCCAAGAGTAGGGAATGTCGTTGTCGCGGCGATACACGTTAGCACGGGGGTTGTCCCACGAACGGAAAACAGCTTCCACAGCGCCCATCAATTGTTCTTTGGGATCGGCGGGGAAATCTTTGCCGATTTTGGCTTTGTATTCGGCTTTGAATTGACCAGCCAAGGTTTTGCGATCGTCAGCGGTCAAATCGACGTCTTGGGTCACACCTTTTTCTTCTTTCATCTTGTCGATGAGTTCTTCAAAGTATTTTTTGCCGACTTCCATAACAACGTCGGAATACATTTGAATAAAGCGGCGATAGCAGTCCCAAGCCCAACGGGGGTTGCCGGATTTGGCGGACATAACTTCCACCACTTCTTCGTTAAGACCCAAGTTAAGGATGGTGTCCATCATACCGGGCATCGAAGCGCGAGCACCGGAACGCACGGAAACGAGCAACGGATTTTCTTTGTCACCGAATTTTTTGCCGGTGATGCCTTCCATTTTCTCGATGTATTCCATGATTTGGGCTTGGATATCATCGTTAATTTTGCGGCCGTCCTCGTAATATTGGGTGCAGGCCTCGGTGGAGACGGTAAAACCTTGGGGTACGGGCAAACCGATTTTGGTCATTTCGGCCAAGTTGGCGCCTTTACCGCCGAGGAGTTCACGCATGGAAGCGTCGCCTTCACTGAACAGATAAACGAATTTTTTGCTCATGTTACAGTTCCTCCTATTTTTTAATTACTCAACATATTTGAAGTATGCAAACCTTGCGTTTACATCCTATCTATTATAGCAAAGTTTTTCCATATTGCAAAGACTTTTTTTAGTTTCATCAAAAAAAACAGTAAATTCGGTCAAAAGGCGGTCACATTTAGCCAAAACTACGGTTTTAGATCCCTTTTTTCAGCCGATATTGTTCTTCTGCCGCCAACCGCGCCTTGGCAACGCACACTTCGTCGGGCACAAAGCAGTAATATAACCGCTCTTTGTTGCCAATGCAAATCACGTCGCCAATCTCATACCAATAATAATCAGCATACAACCCATAAAAACTGCCCGCCGGTTGTGTATATTGCAACGCGCCGTCGCAACCGACAAGCGAAAATCCGTTTTCGTCGTGCACAAGCCGTCCCTCGCCCACCATATAAATGGCTTTGTAGTCGGCAAGCACCCCAATTTTCACCGCCGTATCCAACCGATACGTGCCGTCCGTTACTTCTTTTTTCACTTTTTCGCGCTCCCAATCGTACCAATCGGGGATGTGGGGAAATTCCGTTTTCCCTTGCAGGGCTTTCATCTCGCCGTACACGGTCAGTTCATATTGTTTGCCGCACTGCGCACACGTAAGGCGGGTGCCCTCACCCACCGTTTTGCCCTCGGCACCACACGCGGGACAAGCGTATAACACGCGGTGTAACCCTTCGGCGCGAAACGGCTCGGTTACGGCAATTTTTTCTTGCTGTTGCCGTGCAAAGTTGTCAAACGAAAACGTTTGGTCCAACAATGCATCGATTTCTTCCGCCGATTTTTCGGAAACCTCGGCGCTTGTCAGCAAACAATTCACCACGGCGCTCACTTTGGTTTTGCGTTGTTTCAGGCAATTATACAGCGGGTTGTGCAAAAACGCACCCTCGGTAATCACCGTCACCACCGGTACACCCGCTTTTTTAATCAGTTTTCCCAAATGTCGCGGCAACGGCGTGGCGCGACCGTCAAAACTGTAACTCGCTTCGGGATACATCAACACACTGGTTTTGAGCGTATTGAGCGAATACAAAATATCTGACAAAAGCGCAAGGTCGGTCACAAATTTTTGGGTGGGAATACACCCGATTTGCCGCATCAACCAATTTTTGCCCACAAACCCATCCGAAGTACACACAATGGTATAGGGCTTTGGGAAAAAGATGCGCGAGGCGATTTTCAAATCAATAAACGCCGAATGGTTCATCAACATCAGGCACGGACCGTCTTCGACGTTTTTGCGCACCACACGATACGAAAACTTGGTTGCCCACAGTTCGGGAATCGCCAACACCCGAATCAACGCGCGAAACAAAATGTTCGGCCGTTTGGGACGTCTGCGTTTTATTTTGGGCAACGCCGCCACCTTTGCAAACGACGTCTGCTTTGTTTTAATTTTCATAGCCCTCTCCTCAACACACCGTGGTTATTGCGCGGTCAGTCGACGTAACCCCGCCACTTCGCTGACCGGCAACGAAAAACTGACCGCCCCCGCCGCCGTGCCTGCGCCGCACTGTTCGTTAATGGCTTTCATGATCGCCGCTTTTTTGTCGGCAGCCGCCAAAATATAAATCATATCCTTTTCTTCCGCCAACGACACACCGTAAAATTTTTCGGCTTGTCCTTTGCCGGTCCCTTTGGCGTGCAGCACCGTACCGCCGGTCGCGCCTGCCGAGCGTGCCGCATCCATTACGGTATCGGCGTGTCCTTCGTTCAAAATCACCACAATCAATTCGTGTTCAAATGTCATCATCGGTGTTGTCCCCCCTACTTCTTGTCCTTCGGTAAAAAGACTAAGCGCTTTTCCGCCGCTCACACTTTTCATGGGAAGCGCCATCATAATCCCGTTGCCGGGAATGTCAATATACAACTTTTCTTCTGCCGCGGCAATCAACTTTTTCACAAGCGGTGCGCTCGCAATCGTAGTAATAATTGCTTTGTCGCTTTGTTCCAAATCATATAGCAACAAATGCTCAAAGGTGGCGGTGCCGTACCCTAAGTTTTCCAACACCACCGATAACTGCAATTCTTTGTGGATGCCCAACATCGCGTCGGCTTGTCGACTGTCTACAATACTCATCACATAATACAGCTCCATCGGTTTACGCCACCTCCCACAATTCGATAATCTCGTCGTCGGCAAAACCAACCGTTTTTGCTTCGGATTTGGCAACTTTGGGCTTCATCACCGAAACAGCGCCCATAATTTGCACGGTAATCAACGGCATCATGGCAACAAGTGCCACCAAACCAAACGCATCGGTCATCACGTTGCCGCCCTGCCCGGCACAAACGCCCATGGCAAACGGCAGCATAAACGTGGCAGTCATCGGTCCCGAAGCCACTCCGCCTGCGTCAAAAGCAATGGCCGTAAAGGTGGGCGGTACAACAAACGAAAGCCCCAAGGCAATCACATATCCCGGTATCAAAAACCACAAAATCGGCACACCCCATACCACTCGTACCATGGCAAGTCCCATCGCAAGCGCAATGGCAACGGACAAGGTGCTCCCCATCATTTTTTCCGAAATGGCACCCGCGCTCAATTGAGAAACTTGACGGTTGAGCACGTGTACGGCAGGTTCGGCTTTGATGATGAACCAACCCATCAACATAGCAAGCGGCACAAGCAACCACGTCAAATTTTGCGCAATCATCGCGCCGCCGAGCACATACCCGAGCGAGGAAAAACCAACGTTCACGCCTGTCAAAAACAGCACCAATCCGACATAGGTATATCCCACGCCAACCACAATTTTGAGCAGCGGTCGTTTTTCGAGTTTCAGTGAAAACACTTGGAACAAAATAAAAAACACAAAAATCGGCAACAGTGCCAACGCTACTTCCGCCAAATAATGCGGCAATGCCAAAAGATACCCCATCCCCAGCGCTGCCGAATGCTCAAATTCCTGAATCAAAAGCGAGGAACTCCCCGCCGTGGTGGGATAAATAAATCCCAAAATCAGCACCGCCAAAATCGGGCCGATCGAGCACAGCGCCACCAATCCGAAACTGTCGGATTTTGCTTTTTCGTCACTGCGAATCGAAGCAACACCCACACCAAGCGCCATAATGAACGGCACGGTCATCGGCCCTGTTGTCACCCCGCCCGAATCGAACGCCACCGACAAAAAGCCGCGGTCGGATACAGCGGCAAGACCAAACACCAAAACGTAGCAAGCAATCAGCAGCCATTTCAGCGGTACGCCAAACAAAATGCGCAGCATACTGACCGCCAAAAACAACCCGACACCCACCGACACCGTCACAATCAACACCATCGTATCAATTGCCGGTGCGTTGGCGGCAAGCACTTGCAAATCGGGTTCTGCCACTGTCACGGCAATGCCGAGCGCCAAACTGAGCAACACAATCAACCACAATTTTTTGGTTTTGGTCATACGCGCACCGATGTGGTTGCCGATTTGTGTCATGGCAATTTCCGAACCGATCGTAAAAAAAGCCATGCCGATGATAATCAGCCCTGTTCCCACCGCAAACGAGAGAAACAAACCATTATTCACCGGCACCAAAAACAAGCACAAAACAGCAACAATAGCGGCAATCGGTAACACCGACGCCGCTGCTTCGCGCATTTTTTCTTTCAGCAAAGTATGTCGAGTCATAAATCCTCCTCGGAGTTTATGCTTTGGTATCGCAGTATACGCAACGGTATACTCCCTTTTCTTTGTCCGTCAAACGGAATAAATGATGAATATCCTGCTCGGTCGAGGTAATACACCGCGGATTTTTGCACTCTAAAATATCGGTCAATTGTTCGGGCAGATCAATGTGTTTTTTCTCTACCACCACGCCGTCGCGAATCACATCCACCGTAATGTTGGGGCTGACAAACCCCAGCACATCTAAATTCAGCGTAATATCCCCATCGATTTTGATAATATCTTTTTTCCCCATCAACTTGCTGGGCACGTTGCGCAACACGGCAACCGGTGCTTTAAGCGCATCCAGCGAAAGCATTTCGTAAATCTTGGTGGCTTTTCCGCAACCGATATGGTCAATCACCACACCGTTTTTAATTTCGTCAACACGCATTTACCGCACCTCCAACAATTTGAGAATCAATGCCATGCGAATAAATTTTCCGTTTTTGGCTTGACGGAAATACGCGGCGCGAGGGTCGGCATCCACCGCAGTGGCAATCTCGTTCACACGCGGCAAGGGATGCAACACAATGGTATCGGGTTTGGCAAGGCTCATTTTTTCGGGCGTTAAGATGTAACTGTTTTTGAGCCGCAAATAATCTTCTTCGTTAAAAAACCGTTCACGTTGCACGCGCGTCATATACAAAACGTCCAGTTTGGGCATCACGTCTTCCAGCGATGTCGTCTGTTCATACGGTATGCCCTTGGATTTGATATATGCCTCTTTGACATAACTCGGCAGTTTGAGTTCTTCGGGAGAAATCAGCACAAACTTTACCCCCGCATACCGCGACATGGCGGCAATCAGCGAATGCACCGTTCTGCCAAACTTTAAGTCACCGCACAACCCCACCGTCAAATTCTCAAATCCGCCTTTTTCGCGGTTGATGGTGAGCAAGTCGGTCAGCGTTTGGGTGGGGTGATTGTGACCGCCGTCACCCGCATTGATAATCGGCACCCCGCTGTGCATAGAAGCCACCAACGGCGCACCCTCTTTGGGATGGCGCATGGCAATCACGTCGGCATATTCACTGACAACGCGCACCGTATCCGCCACGCTTTCGCCTTTGGAAGCCGAACTCGAATTCGCTTCCGAAAAGCCAAGCACGTTGCCGCCCAGTTCCATCATGGCCGCCTCAAACGAAAGACGCGTGCGGGTAGACGGTTCAAAAAACAGCGTCGCCAATTTTTTGTAACGGCATTTTTCGCGATACGCTTCGGGATTGTCAATAATATCGTTGGCGGTGGTAATCAACTCGTCAATTTCTTCTACCGACAAATCCAAAATGTCAATTAAATGTCTCATACTCATTTCGCCCCATTCACGGCAAGATAGTTTTTAATACGCGTTACGTTTTCTTCGTTTTTCGGGTCTTCTTCCAAATACTCAATGATGTCATACACATCCACCACCGAATACACCGGGAACCCAAATTCTTTTTCCACTTCCGCCATAGCCGAAAGTTCGGTTTTGCCTTTTTCTTTGCGGTCCACCATCACAAACACGGCAGCCACTTTCACGCCTTCAAGGTGTGACAAAATCTCCATGCTTTCGCGAATCGCGGTACCGGCGGTGATCACGTCTTCCACAATCACGACTTGTTCGCCGTTTTTCGGCACATAACCGACAAACACGCCGCCTTCGCCGTGGTCTTTGGCTTCTTTGCGGTTAAAGAAAAACGGAACGTTTAACCCTTCGTCAGCAAGGGCAACCGCCGACGACACGGCAATCGAAATCCCTTTGTAAGCAGGACCATACAACACGCTGGGTGTTTTGCCGATTTTCTCCAAATAACTTTTGGCATAAAACCTCCCGAGTTTGGCAATTTGTTCGCCGGTTTTAATGTCACCCGCATTGATAAAATACGGAATTTTGCGGCCGCTTTTGGCAGTAAAATCACCAAACTTCAACACGCCCGCTTCTTGCAAAAATTCAATAAACTCTCTTTTATACGCTTCCATGTGTTATGCCCTCCTTAATCGACAAATTCTGCCACACAACGGCGGTAAGCCGCCACCGGATCTTCTGCCGCCGTAATCGGACGACCAACCACAATGTAATCCGAGCCAATCTCTTTGGCTTTGGCGGGGGTGGTCACGCGCACTTGGTCGCCCACGTCACCGTCGGCAAACCGCACACCCGGCGTCACCGTCAAAAAGTTTTGTCCGCACACTTCGTGCACTTTTCCCGCTTCCAACGGCGAGCAAACCACACCGTCGAGTCCCGCTTTGGCGGCGCAAGAAGCATAATGCATCACCACTTTATCGAGCGGTTCTTTGATAAGCAAATCGCTTTCCATACGTTCTTGGCTGGTCGAGGTCAGTTGTGTCACCGCAATCAGCAACGGACGTGTGCCGTCTTCGCGGGTAAGCCCCTCGATGGCGGCTTCCATCATTGCCACCGTGCCACCCGCGTGCAGGTTGCACATATCCACGTCCAAATGCGAAAGTACGCGCATTGCTTTTTTGACGGTGTTGGGAATATCGTGCAGTTTCAAATCCAAAAAGATTTTGTGACCGCGTTTTTTGATTTCGCGCACAATCTCCGGTCCTGCACCGTAAAACAACTCCATACCAATTTTCACATACGGTTTTTCTTCGGTGAACTTGTCAAGGAACGAAAACACTTCTTCCTTATTTGAAAAGTCACACGCAATAATTACATCTTTACCCACAATGCGCCCCTCCTATAATTTCTGTTAATGACGACACGCCGTATTTTTCCATGGCGCTCGGCAATTGTTCCACAATTTCTTTACAAGCAAAGGGATTCACCAAGTTTGCGGCGCCCACTTGCACCGCGGTAGCCCCCGCTAACATCATTTCCAACACGTCTTCGGCACTGGACACACCGCCCATGCCAATCACAGGGATTTTCACTGCTTCGTACACTTGATATACCATGCGCAACGCCACAGGAAAAATCGCACTGCCCGAAAACCCGCCCATTTTGTTGGCAATCACAGGGCGTTTGGTTTTTAAATCAATGCGCATACCAAACAACGTGTTGATAAGGCTGATACCGTCGGCACCCGCTTCCTCGCACGCTTTTGCCATCGTCACAATATCCGTCACGTTGGGTGAAAGTTTAATATACACGGGTTTTTTGGTCACGGCCTTTACCCTTTTGGTCACTTCTGCGGCCAATTTGGGGTCGGTACCAAACGAAATACCGCCGCCGTGCACGTTGGGGCAACTCACGTTTACTTCCAACCAACCCACTTGCGGTTCTTTGTCAAGTTTGGCGCAGGTTTCGGCATATTCTTCCACCGAAAACCCGCCCACGTTTGCCATCACGGGTTTTGAAAAACACGCTTTCAGTTTGGGCAATTCTTCGCTGATCACTTTTTCGACACCGGGGTTTTGCAACCCCACGCTGTTGATCATACCCGCCGTACATTCGGCAATGCGCGGTGTTGGGTTGCCAAACCGAGGTTCGGCGGTTGTCCCTTTGAACGAAAACGTTCCCAAACAATTAACATCGTAAATTTCGGCAAATTCCCAGCCATATCCAAACGTACCGCTGGCGGGAATCACGGGATTGTCAAGCGAAATCCCACTCAGTGTCACTTTTGTGTTTACCATAGGATTTCCTCCTTCGTCAGCACAGGACCTTCTTTGCAAATGCGCTTGTATCCTGTCACCGTTTTGCACGAACAACCCATACACGCGCCAAACCCGCAACCCATGCGTTCTTCAAAACTGAACTGCCCCGATGTTTTGGTCGCGGCAAACACCGCTTTGAGCATCGGTTCGGGACCGCAGGTGTAAAAATAGCTGTATTCACTCGGCAAAGCATCGGTCACAAACCCTTTGGCACCGTAACTGCCGTCGGCGGTAGTCACCGTTACCGCAGCGCCAAGCGCTTTAAATTCTTCTTCATAAAACACATCGGTTTTGCGGTTAAAGCCCAACACCACCGTGGGGTGTTTGCCCTCGGCTATCAGCGTTTTGCACAGGTGGTACAACGGCGGCACACCCACACCACCGCCCAGCAACAACGGCGTATCGCCCGAAAGCGACAAATCGTATCCGTTGCCAAGCCCTGTCAGCACGTCAAGCACCGTGCCGTCGGGGTACGCGGCTAACCGTTTGGTGCCTTCACCCACGATTTTGTAAACCAATGTCAAACCGTTTTCATCGTAATCGCAAACCGAAATCGGGCGGCGGAGGAATAACCCCTCCACCAAAATATTCACAAACTGTCCCGAAGCGGTAATACCCGAAACGTCACCCGCAAGGCGCATTTCCATCACCGCATCGGCAATTTGTTTTTGCGATACAATCGTCAAATTTACTTGCTTCATACTAACTCCTTAGGCATCAATGGTCGAGATGCACAACGTCGTTTCTTCGAGCACATCCAACAACGTGTTCACCGTATCCAACGAAGTAAAAATGGTAATGTTGTTTTCGGTGGCAAGTTTGCGGATCTCAAAACCGTCCATTTTGGTATGCGACGAACTGCCCACATCACTTGTGTTGATAATGTACGAAATATGTCCTTGCCGAATGGCGCAGGGGATTTCCTCACTGCCGTCGCTGATTTTTTCAAGCACGTGTGTGCGAATACCGTTTTTCTTCAAAAATTCGCCGGTACCTTTGGTAGCTTGAATGTTAAACCCAAGATTGTAGAAACGCCGAATCAGCGGCAACACTTCTTCTTTGTCGCTGTCGGTCACCGTGACCAACACCGTGCCGTAGTTTTGCAACTTCATGCCCGAAGCTTGCAACCCTTTGTACAACGCGCGGTACAATTTGTCGTCGTAACCAATGGCTTCGCCCGTCGATTTCATTTCGGGCGAAAGGTAAGCATCCAACCCGCGAATTTTATTGAACGAGAACACCGGCACTTTCACGTACCAACGTTTTTTCTCGTCGGGATAAATATCAAAAATGCCTTGTTCTTTCAGGCTCTTGCCCAAAATAACTTCGGTGGCAATGTCTGCCAAACTATACCCTGTGGCTTTGGAAAGAAACGGCACCGTGCGCGACGAACGCGGATTAACTTCAATGATGAACACGTTGTCGTTTTTGTCCACAATAAACTGAATGTTATATAACCCCACAATGCCAATGCCAAGACCCAACGCTTTGGCATATTGCAAAATCGTGCCTTTTACTTTGTCCGAAATGCTAAACGGCGGGTACACGCTAATCGAGTCACCGCTGTGAATACCTGTGCGCTCAACCAACTCCATAATACCGGGGACAAACACGTTTCTGCCGTCGCAAATCGCATCGACTTCCACTTCTTTACCCACAATGTATTTGTCCACCAACACCGGTTTGTCTTCGTCGATTTCCACGGCAGTTTTCAGGTAATGGCGCAACTGTTCTTCGTTGCCCACAATGCGCATCGCGCGGCCGCCCAACACAAAACTCGGGCGCACCAACACAGGATACCCAATCTCGGCAGCCGCAGCCACACCGTCTTCAATGGCGGTCACCGCTTTGCCCTTGGGTTGCGGAATATCCAAATCGTGCAAAATCTTTTCAAACGCATCGCGGTTTTCCGCGCGTTCAATGGCATCGCAATCGGTACCGATAATGCTCACGCCGCGTTTCATCAGCGGTTCTGCCAAGTTGATTGCCGTTTGTCCGCCGAGCGAGGCAATGACACCTTCGGGGTTCTCCCACACCAAAATGTTCATCACGTCTTCGGGGGTCAACGGTTCAAAATACAACTTGTCGGCGGTGGTATAGTCGGTCGAAACCGTTTCGGGGTTGTTGTTAATGATAATCGCCTCATACCCCGATTTGCGAATGGTTTGCACCGCGTGCACGGTGGAATAGTCAAATTCCACGCCCTGTCCAATACGAATCGGACCTGCGCCCAACACCGCAATTTTGCGGTTGTTCGTAATGGGGCTTTCGTTTTCGCCTTGGTAGGTGGAGTAAAAATACGGAATATACCCGCCGGTGTGGAACGTATCCGCCATGTGGTACACCGGGAACAATTTTTCCGTCTTGCGGCGTTCATACACTTCAATTTCCTGAACACCCCATAATTTCGCAATGTACTTATCCGAAAAACCCAGTTCTTTGGCACGGCGCAACGTATCTGCATCGCGGTTTTCTTTTAATACCGCTTCCATTTTTACAATACGTTCGATGGCTTCCAAGAAGTAAGCCGTAATTGCCGTTGCTTCGTGGATAACGTCCACCGAAACACCAAGGCGCAACAACTGCGCCACGGCGTACAAGTTGTCGTCGTGGAATTCGCGCACATATTCCAACAATTGTTCGGTGCTGTAACTGTCAAATTTTTGCATCCACAAATGGTACACGCCAATTTCCAAAGACCGCACCGATTTGAGCATACATTCTTCCAACGTCGAACCAATGCCCATCACTTCGCCGGTTGCTTTCATTTGCGTACCCAGTTTGTTGGTGGCAGAATCAAACTTGTCAAACGGAAACCGCGGGAATTTTGCCACAATGTAATCGAGCACAGGCTCGGTTGCCGCCGTGGTGTTGGAAAGCGCAATTTCCGAAAGTTCCATACCCACCGCAATCTTTGCCGTCACGCGCGCAATGGGATACCCACTCGCTTTGGAAGCCAGCGCCGACGAACGCGAAACGCGAGGATTCACTTCAATCAAATAATATTCCGACGAGTTGGGGTTCAGCGCAAATTGCACGTTGCACCCACCCGAAATTTTCAGTTCACGAATCAATTTAAGCGCGCTGTCGTTGAGCATTTTTAAATCGTGGTCACTAAGCGTCAAAATCGGCGCTACCACCACCGAGTCGCCTGTGTGCACACCCACAGGGTCAATGTTTTCCATACCGCAAATGGTAATGGCGTGGTCAGCCGAGTCGCGCATGACTTCAAATTCAATTTCTTTGTATCCTTTTACGCTCTTTTCAATCAACACTTGATGCACCGGCGAAAGTTTAAACGCGTTGGTGCCAATCTCGATCAGTTCTTCTTCGTTGTAAGCAAAACCGCCGCCGGTACCGCCCAATGTAAACGCAGGGCGCAACACCACAGGGTAACCAATACGCGCCGCAGCGGCTTTGGCTTCTTGGAGCGAATAGGTGATTTCCGAAGGGATCACCGGCTCGCCCACCGATTGGCACAATTCTTTGAACATCTCGCGGTCCTCGGCGCGTTCAATGCTTTCGCTGCTCGTTCCCAGCAATTCCACGCCGCATTCCGCCAAAATACCTTTTTTCTCCAACTGCATGGCAAGGTTAAGCCCCGTTTGACCGCCAATACCCGGCACAATCGCATCGGGACGTTCGTGACGAATGATTTTTGCCACGTATTCCAGCGTCAGCGGTTCCATATACACTTTGTCGGCAATGGCAGTATCCGTCATGATGGTGGCGGGGTTAGAGTTAACAAGCACCACTTCGTAACCTTCTTCTTTGAGCGCGATACATGCTTGGGTACCTGCATAGTCAAATTCCGCCGCTTGTCCAATCACGATCGGACCGCTGCCGATAATTAAAATCTTTTTCAAATCGGTTCTCTTTGCCATGATTATTTCTCCTTATACACAATTTTGCCGTTACACACTGTCAAAACGCACTTGGCGTTCACTGTCATTCCTTCAAAAGGCGTGCTCTTGCCTTTGCTCAAAAACGCGGAGCCGTCAATCGCATACTCGTTGCTCGTATCCCACACACAAAAATCGTTTTCCCTAAACGGAATCCCGAATCGTTTGCGGGGGTTAACACTCAACAACTGCACCGCTCGGTCAAGCGAAAGTATACCGCTCTTCACCAAATAAGTATACACCACGGGGAACGCACATTCAAGCCCCACAACCCCCATCATGCTGCCTTGCAACCCTTTGCCTTTTTCCTCGGCACTGTGCGGGGCGTGGTCGGTGGCAATCATGTCAATGGTACCGTCTTGTATGCCTTCGATCAACGCTTCGCGGTCGGCTTTGCTGCGCAACGGCGGGTTCATTTTAAACCGTCCGTCTTCCTTCAAATCGCTGTCGTCCAAAATCAAGTAATGCGGTGCCGTTTCGCACGTAATGTCCAATCCCTCTGCTTTGGCCTTGCGGATAAGCTCCACACTTTCTTTGGTGGAGATATGGCACACGTGGTAAGCACAACCTGTCTGCCGCACCAGTTCAATGTCTCTGGCAATCGGACCCCACTCACTTTCCGAGCAAATCCCGCGATGTCCATGCGCTTTGGCATACTCGCCATCGTGGATATACCCGCCGTTTAGCAGCGAATTATCCTCGCAATGCGCCACAATG
>JAZROQ010000072.1:0-13452 GCA_045648765.1 Acutalibacteraceae bacterium
AAGAAAACAAACCCGCCCAGCTCCTGTTTTCGCGAACAGCGCTTTACTTTTGTTTGTTATTTAATTACCTTTACGCGAGCGCCGTTGCCGATACCGGCAGCGTTGGCATCATCGGTGTCAATGTGCATTTCCAAGCGGAACGCTTTGTTGACACGTACTTGCACGTCATAGAAAGTGGTGCGGCGTTCACCATTGACTTCAACGGTGACGTAGTCGCAATCTTTCAACCCAAACGCGGCGCCTTCTTCTTCGCTCATGTGGATGTGGCGGTTGGCAATAATGCAACCTTCTTTTAAGGTGACAACACCTTTGGGACCCACAATCGTGATAGGGGCAGAACCTTCGATTTTGCCCGATTCACGTACCGGTGGCTTTACTTTTAACACAAACGAATCGGTGCGCGAAATTTCCACTTGCGATTGGCTGCGCACAGGACCTAACACACGCACATTTTCGATCGGACGCAACGAAGGACCAATGATGGTCAGCAATTCTTTGCAAGCAAACTGACCGGGTTGCGACAAATCTTTAATCGGTGTCAGTTCATATCCTTTGCCGAATAAGGTTTCCAAATCGGCGGCAGAAAGGTGAATATGACGGTTGGAAACACCAACCGGAACGGTGTTGTCGGTTTCGGCAGTTTTGTTGCCGACTTCCGCAATGACACGGTTGACAATTTGAGAAATGGTTTGAGCATCGTATGCCATGAAACTACACTCCTTAAATAATACGGAAACTATCTGCCATTACGCAACGGCGTTGACGGGTGAAGCTGCGAGCCGAAGTGATGCCTTCACCGGTAGGACCGGCGATGGTAAAGGTGGCATGGCCTTCGCCGCCAAAACCGATACCGGCATACGACGGAGCGTTTTTAACAAAAATGGTGGTTTCCACTGCTTTGGCAAAGCGGGAAAGGTTGTCAATGTTTTTAGAATGCATATGAGCTGTGTGACGGTTGCCGTGTTCTGCTTTGACAGCCAATTCGATGGCTTCGTCAATGTTGTCCACACGAACAATCGGAAGGATGGGCATCATCAGTTCTTCTTGCACAAACAAGTGGTTAGCGTCGGTTTCGCAAATGATGCAGCGAATGTCGTTGCCCACTTGAATACCGAGTTTTGCAAGCAACACTTTGGCGTCGCGACCTACGCAATCGCGGTTGACAACGCGTTTGACTTTGCCGTTTTTATCGGTCTTTTTGTCCAAAACAATGTCAGCCAATTTATCGGCTTGTTCGGCGGTGATTTTGTAAGCACCGTTGCGAAGCATAACCGAAATCAGTTCGTCGGCAATGTTGCGGAAAGCAAACACTTCTTTTTCGGCAATGCAGGGCAAGTTGTTGTCGAAAGTGCAGCCATCAATGATGTCTTTACCGGCTTTGATGATGTCCGCAGTATCGTCAACGATAACCGGCGGGTTACCGGCACCGGCACCAATCGCTTTTTTACCGGACGAGAGAACAGCACGTACCACGCCGGGACCGCCGGTGCAAACGAGCAAACGAATCAGCGGATGCGATTGCATGATAGCAGCGGAATCCATGGTGGGTTTTTTCATCGAGCAAACCAAAATTTCGGGACCGCCTGCGGTTTTGGAAGCACGGTTGACCAAGTCTACCGCATAGTTGGAAGTGGCAATGGCATTGGGGTGGGGGTTGAACACCACACCGTTACCTGCCGCAATCATACCGATGCTGTTGCAGATAACCGTTTCACTCGGGTTGGTGCTGGGAGTGATAGCACCTACCACGCCAAACGGAGCCATTTCTACCAAAGTCAAGCCGTTGTCGCCGGTTTTGGCATTGGAAACGATATCTTCGGTACCGGGGGTTTTATCCGCTACCAAAAGGTGTTTTAAACGTTTGTGATCCACGCGACCCATACCGGTTTCTTTGACACCCAGTTCCGCCATGATCGGGGCTTCTTCACGGGTGAGACGGCGAATCTCGGTAATGATTTTTTCGCGTTGTTCCACGCTCATAGCACGAACGGCACGATAACCGACGTTAGCGGCTTCGATTGCTTCGTTCATATCTTCAAAAATACCAACCAACTTACGACCGCCGTATTGGGTGGAATCCCACGAAGCGGCAGTGCCGGTTTGCATACGATTTAATACTTGACTGACTACTTGACGAATTTCAGCTTCCGAAATAGGTGCTGCCATATCAATCACTCCTTAAAGAAACTTTAACTGATGTGTCGACCGTGCCTGTCAGCAGACCAATTCGACACCATTTTCTCTGAAATATTCAACCCATCGTTCAGACGGGGGTTCATCCGTGACAACGGTATCCACATCGCGGACATCGCACACTTTTACGAATGAGATTTTATCAAATTTGGTGCCGTCAATTGCCAAAATACGGCGGTCGGCGGCAGCAAAAATGGCTTGTTTGATTTGGGAATCTTTTTCGTTGGAATCGGTAATCCCCATGGAAATATCAATACCTTTTGAAGAACAAACCGCTAAATTCACGTGAAAACCGCGAATCATTTTTTCGGCAGAGGCGCCCACTAAAGAAAGAGCACCTTCTTTTAAAGAACCGCCGGTAGATAAGATGTTCCAGCCTTCTTTATCGGCAAGCTCCAACATGATCTCTACGGAGTTGGTAATCAACGTGATGTTTTTTAGCGATTTGATGTACTTGATAACAAAGATGGCAGTGGAACTGGAATCCAACATAATGTAATCGCCATCGTGAATCATTTCACCAATTTTTTCGGCAATGCGTTGTTTACGTTCAACGTTAGCGCGTTTGCGCACGCTATACGGCAAATCAACGTTAACGGTTTGATTTGCAACGGCACCACCGTAAGTTTTTTTTGCCAGGCCCTCATTATCCAGTTTTTCCAAATCGCGGCGAATCGTTTCTTCGGTTACACCAAAATCACGACTCAGGTCGGCAACAATAACCTTGCCTTCTACCGAAAGTTTGGCAAGGATAGCGTTGCGGCGTTCAATGGCTAACATAATAACGAAATCCTCCTTGTTACAGGATGCTGCGCCAAGTTTTTTCGTCGGGATGGGGGATGACTGCGCTGTCAAGGAACATACCGGCTTCGCCGGCTCCGTTTTTCGCCTTTTCGATGGCTGCTTGTACGGCGGCGATTTCACCGGTTAATAACAAATACGATTTACCGCACATGCCGCGTGCCAAGCGCAATTCAATCAATTCCACTTGAGCGGTTTTGGCGGCGATATCTGCTGCCACGATCGCGGCTGCAGAGGTGAAGGTTTCCAACACACCGAGTGCATCGGGTTCACCAATGTCGGTGGAGCCGTAAAGAGCGGTAAAAATGGATTCGTGCGGGTTTCCTAACACGAAACTATCGAGCAACGTATCGGGGTAATGCACGGTGGCGGCATCAACAGCAGCCTTTACAGCGCTCAAATCACCGCTGATAAGTACAATGTATTTGCCGGGACATACGGTGCTGGCTTCCAAAATATCGACTTCGGAAGTTTTTACCATACGGTCGGCGGCGCTCATACCGGAGGATACTGTTTTATATTCGACCATACCAATGGCTTTTCTCATGCTGTAACCTCCTTAATGGTAATAACGGAATCCGTAATCGAGGTGATCTTGCCGCTCATCGGAGCGTGCAAGGAAACACCAAGCGATTCTGCCGACACTTCGGCAATCAGTTGACCTTCTGTGACGATATCGCCCACTTTGACTACCGGTTTGCCCGGTGCACCGATGTGCTGCGATAGCAATACGCGTAATTCGGCGGATTTCACAACGGTGTCGGATACCGGTGCCGAACGATTATATTGCGAAAGTCCCAAACGAGCCATCAAGCGACCCATAGGGATGCGACGATATTTTCTAGCTTCGCTAACCGGTTGCATTTCGGGTGCTTGCGGCGGACGTACACCGTGTTGGCGTAACCCGTCTTTACACGCCGCCAACAAAGAACGGGGTGAAAGACCTTGCCCGCAAGAATACAGTTCGCACAAACCGCAACTGCAACAGAAGAACGAGTTAACGTAGGGGGTGGCGTCATTGGTGACACCGTTAGAAGCGTACAACATGAATTTGTGCGGCTCAATCGGATGTCCCAACAAATAGCGAGGACATAACTCCGTGCAATAGTTACACTGACAACAAGCCGCCATGGCACGTTTCATATCAATAAAAGGCTTTGCCTGTTTTTTCTGAATTAAAGGATGGTCTGCCGGCAAGACCAAAATAGCGTTTGTGGTTTTGGTGACCGGCTCAAACGGACTGCCCAAACGACCCATCATAGGGCCTCCGATGCAATAAGCAGGATGAGGTGTGGTAACACCACCTGCCAAATCGAGCAGTTCTTGAAAAGAGGTTCCCAACGGCACCCGCAAGGTAACAGGAGAGGCAACCTCACCTGCAATCGTAACAAATTTGTGTGTTACGGGTTTCCCGGATAACAATTGCGAGATGTTATACACGGTTTCAACATTGAACACCGTGATACCGATAGAAATCGGTAATCCGCCTGCCGGCACCACTTTGCCGGTGGCTTCATAAATCAATACCACTTCGTCACCGGCAGGATAAACTTCCGGCAACAAGCACAAAGACATATTTGGGTGTGATGCCATGTGTTGCTTCACAGCGTCAATGGTGCGACCGTAAGAACGCTTAACGGCAATGATTACCGTTTTGGCTTCTACGGCTTCGGCCAAGATATGAAGGGCATCTACAATTTCCCCTGCGTACCGTTCGAGCATTTGACGGTGCAGTTTGAGCAACGGCTCACATTCTGCACAGTTCAAGATCAGTGTATCGGCACGCGTGTCCAGCTTGGCGTAAGAGGGGAAACCGGCACCGCCGGCACCTACTACGCCGCCGTCACGAAGAACGGCCTTAAGTTCATTTATGTTCATGGTTACTCAAACCAATACCACTGTCGACAATACCGACAATTGCAGCGTCAACCGGAGCGTCAGCCATGTTACAACCGATGCGAGCAGCACTGCCGGTAGCAACTAAGACCACTTCACCGATACCGGCACCTACGTTGTCAACTGCGACGATTTTCGAGGACGTGCCGCCGAGTTCGGCGAGAGGTTCGATGACCATAAATTTACTGCCGATTAAATTTTCATTTTTTCGTGTGGAAACAATGCTTCCCACAACTTTTCCGACGAACATCGTGCTCACCTTTCTTTTAAGTTGGTTAGAACGCGGAGAGAGCGAACGCTCTCTCCGCGCGTTCTACCTAAATTACTTCAAAACGGGAAGGATTTTTTCCACATCGCCGTGAGGACGCGGAATAACGTGAGTAGCGACCAATTCGCCCAATTTAGCAGCCGACGAAGAACCGGCTTCTACAGCGGATTTGACAGCGCCTACGTCACCGCGGACCATGACGGACACCAAACCGGAACCGATTTTTTCGGTGCCGATCAAAACGACGTTAGCCGCTTTAACCATAGCATCCGCCGCTTCGATTGCGGCAACCAAACCTCTGGTTTCTACCATACCCAATGCTTCCAATGCCATTGTTGTTTCCTCCTTAAAATTTATATGTTTTTTGGACTACAAAATTATTTCAGCGTCGGTAAGATTTTCTCAACGTCGCTGTGCGGACGCGGGATGACGTGCATTGCTACCAATTCGCCCAGCTTGGAGGCGGACGAAGAGCCGGCCTCAACGGCAGCTTTGACAGCGCCTACGTCACCGCGAACCATGACAGATACCAAACCGGATCCGATTTTTTCAGTGCCGATCAAAGCAACGTTAGCTGCTTTCACCATAGCATCGGCTGCTTCGATAGCAGCAACCAAACCTCTGGTTTCAACCATGCCTAATGCTTCCAGTGCCATTTTCTTAACCTCCTTTACCGGTGCGGATTTCGGTGCCTCAACGGCAACCTCAGCAGAAACTTGTTTTTCTTCAGCCATTATACATTACCTGCCTTTCGTTGAATACGTGCGGCGCTCAAATTGACCATCCGCATAGTTTCTTCGTGCGGGCTGGCAATGACCGCGTGGGCAACCGGTTTGATGATGGCGCCGGCAACGGCATTTTCTACCGCAGCCGTCACAGCCGAAACGTCACCTTGCACGATGATGGTGACCAACCGTCCGCCCAATTTGCGTTCCCATGTAACAAAGTCGACGTTTGCCGATTTGCACATAATGTCTAAGCAGTCAATACCGGCAGTAACACCGGAGACTTCTACCAGTCCCAAAGATTTCATTTACGAAAACTCCTTAAATTTTCGGCAGAATTTTTTCCACATCGCCGTGAGGACGCGGAATCACGTGAGTAGCGACCAATTCGCCCAATTTCGAGGCAGAGGACGAACCGGCTTCGACAGCCGCTTTAACAGCGCCGACATCGCCGCGGACCATGACGGATACCAAACCGGATCCGATTTTTTCCGTGCCGATAAGAACAACTTCTGCAGCTTTGACCATAGCATCTGCTGCTTCAATGGCGGCGGTGAGGCCGCGGGTTTCTACCATACCAAGTGCTTCGTTAGACATATTAGTTTGCCTCCTTAATTTTTATCAAAAGCGTTTAGCTTAAGCATCTTTTCGGTGTCTGCTTCGGTGCTTGTCATCACGTGAGTGGTAACAACACCGGCGACTTGTTTTGCTGCTTGTTCGGCAGCAGCAACGGCTGCCGTAACGTTGTCGACTGTGCCGCGGAATTTAACCGCCACAATCAATGGAACAGGTAATTTGTCGGCGTTTGCGGGTTTGTTTTTGTCGAAGTTTTCCACGACGACGTCGGCAGCTTTGCAGCCGGCATCACACGCGACAAACGCGCCAACTAACCCGTAAACCTCCACAATACCGGTGGCCATACCCATTTACATTCGCCCCTTACTTGTTAATGACGGCGATTTTCAAACCTTCCATTTTCAAGTTGGTGATTAACGCCTCGTTGATTTGTTCCAGCGGGAATCTATGGGTGATCAATTTTTCCATCGGCAATCCGATACCTTTGGCACGTTTGAGGAAGTCAAACGTGGTAGCGTAATCGCGCAAGGTGTATACCCAAGAACCCACCGTGGTGATTTCTTTGGAGCAAATATCGAAGTGGGGATTGATGGTGGCATCGCCGCCGTTGATAAAGAAACCGAGTTCGCACAAGCCACCGCCGTTGCGGATAAACTTGTAGATGTTAGCGTGAGCAACAGGAGAACCGGTGCATTGGAAAGCAAAATCAGCGAGGTAACCGCCGAAGGCTGCTTTCACGCCGCCTGCCAAAGCATCAATACCTTGGAATTCTTTAAAGTTAACGGTTGCCGAAGCACCCATTTCGCGAGCAAAGCTCAAACGTTTGGCTTCGCCATCAACCGCAACAATGTTTTCGATACCCATTGTGCGTAACACAGCGATACAAATCAAACCGATAGGACCGCAGCCTTGCACCACAACGCGACTGTTGAAGCGCAAGATGCCGGTGGTTTTGGCACGTTCAACGGCGTGCACCAAAACGGCACACGGTTCGATCAAAATGCGGGAATCCAAATCCAAGTCGCTGACGTTGAAAACCGAGGAACCTTTGTGCAAAATAATGTAATCGGCAAACCAGCCTTTGAAGTGATCTTCGTCATCGGGAAGCAAGCCGTACACATCGGCAGCGCCAACGTTTTGTTTGTTAAGGTCGAACATGGTGATGTCCGGATCGTCGTGCAATGTCACACAAGTAACGACTTTGTCGCCAACTTTAAGAGGTTTGCCGGCGCTGTCTTTGGTAACATTTTTACCAATTTTAACAATCTCACCGGTACCTTCGTGACCGAGCACGACCGGGATTAACCCAAAGGGATCGCGTTTGAATTCGTGAGCGTCGGTACCGCAAACACCGCAACCTTCGACTTTAACCAAAATGTCGTCGTCGCCGATTGTGGGGAGCGAATACTCTTGCAATTCGAATTTTTCGGGTTGTACCAACATGGCAACACGCGCTTTTTGCGGAATGTTACCGCCGGCAGCTGCAGGAGCGGCGGTGGTGTTTTTCATGCCGTCCAATACTTGCCGGACAATTTCTTCAATGTTGGAAGAGTTGATATCCATTAAGAATGTGCCTCCATTCGTTCGAAAATTTCTTTTCCGTAAGCCGCCAGTGCGGTGTCTTGTTCTTCACTGCCGCCGCTGACGCCTAAACCGCCAATGATTTTACCGGCGGAATTTTTGAGCGGTTCACCGCCGCCGAAAATAACCACATGTCCTTCGTTTGTGAATTGTATGCCGTACAAAGAACCACCGGGTTGAGCCAAGGGCTTTAATTGTGCGGTGGACATCTTAAGCGCCACTACGGTGAATGCTTTTTGCAAAGCAACGTCGTAACTGGCAATGTAAGAATCGTCCATACATTCTATCAAAACGGGACGGGCAGCCTTGTTGGAAACGGCGATTACCGCTTTAACTCCCATTTCTTTTGCTTTTTCTTTCACCTTTTCGGCAAGTTGCAACGCACAGTTAAGCGTCATATCGTCTGCTTGACGATTCACTTGCTCGACCACGGTGTTTACCAAAGCATTCAAGGCTTTTTCATCCATAACTTACGAAACCTCTTATTTACCTAATTGTTCCATCACGCGTTTGGTGATTTCGGCAACCAGATCGGAGTCGGTAGTTTCAGCTTGATGGGGATAGCAAGTGGTTTTGCAACCGTGGCAGCTGGGCAAGCCGGCTTTGGCGTTGGGGCAAAGGTCTGCGGGGTGTTTACCTTTTAAGCCGTATTTAGCACGCATCGAGTACAAGCGTTTTACTTGTGCTTCGCTAAGTTCTTGCGGGCCGCCGATTTGTTTGGAAATGAAGAGCAATTGAGCATAAAACTCAACCGATTCCATTTTGTGATAAGCGTTGAGCAGGTTGTCGGCAAAAGCCAAAGCACCGTGGTTTTCGAGCAACACTGCATCGAAGGATTGCAAGTATTTGGAAACGGCATCCGGAATTTCTTCGGTGGAGGGAGTGCCGTATTCCGCAATCGGAACACAACCAAGAGCGATAACCGCTTCCGGCATGATGGGTTGGCTCAGCGGGATGCCGGCGATTGCAAAAGCGGTCGCATACATCGGGTGAGCGTGAACCACAGCACCAACATCGGGGCGCTCTTTATACACACGCATGTGCATTTTGATTTCGGACGACGGTTTGTAACCGGCGTTGGCTTGCAGCACATTACCGTTTTTATCTACTTTGCAGATAAATTCGGGAGTCATGAAGCCTTTGCTGACGCCGGTGGGGGTGCAAAGGAATTCGTTGTCGTTCAATTTCACGGAAATGTTACCGTCATTGGAAGCGACCATGCCTTTGTCATAAATCCGCTTACCGATTGCGCAAATCTGTTTTTTGATTTCGTATTCGTTTACCATGACACATACTCCTTTTGTTTGGATTTTCTTTGCTTTCATAGCTTTATGGCTATATCATACCACCATATTCTTCAAAAGTCAACACAAAAATTTTGATTTTTCTTTGTTTTTTTAAAAAAATCTTTGTTTTATGTTGTTTTCGAAGAAAAAATCGACCAAAAAATGTGGGACAAGTCCCAAAAATGACAATAAAACCGAAAATCGCTTATATAATAAGGTAATAATACAAAAAAGAAAAACAAACAAAAAACAACCCCCGACAAAATTGTCGGGGGTTGTGATTTGCTTTCAATTAAGCGTTTGCTTTTTTGGCGAGGGCGGACTTTCTCCGTGCAGCAGTGTTTTTGTGCAGGAGTCCCTTGGAAACGGATTGGTCAATCTTCTTGATAGCAGTTTTGACAAGAAGTTCCTTGTTCTCCGCGCCGGATTCGATAGCGGCGTTGGCCTTTTTGATTTCTGTTTTCAGCTCCGAACGGGCAGCTTTGTTTTGAGCCGTTTTCGTAGCAATCACCTTAACACGCTTTTTGGCGGATTTAATGTTGGGCATGGTCACACCTCCTCAAAAAAGATTTTTCATAAATCACGCACGGATTATCATAACACGAACTTTTTAAAAAAGCAACACTTTTTTTAGAATATTCTTTTTTTTTCGTTTGATACTAAAAAAGAAGGGGAAAGAAAGGGTGTTTTTTTGCAATTTCGCACAGATTTAGCCTTGGAATCGATCGAAAGCAGACCGTTGTCGGGTGTAAAACAAAAAAATTGGAAAGACGGTATGTTGGAATTTCACCACGTGACCGTGGGGGAAAAGGAAGCAGAATTACTCGCAAAACCGCAAGGGCAATATGTGACAGCTTTGCTGCCAAAGCTTACCGACCACGAGCAAGGGTTGGAAGAAATGGCAAAAAAATTAGGTGAGCAGCTCCGCTTGTTATTGCCAAAAGAGGGAACGGTGTTGGTGGCAGGCTTGGGTAATTCGTCCATCACTCCGGACGCGATAGGCCCCTTGACGGCATCGCACGTGTTGGCAACGCGCCACATACAGGGGGAATTTGCGCGCAGTGTCGGATTGGAAAATTTGCGTTCTACTGCTGTTATTTCTCCAAATGTGTTGGGCAATACCGGCGTGGAAAGCAGTGAAATTGTGGCAAGTGTTTGTAAAGCCATTCAAGCGCAGGCGGTTATTGCCGTGGATGCTTTGGCGGCGCGAAGTTTGGAACGGCTTGGTTGTACGGTGCAGTTGTGTGATTCGGGCATTGCTCCCGGTTCGGGCGTGGGAAACAACCGAAAAGCGATATGTCGAAATGAGTTGGGGGTTCCCGTGATAGGATTAGGTGTTCCCACAGTGGTGGATGCGGTAACCTTGGCAAAAGATTTGACAGGTCTGGATAGCGAAGCCGTAACGCCCAACGGTACTGCCATGATGGTAACCCCGCGTGAAGTGGATTTGATGGTAGATCGCGCGGCACGACTGTTGGCAATGACCATTCACGCCGCGTTGCAACCGTCGTATTCACCTTTGGAACTGTTGTCGTTGGCATAACCGATGATTTTGACACATACAGTGTAAGGGTGAATGTTAATGAGGAAAAAAGGGTTTTTAAAAACAATTGGCAAAGTTTTATCTTTGCTTTTTGCAATTGGCACGTTGGTGGCGGCTGTTTCAACAGTGCCGCCGGAAGCGTGGCAAGATTTTGGAAAACGCGCAGCGTTGTTATCTGTTGGTATGCGCCGACCGGTTCAAAGTATTCAGTTGTTAGGAGAATTGGAAAAATATCATTCTGTCGGGACAAGCAACAGCAGTGTCGCCACAACAACGACTACCACGGCCATTTTGGGAAGTGGCATACGGAAACCGATCACAACCACCACGGCGGTACAAAAAAAAGAGGGTGGCGGCACCGTGCTGACAAAACAACTTTCCGCGGGAAGCACGTTTATACAGGGCGTTGCCTATAAAAACAGCAGCAACCAGAACGTGGATATTGCAGCGGCTTTAAAGCACAAACCTGCTATTTCTTTTTTGCAAAACAGCACGGCTCCCCAAGTGCTGATTACCCATACGCATACCACGGAATGTTACTTGGGATACGACAAAGGATTTTACAACGCGGACGACCCTACACGTACCAAAGATTCTGCAAAAAACATGGTGGCGGTGGGCGAACAGGTTGCCAAACAACTGCGCGCAGCGGGTATTGGGGTGATACACGACACCGAAATACACGACCACGTTTACAACGAGGCGTACAGTCACTCTAAAAAAGCGGTTGAAAAACTGCTCAAACAGAACCCTACCGTTCGGGTGGTGTTGGATATTCACCGCGATGCCATTTATTCGTCGGATACGCAACGAATAAAGCCTACGGTGGTGATAAGTGGCAAGAAAGCGGCACAGGTTATGATTATTGTGGGAATGAAAAACACAAAAACCGTACCGAACACACATACCAAAGAAAACTTGTCGTTTGGAGTACGTTTGCAGCAACAATTACATACCGATTACGCAGGTTTGATGCGCCCTATGGTGTTGGCAAACGCACGGTATAATCAGCAATTGTGCAACGGAATGATTTTGTTGGAAGTCGGCAGCGACGTTAACACATTGGAAGAAGCACAGTATGCTGCCGAATTGGTTGGGAAGGGCTTGGTTTCGGTGTTACGGGGGTTATAACATGAACAAGGATTTTAAAATCGGTGTTACCGCTTTTTTGATAACCGCGTGTATACTGGGAATGGTTGGTGGATTGATAGCCGTTAACGAAGTGTCTTACCAATTAAGCGAGGGAGAACGAAAAACGACAACAGCGGAAAAAGAGACGACCGACAGCAAGATACTGTCGTATTTACCGCCACAGTGTCAAGTGTTTTTAACAATATCTCGTTGGCAAACAGAATGGTGGGACTATTATTTCACCGTAATAAAAGCGCCATGATTCTTCTTGCTAAACCAAAAAACATGTGTTAAAATGATATGCAGATGTTAAAAAAGGCAGGAAGAAACAATGAAAAACATTTCAACAAAAATAATATGCGGGATTACCGCTGCCATTACGTTTTTTTGGGGCGTTTTGAGCATGGCGCTTAACGGTGCTTCCAAAGCAGAAGCAACGGGCTCTTTAAAAATAGTGGTTTGGTATATGGTGTTGCAAAGCCTTTTGTTTGTATTACTTTCGGTAGCTGCCATACTGCGCATAACGGCAAACAAAAAGACAGTGACCGTACAAAAGGGCGTGTATGCGGTAACTACGGTAATTGCCGCTTTGTACAGCCTTTTGTTGGCCATTAACATAGCACCGCAAATTTCTTCATTGTTTACGGCAACGTTTTGGAAACAAAGCGGTGCGGTTATGGCGTTGGCCGAACCGCTGTTGTATTTGATACAAGGTATTCTGCTTGCCGTGTTGTCGGCAGATATGTTACGCGGCAAACTTACTCGCCGTGGTGAACTGACGCGCATAGCAACCGGATGTGTTATTTTGTCGCTGATTCCCTATGCCGTTCAGTTTTTCGGTGTCGGCTTGCAGTTGGTACTGACAGTAGGTGCCGGGCTGGTTTTGGCAGTGCTGACAGTTTGCCAAGCGGGTGTGGTATATGCAGCGTTTGTGCCGATAGAAGAATAATAATTAAACCCCTCGTTGATGACATTCATCAACGAGGGGTTTTGGTTAGTCTTGAACAAAGCGCCGTGCCATAACAAACCGTTGTGCCCAATACGAAACATCGAGCCGTTGTTCTTTGGTGGGGCTTTCGGGGTTGTTGCAAGAGATAAAACGGTTGTTACCAATGTAAATGCCCGCGAACCCAACTTCTTCGCCGATTTCGTTGCAGAAAAGCAAAATGTCACCGGGCTGGATTTCGTCGGGGTATACCTCTTTGCCGTATCCCGTCATATTTTTGGCATACCGCGGCACGGTGAATCCGTTTTGGCGGTAACAATAGACCACAAAACCGGGGTTGTCAAAAGAAGTGGGGCCGCTTTTGCCGATTTCGTATGGTGCGCCGACAAGGCTTATTGCCAAAGCGGCAATGGCGTCGCCTGTTACGGAATTGCCGGTATCGGTGCTGACCCCCGGCACAATCATGGTGTCAGGTCCGGTGGGTTTTCCCATAACGGTGGTGGTTG
>JAZROQ010000073.1:0-10378 GCA_045648765.1 Acutalibacteraceae bacterium
ATTGGAAGAATATTGCGCAAGAATATGACACCCGAAGAACGGCATTTGTGGTATGATTTTTTAAGAACATATCCTATAAGATTTAACAGACAAAAAATTATAAGAAACTATGTGGTTGATTTTTACTGCGCAAAAGCAAAACTGATAATAGAGCTTGACGGTTCACAACACTATAAAAACAATGGAATAGGAAAAGACGTCGAGCGCACAAACTTTCTTGAACAATACGGTTTTAAGGTGATACGAATACCTAATAATGAAATCAAGCAAAATTTTAGAGGTGTTTGCGAGTATATTGATTTGTGCATAAAGCAATCCCTCAGTCAGCTTCGCTGACAGCTCCCTTTACACAAGGGAGCCTAACGCGCAAGAGTTATGTTTTAAGCAAGGAGTGATGTTTATGAAAGAATTTTGGCGTGTAGTAAAGTTTACGCTGTTTTCGATCAGCGCAGGTTTGGTGCAAATGGGCTCGTTTGCCCTGCTGAACGAACTGATTGCTTGGCCATATTGGCCGTGTTATCTCATTTCGTTGCTATTAAGCATTGTGTGGAATTTTACGCTAAACCGCAAATTCACGTTCCATTCGGCGGTAAACGTTCCGATTGCCATGCTCAAAGTGTTGGCGTTTTACGCCGTGTTTACCCCGCTGACGACGATTGGGGGTAACTTTTTGGTGGAAACGCTCGGCTGGAACGAATATTTGGTGACCGCCATGAACATGCTGCTTAATTTCGTGTTGGAATTTTTGTATCAACGGTTTTTTGTGTTTGGCAACACGATTGACAGTACCAAACAGTAAATAAAAGATAAAAACAGGGTGGCAAACGAAACCGTTTGCCACCCTGTTTTTTATGCAAGATGGGCAGTGCGCCGAAAGCGAGGGATGATTGTTTGGGCGCACATCCTCCCCCCTAAGCCAACACCACCGCACCATCTGCACAAAACACGTTAATTCTTGTTTTCTTTGTAATGTTTACAGTTTATTCCGCTGCCATAGTAGTGGATACCGTCGTGCACCACTTCCCTTCGGCGGTAACAATACAAACAAAAATAACTGTTTTTATTTTGACAGGAATAAACCGTAAAATGTTTCGAGCGTTTGGCGCTTTCCCAATCGGGTTTGAAAGCATCCTCAAACATGATTGCCAATTCCGGTTCGGTGGTTTTGTATTGCCGCCAATCGTCTTCCGATGGGTGAGATGTTTTGTATTCTTTGATTCTGTCTTTGATGCCGTAATAGGCAAAATAGAAAAAAATGAGCAACAACAGCCCTATAACAATCCACAAAACGACCATTATTACATCATCCCCAAAAATAAAAAAGTGCGCCAACCGAAGTCGACGCACGAAAAACGCAAACTCCGATTGTCGCCAAACAAATCTTAAATACAACAGGATTGCCCTTATTGTCATTCAAGTGGAATTGCGTTTTTACCGAAATTCTTTTTGAATGACAAAGCAAAAAGGACATACTATCCCTTCAACAAAGGTCATCCTTTGTTAGTATTAGATTTGTTTGGCAAAATTAGTATAACACACTTTAAAAGGTTTTACAACCAAAAAATAAAAAGCGAGCGAACGCAGTTCGCCCCTACGAAAATAAATTGATTTTTCGCAGACCAAAACCGTGCGAAGCCTCCCTTGTGTAAAGGGAGGTGTCGAGCAAATGCGAGACGGAGGGATTGCTTTTGTACAAAGCAGGACAACCCCTCAGTCACCGATTGGTGACAGCTCCCCTTACACAGGGGAGCCTTGAATGTGTTCAAAAAGAAACCGAGCCGTTCAGCATATGCTGAACGGCTCGGTTGGATTTATTCTCAATTATTCTGCTTTATCGTCTTTTTTGAGCGACAACACAGAGTTAACAAGGATACCGAGGATCAAAGCGCAAGCGATGGAAGTGATGGTCACTTTGCCGATCGACATGGCCATACCGCCGATACCGGCAATCAAAATAACCGAAGCGGTGAAGAGGTTTTTGTTTTCTTCCAAATCCACTTTTTGCAACATTTTGAGACCCGAAACCGCGATAAAGCCATACAGCGTGATGCAAACGCCGCCCATGACACAACCGGGGATGGAATCTAAGAACGCCACAAAGGGAGAAACAAACGAAATGAGCACTGCCAAAATAGCGGTGGTGGTGATGGTCACGACCGAAGCGTTGCGGGTGATAGCCACGCAACCGACCGATTCACCGTAGGTGGTGTTGGGGCAGCCACCAAAGATGGCACCGACGACGGAGCCGATACCGTCACCAAGCAAGGTGCGGGACAAACCGGGATCTTCGAGCAAATCTTTTTCGATGATGGAAGAAAGGTTTTTGTGGTCGGCAATGTGTTCGGCAAATACCACAAAGGCAACCGGCACATACGCCACAGCGATGGTAGCCACATAGGACCATTTGAATTCTTTGATACCATCAAAGGCTTTGAGGAACGTGAATTCCGGCACAGCCAAGAAGGTTTTAAGCGTGACACCGTCGGCAACCAAGGCTTTGAACGGAGCAAAGTCCAAGATCATGAGCGAGGTGTTGTCGGTAGCAATGCCGATCAAGGTGAAGATGAGGGCTACCGCATAACCTGCCAAGATACCAATGATGAACGGAATAAGTTTTGCCATTTTTTTGCCGTAGGTGGAGCAGATAACCACCACGAACAACGTGACCATGGCGCAGATAAAGGAAACCCAAGTAAAGCCGTTCATGATAAATCCGTCGGCTTTTTCGCCATAGGAGAACACGTCGTTGACTGCGGCACCGGCAAGCGAAAGACCGATGATGGCAACGGTGGGGCCGATAACCACGGGGGGCATCAGTTTGTTGATCCATTTAACGCCGACAAGTTTGACAATGATGGCGAGTACCACGTACACCAAACCGGCGCACGCTGCACCAATGACCAAACCGAGCATGCCGAGGCTCATGGAAACGCCGCCCGCAAAGGCTGCGAGCATGGAGTTGATGAACGCAAACGAAGAACCTAAGAACACGGGGCTTCTGAATTTGGTGAACAATTGATACACGATGGTACCGACACCTGCGCCGAACAAAGCGGCAGAAGCCGTCATACCGTTACCGACGATGGCAGGCACGGCAATGGTAGCCGCCATGATTGCCAACAATTGTTGAATGGCAAACACCAACAACTGGCCGGATTTGGGCTTGTCTTTGACATTGTAGATAAGCTGCATTGACTTTTCCTCCGTTCTTACACCGTATGATGTAAAAAAATTAATGTTATCAAAACAGGTTGACACCTATTCTAACCGAAAAAGTATATCGCTTTGCCTTCTTGTAAGTTTACCACGAAATATAGTGTTTGTAAATAGTTTATGAACAAATTTGTCGAAAATATTGTGTGCGTATTTTTTGAGCGGGCGGCACATACAGTTTAGGGAAAGGGGTGCTTTTCGTCATGGATTACCGCACAAACGATTTTAAAGAACAAATTGCCCGCTACCAGCAAGAATTACAGCGGTTGCAACAAAAAGCCGTTCCCGCTGTTGCCGCGCCGCCCGCTGTGCAAAACAGCGCACCGACTCCCCCACCGACACCGAAAGAATTTACCGCGCCGTTTTCGGTGCGGGTGACGGCGGCGGGCGGGGCGGTACCGATTGAGGGCGCACGTGTGACGGTGGCGAACCAAAACGGCGAAGTGTTACAAACACGACTGACCGACCAAAGCGGACTGACCGAAGTGATGGTGCTGCCCGCCGTTGACCCTGCACTGACATTGACTCCCACTCCCTCGTTTATACCGATTTTGTACGAAATATTGGTGGCGGCACCGGGGTACTACCGTGTGCGTACGGTGGGAGTGCCGCTGTACGGCGGGATTCCCACGCAGTTGCCCGTCACCTTGATTCCGTTGCCAGAATTTGGCGACGGCAGCAGTGAGCAAACCATTTTTGTTACCCCGCCGACAGGGTTGTAGGGCGAACAAAGTTCGCCCGCGATATCCATCCCTTGCGGGATGGGCGATATACGCTTTATAGCGTGCGATATAAGGCGATGCCTTGCGATATGCCCTGCGGGGTACGAAAGGGATGGATAGCATATCGCAACTGACCGTAAGGGAAGGTTATATCGCATTTTGCAACGTAAAATATATCGCATTGCTAAGCAATATATCGCAAAAAAATTCGCACAAAACCATCGTCCCCTACAATAACGAATAAGTTTATGCAAACTAGCACCATCGCACAACAAGGGCGAAATAAAAAGGAGTGAAGGTTATGGCTGATTTACCGGTGATTCCCGAAACGATCACGGTGCACCTTGGCAGACCCGACGATACCTCGGCGCAAAACGTGACGGTGCCGTTTCCCGATTACATTAAGAACGTGGCGTCCAGCGAAATTTATCCCACCTGGCCGCAAAGCGCGTTGCGCGCGAACATTTTGGCGCAGATTTCGTTTGCACTTAACCGCGTGTATACCGAATGGTACAGAAGCCGCGGATATAACTTTGACATTACCAATTCCACCGCGTTTGACCAATCGTTTGTGCCAAACCGCGATATTTTTGAAAACATCAGTTTGCTGGTTGACGAACTGTTCAACGATTATGTGCGCCGCGAAGGCAACGTGGAACCGTATTTTACGCAATATTGCAACGGCACCACCTCTACGTGCGACGGACTTTCACAATGGGGTACGGTTCCGCTTGCCGAGCAAGGGCAAAATTCGCTTCAAATTTTGCAAAATTTTTATGGTGACAACATCGAAATCGTCACCAACGCGCCCGTGGGCAACGTGGGGCCTTCGTACCCCGGTGCGCCGCTTATGCTCGGTTCGGCAAACAACGACGTGCTGACAAAACAAATTCAGCTCAACCGCATTTCCAAAAACTATCCCGCTATCCCCAAAATCACCCCCGTTGACGGCGTGTTCGGCACCGCCACCGAAGATGCCGTGTTGGAATTTCAGCGTATTTTCAACCTGACACAAGACGGTATCATCGGCAAGGAAACGTGGTATCGCATTGCCTTTATTTACAACGGTGTCAAGCGGTTGGCGGAACTCGATTCCGAGGGGTTATCGCTCGAAGAAGTTCGCAAACAGTTTGCCGAGGATTTGCGCCTTGGCAACAGCGGTGACGACGTGCGCGTGATTCAATATTTTTTGGCGGTGGTGGGCACGTTTTACGATACCGTGCCCGTTATCCCCCTCACCGGCAAATTTGACGAAACCACCGAACAAGCGGTACGCGCTTTTCAAAACACCAAAGGATTGCCCGTGACAGGGGTGGTAGACGAAACCACGTGGAACGAACTGTACAACGCGTACCGCGGTATCATCGACACCATCACCGTGCCCGAAAACCGCATTGCCCCCTACCCCGGCACACCGCTTGTGAATGGCTCACAAGGGGAATACGTGCTGTTTTTGCAACAATATTTAAACCGCATTGCCGAAGTTTACCCCGCTATTCCCACGCTCACACCCGACGGCGTGTTCGGCAACCAAACGCAAAGTGCGGTCGAAGCGTTTCAGCGCGAATTTGGGTTGCCGCCCAACGGCGTGGTGGGACCTATCACGTGGGAACGGATTACCCGCTTGTATGAAGATTTAGCCGTGGGCGCCGAAAAGCAAGACGGCCAGTTCGGCGGATACGTAATGGAGGAGGAAACGTAATGTATTCTGACACTCAATATGCCGACCACGTTCGCGAATTGCAACATTATCTGCGCACACTCTCACTGACCGACGACCGTTACCCGCTGCTTGCGGTAGACGGCATTTTTGGCAAAGAGACCACAAACGCGGTGCGCGTGTTCCGTGAAATAAACGGTTTTCCCCCTGCGGGGGAAGTGGACCGCGCCGTGTGGGAACGGCTGTTGCACGAATACCAAAACACGTTGCTGCTTGTCACCAACGCATTGCCGTTGGCGGCGTTTCCCTTCCCCTCGTTTGTGCTAAACGAAGGCGACCGTTTGCCGTTTGTGTATATTTTGCAAGTGTTGTTAAACGGCGTATCTGCCAAGCTGGGGGATTACCCACCCCTGCCGATCAGCGGTGTGTACGACAAAGCCACCGTTGAGCGGGTCATCACGCTTAAACGCTTGGCAGAATACCCGCCCACCCCCACGTTGGACCGTCTGTTTTGGGATTATTTGGCGGTGTGGTATAACGGGAGCGATGTCGTTTGAAACACGTCGTATTTGTTAAAAACGCCGCCGTGATGACGGCTACTTCTTGCCTTTTGCGCACGGTCGGCATCTTTTTTCGCATTTATTTGGCGGGGGCTATCGGTGCCGAGGGGATGGGGCTTTATCAACTGATCATCTCCATTTACGTGTTGGCCTCTACCTTTGCCACGTCGGGTATTTCCACCGCTGTTACGCGGCTTGTTGCCGACGAATTGGTGTGCGGTACCGCTTTGTCGGTGCGCCGCGTGGTGCGCCGTTCGATAACCATTAGCGTGTTGTTGGGTGTGTTTTCTGCCGCGCTTGTCTTTTTTGGTGCGCCGCTGATCAGCGAATGGTTTATAAAAGACGTGCGCGCGACACCCGCCTTAAAAATGCTTGCTTTCAGTTTGCCGTCGATGGGGATTTCTTCTTGTTTGCGGGGGTATTTTATTGCGCGGCGGCGCGCCGCCGATACGTCGGGCACCCAACTGCTCGAACAAGCGGTGCGCATCGGTGTGGTGATGACGGTGCTTTCCCGCGTGGCGCACAAAGGACTTGCCGCTTCGTGTTTTGCCGTGATGCTGGGCGATACCGTGGCAGAATGGGCGGCGTGTTTGTGCCTGATGGTGGATTGCCGACTTGACCGCCGCCGATTAAAACAAGAATTACCGCCGCGGGCGGCAACCACCGCACCTGTCGTGCGGCGGCTGCTTGCCATTGCCGCGCCGATTACCGCGGGGCGGTATTTAAACTCCGTTTTGCGAACGGTGGAAAATTTGCTTGTGCCGCACAGCATTGCGCGTTTTCTTGGTTCCAAAGAACAAGGTTTTGCGCAGTTCGGTGCGTTAAAAGGCATGGCGTTGCCGCTTATCTTCTTCCCCGCTTCGTTTTTGGGGGCGCTTTCCACCTTGCTGATTCCTGAAATTTCCGCCGCCAACACGTTGCACCAATATCACAAAATCAATCGCGCCGTCGAGCGCACGTTGCAACTGACATTGGGAGCATCCATTTTGATTGGCACGGTGTTCACCGCGTTTTCAGCGCCTTTGGGCGAGATTTTGTATCACAGCCGCGACGTCGGCATTTATTTGCGCGTACTTGCGCCCTTAACGCCGATTATGTATCTTGAAAGTATGGTCGACGGCATCTTAAAAGGGCTGAACCAACAAGTCCATTCCCTTGCTTACAGCGTAACCGATTCCGCACTGCGCATTGTGCTGATTGTGTTGGTGGTGCCCAAGTTTGGCATGGGCGGATTTTTGGGCGTGATGGTGATAAGCAACGTGCTGACCTCGTTTTTGAACGTGGGAAGGCTGATGAAAGTCACCGGACTGCGCCTTCGCGTTGCCGATTGGGTGGTAAAACCTGCCTTTTGCGCTTTTGGTGGGGCGGTGGCAGGGTTGCTTGTCTTTTTTTCGTTGCCAAACGCCACGCCGCGTATATTCGCGGCGGGTTTGGGCATATTGTCTTTGTGCATAGGGTATGTTTTTTTGATGGTTGCCACCAAAACGGTGCAGATTCCCAAACAAATGGGAATAGCATCGTAGGGCGGATAGTATCCGCCCGCCGCCTCGCCCTTTGGGAGAGGTGTCGGCGCAGCCGACGGAGAGGGGTGTTGGTTTTGCACAAACCCAAACCAACACCGTAGGGGCGAACTGTGTTCGCCCGCGGGCGGTCACAGACCGCCCCTACCATCCCATTTTTGGTTTTTACACAAGGGAGGCATTTCCCTTTTCACTCTTCACTCTTCACTTCGGCAACTTTTGTTACCGCTTCGTTGCCGACCCTACAATACTGTGTCGTTTCTTATATAAATTTTAAATTTTTCAAATTTTTAAAAATTCCACTTGACAACGGCCGAATGATAGTGTATGATAGTCAAGCAGTAAAAAAACGAGCACCATTAGCTCAGTTGGTAGAGCACCTGACTCTTAATCAGGGTGTCCAGGGTTCGAGTCCCTGATGGTGTACCATTCGGCCCGTTGGTCAAGTGGCCTAAGACTCCGGCCTCTCACGCCGGCAACACGAGTTCGAATCTCGTACGGGTCACCACGATGTGGGCCCGCACCGAGTCCACATATACGCCTACTTAGCTCAGTTGGCAGAGCATGCGGCTGTTAACCGCAGGGTCGTAGGTTCGAGCCCTACAGTAGGCGCCAAAAAAAGCAACCACCCAATCGGGTGGTTTTTTTTTTAGTTTCTTCTGTTGGTTTGTCCTGCTACTTTGTGTTAACAGCCGCATGGCGGCTGTTAACTGTAACGAGCCCGAGCGCCGCCTTACGGCGGATGAAGCGAGGGCGCAGTTGGCGCCGCGGTCAAAAAAGCCGAGGGACAAGCGGCAGCCCGACGGCTTTTTTGGGCACCGCAAGAGGTTGGGTCGTAGGTCAAAAAGAAAAGTCACACTTGAGGCACACTCCGTAAGGAAGTGTGCCTCAGCTATATTCGTGCTCCGCACGAGCGATATATCTACGATACGATATGCGTATAACGCGCGATATAGGGCTTTCGCCGTGTAAAAAAAGCACGAATATAATATCGCAAAAGCCAAAGGCTTTTATATCGCTTTTGCCTTTTGGCAAAAATATCGCTGCAAACGACAGTTTGCGATATCGCTTTACCCACCGAAATAAATAGTCGTTTATTTTCGGCAAGTATTTACCTTTCTCAAAGTATGTAACCCACTATGACACTTTCAAAAACAGAAAGTGTCATTTTTTCTTTATATAAAAAAGGGAGACTACTTCTTTACGAAGTGTCTCCCCCGGGAGTCTATTTTTTATTTTTTATCTTTAATTTTCTTTTTATTATCTATTGCTTCTTTCAAAAGGGTAAAGAGCAAAGCCGATAGCGGCACACTTAAAAGTACGCCTAAAATGCCGCCTATATTACCACCAATAAGCACCGCACTTACCACCATAATAGAAGGTAATCCAACCGCTTTTCCTACAACCTTAGGATATATAACGTTGCCTTCAATTTGCTGTAAAATTAAAATAAATATAATAAAGAAAAGTGCTTTTATGGGATTAGTGATAACTATCAAAAGAGCACCTATTACAACACCAACTATAGCACCAACTATAGGCACTAAAGAAGATACTGCAATTAAAACCGATATAATAGCAGCATTCGGGAATCTGAAAATAAGCATACCTATATAGCAAAGCACACCTAAAATTATAGATTCGGTTAACTGACCGCCAATAAAACGCGAAAAAGATTCAGAAGCGTGATTTGATATATGATAAACTGTTTTTGCAATATTTTTTGGAACGAAAGAGTCAATAACCTTTTTCAAAAACCTTCCAATACGTTCTTTTTGAGCTAACACGTAAACCGAAATAATCAGGCTGAAAAGAACATCGTAAATACCGCCTACAACCGATGAAGTAATATTAGCAGCACCGTTCACTATTGTATTAGAATAGTCGCTTAAAAGATTTTGAAGTGTATTAAGAGTATCGTTCAAATCAAAATTTATTGTAGGAATTTTATTAGCGGCTATACCGAAGTTAGCAGCTATTCCCACAACCCACTCACGCATATCCTTTAAAAATGACGGTAAGGACTTTACAACATAAATAACGGTATCAATAAGGTCCGGAATAATTACCAAAACCAATAATGCAATAACGCCCATCGCTAACAGATAGGTAAGCACTAAACTAAGCGGACGCTTAATTTTTCTAATAAAATTGTGCTTAGACTTGTCAAAAAAGAAGAAAACCTTGGTTTCTAAAACACGTAACAAAACGTTAAGAATAAAGGCTATACATAAAGCTGCAATAATAGGGCTTATATAGGAAAATAGCTTGCCCACAATACCAAATACCACAGTATTATTAAATACAGCCCATACTATAAGTGTAGATAAAAACACTACAAGCAGTATTTTTTTAATGGTTTTACTGTTTAATTCCATTTTTACTCTCCGGATTCATTTTTATTATTTACAGGGCGGATATGCGCATTTGCGCTTGCATCAAACCCTTCGGTACTTTCTTTCATAAACAAAACCTTAATGGTTAAAATCAGTAGCTTTATATCCTGTATGATTGAATAGGTTTCAATATAAATAAGGTCCATATTAAGCTTGTCCTTAGGACTTGTGTTATATTTGCCGTATAACTGCGCATAGCCCGTAATACCGCCCTTTACCTTGTGCCTTAACTCAAATTCGGGATATTCCTTAGAGTATTCATACACGTTTTCAATTCTTTCAGGTCTGGGGCCTACAAGCGACATAT
>JAZROQ010000074.1:0-3996 GCA_045648765.1 Acutalibacteraceae bacterium
CCATTACCGCCAACTATTGGTTGTCGGAAATTTATGACGAAGAAATCAGCAATGCTCACCGCAACTGCGATATCCACATTCATGACCTCTCCATGCTGACCGGTTATTGCGCAGGTTGGAGCTTGAAACAACTGATCAAAGAAGGCCTCGGCGGTGTTCCCGGCAAAATCACTTCTTCGCCCGCCGGTCACCTTTCCACCTTATGTAACCAAATGGTCAACTTCCTTGGTATTATGCAAAATGAATGGGCAGGTGCACAAGCATTCTCCTCGTTTGATACCTATTTGGCTCCGTTTGTTAAAGTGGACAACCTTTCTTACAAAGAAGTTAAACAATGCGTGCAATCCTTTATTTACGGTGTAAACACGCCTTCCCGTTGGGGTACTCAAGCACCGTTCTCCAACATCACGCTTGACTGGACGGTTCCTGCCGACCTTAAAGATTTGCCCGCTATTGTCGGTGGCAAAGAAATGGATTTCACCTACGGTGATTGCCAAGAAGAAATGAAATTGGTGAACAAAGCGTTTATCGAAATCATGATTGAAGGCGACGCCAACGGCCGTGGTTTCCAATACCCCATTCCGACTTATTCTATCACCCGTGATTTCGACTGGTCGCCCACCGAAAACAACAAACTGTTGTTTGAAATGACCGCTAAATACGGCACACCGTATTTCTCGAACTATATCAACAGTGATATGGAACCCAGCGACGTGCGCTCCATGTGCTGCCGCTTACGTTTGGATTTGCGTGAATTGCGCAAAAAATCCGGCGGTTACTTTGGTTCCGGTGAAAGCACCGGTTCTGTGGGTGTTGTTACCATTAACATGCCGCGTATTGCTTACATGGCAGAAGACGAAGCCGATTTCTACAAACGCTTAGACCGTATGATGGACATTGCGGCTCGTTCGCTGAAAATTAAACGTACTGTTATTACCAAATTATTGGAAGAAGGTTTGTACCCCTACACCAAACGTTACCTCGGTTCGTTTGGCAACCACTTCTCCACCATTGGTATGGTCGGTATGAACGAAGCCGGTTTGAATGCCAAATGGATTAAAGCCGACATGACCACCGAAAAATGTCAAGAATTTACCAAACAAGTGCTTGACCATATGCGTGAACGCTTGTCGGATTATCAAGAAGAATACGGCGATTTGTACAACTTGGAAGCCACTCCCGCCGAATCGACCTCGTATCGTTTGGCAAAACACGACGTGGACCAATTCCCCGAAATTGTTACCGCTTCAGAAGCCGGCGGCGCTCCTTACTACACCAACAGCAGCCACTTGCCGGTTAGTTATACGGATGATATTTTTACGGCATTGGATATCCAAGACGAGTTGCAAACGCGCTACACTTCGGGTACCGTGTTCCACGCTTTCCTCGGCGAAAAAATGCCCACTTGGGAAGCGGCTGCCACCTTGGTTCGCAAAATTGCCGAAAATTACAAATTGCCGTATTACACCATTTCCCCCACTTACTCGGTGTGTAAAAACCACGGTTATTTGACCGGTGAACAATACGTTTGCCCCGAATGCGGTGAATCTGCCGAAGTTTACAGCCGTATCACCGGTTATTACCGCCCGGTGCAAAACTGGAACGCCGGTAAAACCCAAGAGTACAAAGAACGTGTGGAATACAATATTGAAACCAGCGTTTTGACTCACCAAGGTCCCAAAGAGGAAACGGCACCCGCCGCCCCCGCTGCGGACACGTTGGAATTAGCTGACGGCAGCTACTTGTTCACCTCGGCCACTTGCCCGAACTGCAAAATCGCTTGCACCATGATGGACAAAGCCGGTTATGCTTACGAAAAGCTGTTGGCAACCGATCATTTGGAACTCACCAACGCGCTGGGCATTAAACAAGCCCCCACTTTGGTGGTTGTCAAAAACGGTGAAGTCGAAAAATTTGCCGGTGTCGGTGCCATTAAGCAAGGACTCGGCCTGTAATAGGTGGATACCATGTACGATATAATCATTGTCGGCGGCGGCCCTGGGGGGCTGACCGCCGCCCTCTATGCTCGCCGCGCCAACAAAACGGCGTTGGTGATTGAAAAAGCTACTTTTGGCGGACAAATCACCTTTTCCCCCAAAGTGGAAAACCTGCTTGGCTTTTTGAGCGTGACCGGTAACGAGTTTTCCGAGAAATTGGTGGAACAAGTGGTCGAACAAGGCGCTGAATTTGAATTTGGCGAAGTGCTTTCGATAACCGACGGCGACGTCAAAACCGTGGTGACTGATAGCGGCAGTTTTGAAGCTAAAACAGTTATTATTGCCACGGGCGCTAAACACCGTTTGCTTGGATTGCCCAAAGAAGAAGAGTTTATCGGCAACGGTATTTCGTTTTGCGCCGTATGCGACGGAGCGTTCTTTAAAGACCAAACCGTCGGTGTGGTCGGCGGCGGCAATTCCGCCTTGCAAGAAGCCTTGCAACTTGCCGAACTGTGCAAAAAGGTGTACGTTATCCAAAACCTCGATTTTTTGACAGGTGAAGGCAAATTGTGTGAGCAAGTCAATGCGAAAGAAAACATTGAGGTAATTTTGGGAACCACCGTTTCTGCTTTGCTTGGCGACGATGCTTTTGCGGGTGTGACCTTGTGCAAAACCGCCGATAACTCCACCAAAGATTTGGCGTTGGACGGCTTGTTTGTCGCCATTGGACTTATTCCGCAAAACGAAGCGTTTGCCAACGTTTTGACGTTGGATGAGCGCGGCTATGCTGCTTACGGTGAAGAATGCACCACCGAAAACAAAGGCATTTTTGTGGCAGGTGACTGCCGTCAAAAGAATATTCGCCAAGTAGCCACTGCTGCTGCGGACGGCGCGATTGCCGCCCTTGCCGCTTGTCGGTATTTGGATAATTAATCTTAACAACAAAAAAGAACGAGTACGTTGTACTCGTTCTTTTTTTAATATAGTTTGGTGTATTCGAAGTCGCCGGGGATTCCCAGTTTTTCAAGTTCCTCGTTTTTGCGCCTTGCTATCTCATTGTCGAGCGCATCAAAATAGTTGTTGCCTTCGCAATCGATATCCACAATAAAGGGACCTAAATTATCCATCTTGAAAAACCAAGCCGCTTCGATGCTGCCAAGTTCATCAAACAAATGCACCTCTTCAACTGTGATGGAATCGATCCACAAATTCGGGCTGACTGAGCGCGGAGAAACGTGCACACACTTTTTATTCTTCATCATCTCGGCAGTGTTTTTACCCATGGTGGTTTTACCGACTATCATTTTGAGGTTCCATTGGTCGACACTTTTGGCGCCCCATTTTTCGAACCGTATGCTGGACGTAGGCATAAAGGAAACCAGTTTCCATTTGCCGTCTTCTTTGATGACAATCGGGCCGTTGTGGATAAGAATGTTTCTATCTTTGGTATCAAAAGGGAGTTTATTGCCTTCGTCAAAAATATATTTTTGTAACCGTGAACGGCAAGTAAACGCGTTACCGCTGATATACACCATATCTCCGATTTTCAGTTTGCTGACATCCTCGTCGGTGAGAGGCGCGGTTAAATAATATGTAGCCATTAAAAACTCCTCCTCTTATCGATCGCCAAACCAGTTGGGGCTTTTCATTGTCGCAACCGTGCCATCGGCACTGATGCGCGAAGATGCTCTGCGCGCAACCATGCAGTTAGTGCTGGTTGCCACGGCAATACCGGCAATGTGGGTGTAGGCATATTCCACGTTGACGGCGAGTACCGAGGTTTCACCGCCCGCACCCAGAATACCGACATTTAAGTTGTTGAGCGCTTTATATAAATCTTCTTCGATTTTGGCAAACATCGGGTCGGAATGTTTGGAGCCGACCGTGCGCAAACACGCCGCTTCTTTGGCAAGATTTCCCGCCACGTTTGCCGTGCCGCCGATACCGATGCCCAGTACCGAGGGCGGACACACGGCACCCGCTCGCGCCGATTGCACAAAACTGTCAATCACAAATTTTTCGATACCTTGTATACCATCGGCAAACGCGACAATACGGT
>JAZROQ010000075.1:0-6428 GCA_045648765.1 Acutalibacteraceae bacterium
GGCGTATGACGATGAACAAACCGGAAGCTTATGCCTTGGTAGAAGTCCTTGGCGCCTCTCATGCCGTTCAGGCAGTCGATCAAATGCTCAAATGTGCTACACTGGAATTGAGCGCGCGGGAAACCTCCTGCGGCGGTCACGTGACCGTGGTGTTGGAGGGTGACATTTCCGCTTGTCAGGCAGCAGTGGACAGCGTGCGCGAAAATCCCCCCTGTCCCATTTGCGGCGCTTGTGTTATCTCCGGCCCATCGGATGAACTGTTCGATGTGGTTACCACCCTCAGTGCTAAATTACACAAAGCGTAACATGCGCATCCGCGAGGGGGACCCACTGGATAACTCATTGACACTTGAAGAAAAGTTTGCGATTGCAGTACATAGTATTTTGAAACGATATAAAGAACAAGCGAGGTGAAATTCACCTCGCTTGTTTTTCTGAATGTTTTATGATATAATACTCATATAGTAAGGAGGTTTGCGAAATTAAGGATTCTAATTTTACTATTCAAGAAAAAATTGAATTGATTATTAATTTTTTTAATTCATACGGATATGTAGCCGAAACAATACATGAGTTTCCTATCGCCCATAAATTTGTACAGTTAGGATATGCCGAAATAGACAGTAACAACACATATGTTAAAAATAAAAAAGGTTACGAATATCTTCATTCAACAATAAAAAAGATTTCGGAGGATATGATTAACGCTTTAAGGAAAACAGGTTGGTCAATGAATTTTAGCGATATGTTATCTTGGTTTATGGAGAACTATAACTTGACCGATATAGATATTGCAGAATCAATCAAAGATTATATACATAAAAATCTGACCACATACGGCTATAAAATTTACTTATCAAAAAAGAACAATAAATATATTCTTGAAAAAATATGAATTAAATTCACAATAAGGGGTATTACAATGAGTGTTGGTGTTTTGCTTGTAGAAATTGATAATCGTCCAGCCAGTTTGGTTTATAACACAAAAACTTGGACTTTAACCTTGAGGTATCATGATTCTGCTTCATTTGAATTTGAAATAAATATGGATAATATTAAGAGTATGCAAAAATGCTCATCGTATAACGAAACACACTTTGAGGACAAAAATAAACTGGCTCGCACTATTATTGGTGGCGTTTTATTTGGCGTTACAGGGGCTATTGTTGGTGCCGTTTCTGGCGAAGGAAGAAAAGAAGTTATTGATGCAAATTATTCATACATACGCATTGAAACTTATGACAATAAAGAAATTATTTTGGTTTGTAAAGAACAGTCAATTGCAAATAACTCATGGGTGTTTATACAAAACTTTAATGATTCTATTCTTAAGAAGCAAGACCCTCAATACCAAAAGAGAAAAAAGCAAGGGGTCATATTGGGTGTTATTTGTCTTATAATAATAATCGCATCAATAATAATATGTAATTTGGATTTATAGAAATGACGTTTTATGGTTTTCTTGAAAGTTGTGTCATTAATTTTTGAACGAAATCAATAAATAAAAACAAGTATAAATCTCCTTGTTTTACAGATACTAACAGTACAAATTTGTAAAACAAGGAGATTATTATATATTATGAAAGCAACAGGTATTGTTAGAAGAATTGACGACCTTGGTCGTGTGGTGGTTTTGAAAAAGTGTTAAAAGACAAATAAAAAGCGAGGGGAAATCCCCTCGCTTTTTTATGTTGTTTGGCAATCTTTTTTTAGTTGTTCTTGCAGTTGGGATGCCAAGGTGGTCATGACGTGTTGGTCGGCTTTGCAGATTTTGCGGTCGTAGGTTAAAAGGCCGTTAATTTCGTCTTCGATGTCGCTGACTTGGGTGCAGATGGCGCCGCAAAGCCCTTTGGGAATAGACGGCAGCACCTTGTTTTGGTACAGCGCCGACAATTTGTTTTGGAAATCCGCTTGGTCTTTGCAGGCTTTGTAACCGTAGGTATTATCGGGGTTAAAAAGATGCCCCGCTACTGCCAAAGTGTAGCCGCCAAACTCGCTGAGCACCAGCGGTTTTTTGGCGGGGCGAATTTGATTCCACGGTCCGAAATAAATATGCAGACTTTCCACGTCGCTGCAACGGCGCCGAAACCACCCGGAAGTGGTGTCGATGATGCGCGTGTCGTCTAACGCGCGCAGTTTTTGATATACTTCGTCGCTGTCAAACTGCCCCCACCCCTCGTTAAACACGGTCCAATACACAATGCAAGGGTGGTTTTTCAGTTGCGTCACGGTTTGTTCCATGCCTTGCAAAAACCGTGCGCGGGTTTTGGGGTCTTTGTGTTTGTGTTTGTCGGCGCATTTTTGAATGCGCACGGTGGGAATGGCGGTATCGCGAAGAAAGCGGTAGTCACCGTTGTTCACCATATCTTGAAAAACAAGCATCCCCAATTTATCGCACTGGTAGTAAAATTCTTCGGCTTCCACCTTGATGTGTTTGCGCAGGGTGTTAAAGCCCAATTTTTTCATGGCCGCGATGTCGTCGGCATAACATTCGGGGGCGGCGGGGGTATACAATCCGTCGGGCCAATACCCCTGGTCCAACAAACCGTGGAAGAAATAGGGCTTGCCGTTCAGGCAAAGGCGCGGGATACCGTTTATCACCTTGGTTTCGATGGTGCGAATAGCAAAATAAGAGTCTATCGTATCCTCTTCTGCCGTGAGGCGAAAAGAATACAGATAGGGGTCTTCGGGACTCCACAAATGCGGGTTTTCGGGTTCGATAACCGCTTTGCCGTTTTGCAACGGATACTCGCCCAACCCTTCCACTTGTACCGTGCCGTTTAAGGCGGGGTTGATGGTAACGTGCACGGCATAGCCGCGGTTTTCGATGGTTAAATTTTGGATATAGCGTGTCGGCACACTTTCGAGCCACACGCTTTGCCAAATACCCGAAACAGGGGTATACCACATACCGCCGCGACTCCGCGTTTGTTTGCCATAGGGCAACGAGCGGTCGTACAGATTGTCAACACAAAAAATTTCCAACAGGTTTTCTTCGGCCAGCGCGTCGGTGATATCCAGTGTAAAGGCGGTGTAACCGCCTTCGTGGTGACCGATGGGGTGGTGGTTTAAAAGCACATCTGCCACTTGGTCGGCGGCACCGACGTGCAGCAACACCCTGCCTTTGTTAAAGCCTTGCGGCAACCGAAAGCGGCGCTGGTAGCAAAGCATGCTACCCTCGGGGAAATGCCGATTCACCCCCGAAAGCAAACTTTCCGGGCAAAAGGGAACCTCAACGGAAAAGGGCATCAGTTCGCCCGATACGGTCAGTTTCCACGTGCCGTTTAGCGAAAGATAACTGTTTCGGCGCAGTTGGGGGCGGGGATATTTTTCCCACGGGGTGCCGACAAGCGATTCACCGCGGGCGGTGTATAAGTTGTTGAGCATATATCATCACTTCCAAAGACAGTCTGTGACCGTCCGTTTTGTTAATAGGTTGAAAACTCGTGTGAAACCAACGTGTCGCCCCTATATTGCAGCAGTAACCGAAACGGGGGAGAGTCTTCGGTCAGTTTTTCCAAAAATACGGCATCGCCCTCCCACAAGGGAAAGCGGTGCAAGTCGTTTTTGGCAATCCAGCGCAATTCGCCCTCGTCACAGTTTGTCAGCGTGCCTTCCCACCGAGTGGCGGTGAACAAATACATGCTTTCAGGCTGAGCGATATCCGACCGAAACTCCACCACCCCGCGAAAGCGGTAGTCGGTGAGTGAAAGGCCGGTTTCTTCGCGCACTTCGCGCAGCAAGGCAATTTCGGGCGTTTCGCCCGGCTCGATTTTGCCGCCCACGCCAATCCATTTGCCGGCGTTAATATCGTTTTGTTTTTTGTTACGGTACAGCATCAAATACTGCCCCTGTTTTTCCAAATAACACAAAACCGTTTGCATTCAGCGCCTCCGTATGCGGCGTTGTTCCACCACCACACCCGCAATGGTCACCGGCAGGGTTTGTACCTCGGTGTTGGAAAAACTGCGCACGGCATAATCGGGGTTTAAAGGGCGCAGCTGAATGCCGCTTTCGGTTACGGTCAGGCGTTTGAGGGTGGCGTCGGTGTTGCCGATATATGCCACCACGTCGTCACCCGTTTCGGCGGTGGGTTGCACCCGCAAAATCACCACGTCGCCGTCGCGGTATTCGGGAACCATGCTGTCGCCGGTGACGAGCAACCCAAAATAATCGTACCCGTCGGTGGAAAGACGGTCGGAAAGTTCAATTTCCTCCACCACGTCGGTAATCGCTTCAATCGGGACACCCGCCGGCACGCGCCCCAAAACGGGAACACGCCGCGCGTCGTGCAATGTCACGGGAATGGGGGTGACGTTGGGCTTGTCAAACGAAACAGCCCCGCCGTCGCGCAACACCGCACGCGGGGTGTGAAAATACCCTGCAAACAAATCAAGCTCTTGTTCGGTGGGTTGCGATTCGCCCCGCCGCAACTGCAACAACCTGCCGCCACGCAACGACAAATCCCGTTCGATGCGCTCGGGCGTTTTTTCCCACGCGTTGCAAAGGCGGTCGAGCGTTTGTGCAAACTGTTTGTTGGCTTTTGGTGCGACGGTATCGTCCAAAATTTCGCTTTTGGGAATCCCAAAATATTCCGCCAAGCGGGCAACTGCCCCCATACGCGGTGTTTTGGTGCCGTTTTCCCATGTGGATACCGCTTTATCCGAAACGCCCGCAATGGCGCCCAGTTCTTGCTGTGTCATCGAATGCGCTTCGCGCAGACGTCGAATGTTTTTGGCAATGGACACGGTGTATCCCTCCCTTTTTCTACTATTATATACCCAAAGTAGATATTTTGCAAGGATTTTCTACTTTTTACTTGACATTCTACCAAAAGTAGGATATAATAGGGGTAACCTAAGGGTGACTACCAAAAAGTTGCCTTTTGGTTTCTTTTATTGCCTAAAACTCTACTTAAAGTAGAAAGGAGAAGAAAATGCCGAATCGTATTTTGAAAGAATCCATTTGTTACAGTCCGTCGGTCGAGGGGCTTTCGTGGTTTGAGGAGGTGTGTTTTTATCGGTTACTCGTACAGTGCGACGATTTTGGGCGGTGCGATGCGCGCCCGCCGTTTTTGCGGGCAAAGTTGTTTCCGCTGCGCGAAGACGTTTCGTCGGAAGCGGTGGCAGAAGCCATGCGCGCGCTTGCGGTGGCGGGTATGCTCGAATTTTACGAAGTGGAAAGCCGCACCTATTTGCAAATTGTGCATTGGCGGCGGCATCAGCGCGTGAGAACGCGGCGGGCAAAATATCCCGAACCGCCAAACGCTTTTTACGACGAGGATTACGACGGGACGCAAGGGTTGTAACAAGTTGCAGCAAGTTGCGGCAAGTTGTGTCTTTAAATCCGTATCCTAATCTGTATCCTAATCCGTATCCTTATCCAAAATCCGAATCTGCGTGTTCAAAACGGCAAGTTTTCCACAAACGGTGGAAAAGTCAGGAGGAGAAACAGCAAAAAAATGTGTGTGGTGTGCGGGAAGGTATATTGTCAGCCGTCGTGTCCGGCATATGATGCGCGGTGCGACGAGCAAGTGTGTGGTTTTTGTGAAGTGTGTGGTACGCCGCTTTATGTGTGGGGCATAGCGGTGTGCGCGGAATGTGAAAAGGAGGAACAATATGGCATTGAGTGTGAGTGCAGAGAAAATGAAAACAGAATTACAAAAGGTGGTGGCGTTGCGGCGGGAACTGCGGGCAATGGATGAAGAATGGCAAGATATTTTGGCATTGGAAGAAGAATTTAGCGGGTTAGAGGAAGTGGATATGCAACTGCTGCACGATTTACACGCCGAGCGCTTGGCAATGCGCAAAACATTGGCGGCGGCGCAACTTCGCAACTTTTCGCGCATACAGCACACGTTGCTCACCGATTTTCAGCGGCGGATTATGCGGCTGCGGTACGTGCAAGGGTTAACGTGGGGTGACCTTGTCGAGCGTGTGGGGAATTCCAAACAATATATCCTGCGCGAACACAACAAAGCGTTGGAACGGCTGTGTGAAAACCAAACAAGGCGGGAGAGCCTCCCTTGTGTAAAGGGAGGTGGCACGGCGTAAGCCGTGTCGGAGGGATTGCCTTTGCGGCAATTGCATTGCCGCAGTGAAGAGTGAAGAGTGAAAAGTGAAGAGGGAAATGCCTCCCTTGTGTAAAGGGAGGTGGCACGGCGTAAGCCGTGTCGGAGGGATTGTCTTTGTGTAAAACCAAAATCGAGAATGTAGGGGCGGCAATCTGCCGCCCGCCGAGAACGGCACTTTTTGCCCTCTCCGTCGGCTGCGCCGCCACCTCTCCCAAAGAGCGAGGCTGCGGGCGGATAGTATCCGCCCCTACGGTGTATACCTAAAATCGGTGTGCGTAAACGGTGCAAAAATTTTTTTCGCAGGTGTCTTGAAGGAAGTCGGAGGCCAAGCGGTCTTAGGAAGACAATTTTCATT
>JAZROQ010000076.1:0-2082 GCA_045648765.1 Acutalibacteraceae bacterium
GCATATATCGGTTGTATAATTTCATTGTCAGGCGTGATGTTTAAATCCCCCATAAAAATAATAGGCGTATCCACTTTTTTTATTTCTCGAAGCAACACTTTCACCGCGTTTCGTTGCTCGGATTTAGCAAGACCAAAATGAGAAATGAAAACCGTGATTTTCTTTTCGAGTTCAAACTCAACTTTTAAAAGCTTTCGCGTTTCGTAATACGCATCTTCATCTCGCACTTGCGGGTCGGGAATATCAATTATTTCATATTTGGTAATGGGATATCGAGCAAGCAAAGCGTCGCCATAAGGACCAAGGTTTGGAAAATCGATGCATTTTGAAAACACGAAATTTCGGTTAGTTTTCTCCCCCATGATTTCTGCTTGTTCCGTAAATACAGGGTGTTTTCCCTTACCCCTTACCTCGTTCAAACAAATAATGTCCGCATCTACTTCATTAATGACCGACGCCGCCAAATCCATATTGATGATATCTTTTTTGACATTTCTGTACTCAACATAATCCAAGCCGTGCTCAATGTTATAAGTCATCACTTTAAGCTTCATTTATTCATCACCCGCAAACTCAATTTATTACCTTCTTTTTATCATATTCCACACAATATTGTCAATCTGCAAACAAACGGTATTCCGCCAAGTTATACTTGGAGAAATTTTAAAAATATGCTATACTGTAACAAATCACCTTGCTTTTGGAGGAGAAAATGCTTTACATACACTATTCCGATATCGTTCTGCTCATCAGCGCCATTTGGCTCTTAGTGAGGGTGCTGCAATCCATAAAGAAAAGGCAAACAAGCCTAAAACGAGAGTTACAACTGCTTTTGGTTTACGTTTGCCTTATCGTTGTCGCGCGGTTTACTTTCTTCCCGTTTTCCACGATGAACGGTCAAATACAACCCCTTGTTTTTGACCCTGCGACCGCTTTCCCTTTTCGGATAAACTGTCTGCCTTTTGTGTATTTGCTTGACTACCCAAACAAAAGAGAAATTTTGCTCAACGTTATCGGCAATACGGCCATGTTTCTTCCGTTAGGTATTGTTTGGCCAATCGTTTTTAAGGAACTTAACACACCCAAAAAAGCGATTGCCGCGGGGATTGGTGTTTCGTTATGTATCGAGATATTACAACTCCCCTTTTACGACCGCGTTACCGATATTGACGATTTAATTTTAAATACCGTAGGGTTTTTAATGGGTTATCTGATTTTCTTTGTCATTCATCATATTAGGAGAAAATAATGTATATTCCGCTTTCCTCTCATTTTACTTACAAAAAACTCATACAGTTCACCTTTCCTTCTATTGCCATGCTGATTTTCACATCCATTTACGGTGTGGTTGACGGTTTTTTTGTTTCAAACTTTGCGGGTAAAACACCGTTTGCAGCTGTCAATTTGATTATGCCGGTCATTATGATTATCAGCACCGTCGGCTTTATGTTGGGAACAGGCGGCACAGCATTGGTTGCCAAAACATACGGCGAGGGCAATAAAGAAAAAGCAAACCGCTATTTTTCGTTGCTCGTATACGTTGCTTTTGTAGTCGGCATTGTTTTTGCCACGCTTGGCTTTTTGTTTGTTCGTCCCATTGCTTCGTTACTGGGCGCCCAGGGCATTTTGCTGGACAACTGCGTTCTGTATGCGCGTGTCATCTTTACCACGTTGCCGTTTTTTATGTTACAAGTAATGTTCCAAAGTTTTTTTGTTGCCGCAGAAAAACCGCAACTTGGTCTTTTGACAACCGTAATATCGGGCGTTTCCAACATGGTGTTGGACGCCGTGTTGGTCCTTTCCTTTCCGCAAGAACACAAACTGCTCGGTGCCGCTTTGGCAACTGCTTTTTCACAGTTTGTGGGTGGCGCTGTTCCGCTTTTCTATTTCTTTGCCAAAAACAGCAGCATTCTCCGTTTGGGCAAAACTTCCTACGACGGCAAAGCTATTTTAAAAGCGTGTACCAACGGCTCTTCCGAGTTCATGAATAATATTTCCATGAGCCTTGTCGGGATTTTATACAACTGGCAACTTATGGCCTACACGGGTGAAAACGGCATTGCTGCTTATGGGGTAATGATG